>CAYPGK010000004.1:0-69131 GCA_964410055.1 uncultured Gemmatimonadaceae bacterium | reverse complement strand
TGCCGGAATACAGTTGCTGACTCGGAATCCAGCCACCCGAAGCCCGGTGGGCAGAGGCAGCGGTGTGCAATCCTGGTCGCGGATAGGCGTTATAGAGAACGGGGAATCAGACATCGATCCGGGAGGCATGGCATGAACAGGGTCAGTGTTCTTGGTCTGGCGATGCTTGTCGGGGCGTGTGCGAGCCCGCTGGAGGCGCCGGAGAGCGACGAGGGCCTGCCGATTCAGACGGATCGGCTCGTATACGAGCTGCGGCGCACGGACCGGGAGCTGTTGGGGGAAATCTCTTTCGCCTTCACCAACAGGACGGGCAAGACCGTCTATGTGGTCAACTGCAACGGGGTCGCACCGCCGTCGCTCGAGAAGCTGGTCGACGGTGAGTGGGTGCCCGCGTGGTCGGCGGTCGTGCCGGCGTGCTTGAGTGCGCCGATCGTGATCGAGCCGGGGAAGACGTACACGAGCACGCTCGAGGTATATGCGGGGCTTCCGGGGATGCGGATCGCTCCGATATTCGAGGTGGCGGAGATCGAGGGGACCTACCGCCTCGTGTGGCACCCTCTGGTCCACGATTACGATTCGGACCGGCCAGGCTTCGGTGTCGAGGTCCCGTTGGAGCAGCGGACGTCGAATCCATTCGTTCTCAAGGAAAAATAGCTCAGAGCCGTCGCATGGCTCCGTGGCGGGGCGGCGGGGTATGAGGAGGGCATGACGCCGGAGTACCTCTACCTACACGTCCCGTTCTGCGTGCGACGTTGCAGCTATTGCGACTTCGCAGTCGACGTGGTGCGTGAGGCTCCGCTGGAGGCCTGGCTGGACGCGGTCTCGGCGGAGCTTTCGCTGTTGGCGGAGTCGGAGTCGTGGGCGTGGCCGCTGCAGCTGCGGACGGTGTACGTGGGGGGAGGCACGCCGTCGCTGCTGGGTGCGGGGGCGATGGAGGCGCTGCGTCGTCGCCTGGAGCCGTACGTCCGGCTGGCCGACGATGTGGAGTGGACGGTCGAGGCGAACCCTGAGAGCTTCGACGAGGCGGTGGCGCGCGGCTGGCGCGAGGCGGGCGTGAACCGTCTGAGCCTGGGCGCGCAGACGTTCGATGAAGGCGCGCTGCGGTGGATGGGCCGACTGCATGATGCGGACGGTCCTGCGCGGGCGGTGGAGGCGGCGCGGCGGGCGGGGATCGAGAACGTGAGCCTCGACCTGATCTTCGGGCTGCCGGCCCGGCTCGGGCGGGACTGGGGCGCGGATCTGGACCGCGCCCTGGCACTGGAGCCGACGCACGTGTCGCTGTACGGGCTCACGGCGGAGCCGGCCACGCCGCTCGGGCGGTGGGTGGGCGAGGGGCGGGAGACGCTCGCGGACGAGGACGCATACGAGGCGGAGTACATGCTCGCGGCTGATCGGCTGGCCGCGGCGGGGTACGTGCACTACGAGGTCTCGAACTTCGCGCGGCCCGGCAGGGAGTCGCGCCACAATTCGGCGTACTGGACGGGGGCTGCGTATCTGGGGCTCGGGCCGAGCGCGCACTCGTACGTTCCGCCGGAGCGGCGGTGGAACCTGCGGGATTGGGCCGCGTATCGAGATTCGTTGGCGGCGGGGCGCTCACCCGTGGAGTCGCGGGAGCGCGTGGAAGGCGCGGCGCGCGAGCTGGAGCGGACGTGGCTCGCGCTCCGGACGCGGACAGGGCTGCCGCGCGAGGGGTGGAGCGCGGAGCAGGAAGCAATGGCCGAGGCGTGGGTCGGCCGCGGCTGGGCCGAGTGGGTGCCCGGCGGGGTTCGTCTGACGCCCTCCGGCTGGCTGCTCCTCGACCGCCTCGCCGTCGAATTCGACGAGGCACGGGGCGTCGTCCCCGCTTGACGCCGCGCGGCCGGCGGCAGCAATTTTGCCGAGATCGGTCGACGAAGACCAGCAGTAGCGAGATATGGGCGCCGACCTGCTCACGGAAAGGGAAGAACGGGTTCTCGAGGCGGTCATCCGAAGCTACGTGGATGCCGCTGAGCCGGCGGGGAGCCGGTCCGTTGCGAAGCGGTTCCAGCTTGGAATCTCGCCGGCAACGGTTCGGAACACGATGGCGGACCTGGTGGAGAAGGGGTACCTGTATCACCCTCACACCTCCGCCGGCCGGGTCCCGACGGACCGGGCGTACCGGTACTACGTGGACACGTTGATGAGGCCGCATCGCCTCACGACGACGGAGCAGCGGCGGCTGCGACGCGAGCTGGGCGGCGATTCGGAGGGCGTGCCTGCGCTGGAGCGCCTGATCCGCCATGCGGTGCAGGTGCTCGGACTGCTGACGGGCGAGCTGGGCGTGGCCTCGGCGCCGCGGCTGAGTGAGTCGGTGCTGGAGAAGCTCGAGCTGATCGCGGTCTCGAGCGACAAGGTGCTGATGGTCCTGGCGCTGCGGAGCGGCGTCGTTCGGACGGTTTACGTGGACCTGCCGATGTCGGTGCCGACGGACACGCTGGTCCCGGTGGCGCTGGTGCTGAACGAGCGGCTCGCGGGTCGGACGCTGAGCGAGATCCGGCGCACGCTGCCGGAGCGGCTTAGGGATGCGGCGCCTTCGGACGATGAGGCGACGACCGAGCTGCTCAACATCTTCCTCCAGTCGGCCGAAGATCTCTTCGACGGAACGGAGCTGACAGGCGAGGACGTGCACCTGGGCCGGACCAGCGTGCTGGCGAATCAGCCGGAGTTCGCCTCGGGGGAGAGTCTGAAGAACCTGATCGAGCTGACCGAGCGGCGCGATCTCCTGAGCGACGTGCTGGTCATGCGCGAGCACGATTCGACGCTGAAGATCACGATCGGCGAAGAGCACGAGCATCCGGAGCTGAGCACTTTCACGTTGATCACGTCGGAGTACAGGGTCGGCAACCTGACGGGCGTGCTCGGCGTGATCGGGCCGACACGGATGCCGTACGAGAAGGTGGTCACGATCGTGGATTCGGCCAGTTCGCTGCTCACACAATTCCTGAGCGATCCCGGTTCGTTCGACGCGTCCGGGCCTCGGGGCCCCGGGCGCGAGTCCTGAAGGCGAGCGGTCGGACGTTCACCCGGCGGATGGCCACCCGACAGGATGGCCTCCGCCTTCGCCGTATTGGAGTGGAATGCGCGACTACTATGAGGTCCTCGGCGTAGCGCGGGATGCGGACGCGGACGCGATCAAGAAGGCGTACCGCAAGCTAGCGCTGAAGTACCATCCGGACCGGAACGGCGGGTCGAAGGAAGCCGAGGAGAAGTTCAAGGAAGCGACCGAGGCGTACGAGGTCCTGCGCGACCCGCAGAAGCGGGCCGCCTACGACCGGTACGGCCACGCGGGCGTGGGCGGCGCGGCAGGGGGCGCGGGCTTCAGCGGCTTCGACTTCGCCGAGGCGCTGAACATCTTCATGCGCGACTTCGGCGGCTTCGGCCTGGACGATCTGTTCGGGGGCGGCCACCGGAGCCGTGGCGCGCGCCGGAAGGGGCCGGACATGCAGCTCCGGCTGCCGCTCACCCTCGCCGATGTGGCGTCGGGCACGAAGAAGACGCTGCGGGTCAAGGTGCTCGATCCGTGCGATGCGTGCTCGGGCACGGGCTCGGCGGGCGGCGCGGCTCCGCGCACGTGCAGCACGTGCGGCGGCGGTGGCGAGGTCCGGCGCGTCCAGCGCTCGCTGCTCGGCCAGATCGTGAGCGTGACGACGTGCCCCACGTGCCGTGGCGAGGGGACCGAGATCGTGGATCTGTGCGATCGGTGCGACGGCGAGGGCGTGATGCGCGCCGAGCGTGAGGTCCAGGTCGAGGTCCCGCCGGGTGTGTCGTCCGGCGACTACATCACGCTGCGGGGTCAGGGCAACAGCGGCGTACGCGGCGCGCCTCGCGGCGACATCATCGTCGTGCTCGAGGTGGAGGAAGACCCGCGCTTCATCCGTGAAGGCGCGGACCTGATCCACGAATTCCCGGTCACGTTCACGCAAGCGGCGCTGGGCGCGGAGGTCGAGATCCCGACGGTCGAGGGGACGGCGCGGGTGTCGATCCCGGCGGGCACACAGCCGGGCCGGCTGCTTCGGCTCAAGGGGAAGGGCCTGCCGCATCTCCGGGGCGGCGGTCGCGGCGACCTGATCGTCCGGGTGCACGTCTGGGTGCCGACGGAGCTATCGCCGGAGCAGACGGAGCTGCTGAGGCGGCTTGCGGAGATCGAGGATCCGCCGCCGACCGGGGCGGGTGCGGAGCGAGAGCGAGGGATCTGGAGCCGGATCCGGGAGGCGTTCACTGCGTAATCCGGGGACGACTACGCGTCGTCACGTGGCATAGAACTTGTCGATCCGAATGGGTCGGAAAGTGGGGCGGCAACGGGGTTGCCGCCCCACGTCGTTTTCGGGAGAAGCCCGGGTGTGAGACATCGGCACGGATTGTCCCGTTGGGCACGCGGGCCGGCGCCTGTCGCGCGCCGGCCCGTGAGACGTGCCAGGTGAGCGGGTGTGATGGGGATCGGATCGGCGGACATCCGGCACGGCGCTGATGCCGCGTTCTACCTCACGCTGCGTGCGGTGGCGAGCGACGTCGCAAGGTGCGCGATGCTTATGTCGTTGGACGTGGTCGCGCTGACGGTCGCGGTCGTGGCGACGGTCTGGGTGGCGCGGCTCGGTCTGCTCCCGCGCCTGTCGCCGGACCCGGCCGTGCTCGGCCCGTTCGCATACGCGGTGGTGTTGAGCATCGCGGCGTGCGGCGGCTACCGCGCTGGGGATGGCCGGCGGAGCCCGCGCCGGATCGCGGTCGCCGTCTGCCTGGGCGGTGCCGGGTTTGTGGTATTGCTGCAGGCGCTCGGGCGATCGGCGCCGTGGACACAAGCGCTCTTCCTGACGGGCGCCGGAATTGCGGCCGTGCTCGAGGCGCGCCTCCTCGGCGAGACGGTCGAGCGCCTGGCGCGCCACCGCTGGGGGTGGCGCCGGCGAGTCGTGCTCGTCGGAGAGGCGGCCGAGATCGAGCGCGCCCGGGCGCGTGCGGCGGACCACGGGCTGGTCGTGCATGGCGTCGTCGGTGCGGCGGGCGAGGAGGGACGGGATCGGTGGTTGGAGGCGCTGGGCGAGCTCCTCGACCGGGAGCCGGTCGACAGGGTGATCGTCGTCGGATCGGCTCCGGGCGGGTCGCTGGATGCGCTCGCCCGGGCGGCGTTCCTGCGCGGTGCGCGGGTGGAGGCGTGGTCCGTGCCGGGGTGGGCGGATCTCGGCGCCCGAGTGCGTGTCGAGCACGGCGAGCCGGTGGTCGAGTGGCGCCCGACGCGGATCGGGCTCCCGCGCATGGCGATCAAGCGGGCACTGGACGTGACGATCTCCGCCGCCGCGTTGCTGCTCGTCGCGCCGCTGCTGGTTTTCATCGCGGTGGCGATCCGCCTGGATTCGCCGGGACCCGTCCTGTTCGGCCAGCTCCGCGTCGGGGTGGGCGGGCGGCCGTTCCGGATGTGGAAGTTCCGGACGATGATCCCGGAGGCGGAGCAGCTCAAGCCGGCGCTGGCCGCACTCAACGAGAGCGGGGATCCGCGGCTGTTCAAGATCGCATACGACCCGCGGGTCACGAGGTTCGGCCGGTGGCTGCGTCGCACGAGCCTGGACGAACTGCCGCAGCTCCTGAACGTGATCCGGGGCGAGATGTCCCTCGTCGGGCCGAGGCCCTTCTTCCCGGGGGACGTGGTCCATTACGAGCCGCATCACATGGAGCGGCTCACGGTGCTGCCGGGGATCACGGGATTGTGGCAGATCAGCGGGCGCAGCGACGTGCGTGACTTCGAGACGGTCGTGAGCCTGGACCGCGAGTACATCCGCCGCTGGTCGCTCCGGCTGGACCTCGAGATCCTGCTGAAGACGATCCCGGCGGTCTTGCGGCGGGACGGTGCGGTGTGAGCGTGGACGAGGGCCGGACGGGCTGGGAGCGGGGAGAGCTCCGAGAGCTGCGGGAGCGGCATTGGCCTCGCGTGGCCGTGTGCGTCGCGACGTTTCGGCGGCCCACGCAGCTCGCGGGGCTGCTCGAGAGCCTCGGTCGGCTGGCGTTCGACCGGGGCCGGACGCCGGAGGTGCTGGTCGTCGTCGTCGACAACGACGCGAGCGGGTCTGCGCTCGACGTCGTCGAGCGCGCGCGTCCCACACTGCGGTGGCCGGTGACGTACGTGGTCGAGGCGGTGCAGGGGATATCGCACGCGCGCAACCGTGCGGTCTCGGTGGCACTGGAGCGGGACGTGGACTTCATCGCCTTCGTGGACGACGACGAGGTCGTTGCGGAGCGGTGGCTGGATGAGCTGCTCGCGGTGCAGGCGCGCTACGGTGCGGAGATCGTTGCCGGGCCGGTGCTTCCGCGGTACGCGCCGGGGACGCCGCGCTGGGTCGAGCGAGGCCGGTTCTTCGAGCATCCCCGGCACGCAACGGGCACGGCGGTCGATTTCGCGGCGACGAACAACGTGCTCATCGCGGCGCGGCTGCTGTGCGCACCCGGCGGCGTGTTCGACGAGCGGTTCTCGCTCACGGGCGGAGAGGACACCCACTTCTTCATGCGGGCGCGGCAGTGCGGCGCGCGGATGGTGTGGGCGGACCGTGCCGTGGTCGAGGACGCGGTGCCGCGCCAGCGGGCGACGGCGCGCTGGCTGTTCCAGCGGCATTTCCGGGAAGGCAACTCGATGGTGTGGTGTGAGCGCGCGGTGCGGCCCGACCGCGCGTGGGTGCCGGTCCGCATCGCCAAGGCGGTCGGCCGGATCGGGCAGGGCGTGGTGCTGCTCCCGCTGCTCGCGCTGCGAGGGCGTGCCGGCGTGGTGGATGCGGTGTGCCGGGTGCTCCGGGGCGCGGGTGCGCTCTCGGCGCTCTGGGGGCTGAGGTACGAGGAGTACGGGCGGAAGCCGCGTCGCACGGTGGGCGCGGGGGGAGGGGCGGCGTGAAGGGTGGCGCGGTAGGCGTGCGGCCAGCATGGCTTGCGGCGATCATGCCGAATCCGGTGACGGTCGGCGTCGTGGTGCTTAGCGTGCTGATCGGCGTGGGGCTCGGCACGGGCTCGAGCCGCGGATACGACCTGGTCACGCTCGCGATGATCTTCGGGCCGCTGGCGCTGGTGTTCCCCGTCTCCTCGTCGCTCTGGGCCGTGGGCGCGGTGTGCGCCGTGGTGCTGAGCCGGGTGTTCGTCGAGGTCGGCGCGCCCGGGCTGGTCAACCACCTCCACTTCGGGATGGCGCTGGTCGCGGCAGCGCGGGGGTTGATCTCGAACCGACCGTGGACGCCGCTCGCCCGGCAGATGGCGCTGGCGGGCGGGATGGTGCTGGTGGTGGCGTACATCTCTGCGGCGGCGAACGGAGTCGGCCTCCTGGAGCCCGGGCTCACGTGGCTACTCCTGATGGAGCCGTTCCTGGTCGCGTTCGGCCTCGTGCGCGACCCGCCGTCGCCCGCTGCGCGACGGCGGATCGGCCACCTCTTCGTCGCGCTGCTGGTCGCCCAGCTCCCGTTCGCGATCTGGAAGTTCCTCCAGCACGGGTTCAGCGACTCGGTCCGCGGCACGTTCTTCGACCAGGGCGCGGGCGCGCACGTGATGGGAGCGATGGCGCTGGCCAGCGCGTCCGGCGCGATCCTGACGGGCCACGTCCGCAGCCGCTTCTGGATCGTCGCGATCGCGGTGCTCGCGCTCTCCCTGAACATCCTGGCCGATGCGAAGCAGGCGATCGGGATGTTCATACTCGCAGTGATGGCGGTCGGCGTCATGAACTCGCCGCGCCACTGGCCGCGCTACGTCGTTGCGCTCGGCGGGATCATCGGCCTCGTCTACCTCGCCGCGAGCTACCACGAGCCGCTCCGCCAGTTCACGAACCGGACACTGCTGGAGAGGGGGCTGCGCAGCAAGTTCTCGGTCGTGCCGCTCGTCGCCTCGCACTTCGATGCCCCGACGGACTGGCTCCTCGGCGCGGGGCCGGGGACGACGGTGACCCGCGTAGCGCTGATGGCGCTGCCGGGCTACCGCTCCGAGGGGACGTCGGGGCTGCCGTTCGACCTGAAGGCCTCGATCATCGCGCAGCAGGTCTGGTACGAGAACTCGGTCGGCGAACTGAGCGGCCGGCGCGGCTCTTCGGCGTGGTCCTTGATCTCCTCGTGGGTCGGGATCTGGGGCGACCTCGGGGTGCTCGGCCTGCTGGGGTACGTGCTTTCTGGCCTCGCGCTCTGGCGCGCGGCCCGGCGGGTCGAGCCTCGCGCGGGGCACATGATACGGCTCACGGTGCTCTTCACCGCCGGGCTGGGTGTGGTCTTCAGCTACCTCGAGGAGCCCGGGCTCATGCTCGTCGCGGCGGCGTGGGTCGCACTGGCGTGCACCGGCCGGCGCCGCGATGAGATTGGGGAGGCGAGTCGCGATGCGCGTACTGCTGGTCCATAACCATTACCGCGAGCCGGGCGGCGAGGACGTGGCGTTCGCGGCGGAGTGCGCGCTGCTCAGGCGGCACGGCCACGAGGTCTTCGAACTGCGCGAGCACAACGACCGGATCGACCGGATCGGGCGACTGCGCCTCGCGGCGGGCACGATCTGGTCGCCCAAGGCCCGCAAGCAACTCTCCGCGCTCCTGCGCACTGTCCGCCCGGACGTGGTCCACTTCCACAACACGTTCCCGCTGATCTCGCCCTCGGCGTACGCTGCGTGCCGTGAAGCGGGCGTGCCCGTCGTGCAGACGCTCTCGAACTACCGGTTGCTGTGCCCGGGCGCGAACTTCGTGCGGAGCGGCCGTCCGTGCGAGGAATGCATGCGGCAAGACCTGCCGTGGCCGGCCGTCGCACATCGCTGCTACCGCAACAGCTTCGCGGCGACGGCGACGGTGTCCGCGATGCTGACCGTGCACCGGACCGCGCGGACGTGGACGCGGCTGGTGGACGTCTTCGTGACGCCGACGGAGTTCGCGCGGAGCAAGTTCGTCGAGGGCGGGCTCCCGGCCGACCGGATCCGGGTCAAGCCGAACTTCGTGTGGCCGGACCCGGGGACGGGTCGCCACGACGGCGGCTACGCACTGTACGCGGGGCGGCTCTCGCCGGAGAAGGGGATCGAAACGCTCGTCGAGGCGTGGCGCCGTCTCGGCGCCGATGCGCCGCCGCTCCGGGTGGTGGGCGCGGGGCCGCTCGAGACGATGGCCGAGAAGCGGGCCGGGCCGCGCGTCGAGTTCCTGGGGTGGCGACCGCGGGAGGAGGTGCTCGCACTCATGCAGGATGCGGCTCTCCTCGTCTTCCCGTCGCAGTGCTACGAATCGTTCGGGCTTGCGCTGGCCGAGGCGTACGCGACCGGGTTGCCCGTGGTGGCGAGCCGACTGGGCGCGATGGCCGAGGTCGTCGAGCACGGCCGCACCGGGCTGCACTTCACCGCAGGCGATGCGGACGACCTTGCGGCGCAGGTTCGGCGCGCGTTCGAGGACGCCGCAGCGCTCGCCGAGATGGGGCGCGCGGCGCGGGCCGTGTACGAGGCGCGCTACACGGCGGAGCGCAACCACGCGCTGCTGATGGAGATCTATCGCGCGGCGCTCGCGGCGGTGGAGGGCGGGGAGGTGCCGGCGGAGGCGCGCCGTGCGGCATGACGTCCGGGTCTCTGTCGTGATCCCGTGCAGGAACGCGGAACAGTTCCTGGCCGAGGCGATCGAGTCGGTCCTGGCGCAGCGCGGCGTGGAGGTCGAGACGGTCGTGGTCGACGACGGCTCGACGGACGGGAGCTGGCGGATCGCGCGGTCGTACGGCGGGCGCATCGTCGCCGTGAGGCAGGAGGGGCGCGGGGCGTGCCACGCCCGCAACAGCGGCGCGCGGCTCGCGACGGGGACGCACCTGATGTTCCTGGACGCAGACGACGTGCTCGGCGCGGGGGCGCTTGTCGCGCTCGTGGATGCGCTGGAGGGGCGGACGGACCGGGTGGCTGCGTGCGGCTGGTCGTGGCTCGTACGCGTGGGGCGGTGGTGGCGCGTACGGCCGGGCCCGGGCCTCGAGCCGCCTCAGGGCGACGCCATCGCCGGATGGCTCGAGGGGTGGTACGTCCCGCCGTGCGCCGTCCTGTGGCCGCGCGAGGCATTCGAGGCGACGGGCGGGTGGGACGAGATGGTCCTCGCCGACCAGGACGGCGACCTCATGCTGCGGGCGCTGATCGGCGGGATGAGGATCGCGGCCGCGGCCGGCGGGCATGCGTACTACCGGGACCACGGAACGGCGCGCCTCTCCGTGAGCAAGAACATCTCGGCGGCGGCGCTGCGCTCGCGGCGCGAGGTGATCGACCGGGCGGCGGCGCGGCTGCGCGAGGATGGGCGTTTCGAGCGCTACCGGCTGTCCATCGCGCGGGCGTACCACCGGCTCGCGAAGATGGCTTACGACGGGGACCGCGACTTCGCTCTGGAGTGCCACAGGGAGGGCGCGCGGCTCGCGGGTCGCGACGCGATCACGGGGCACCGGGCGCACAGGACGTTGTGCCGGCTGGTCGGGCTCGACCGGGAGCGCAGGTTCGCGCGGGCGGTGCGGCGGACGGGGGCGCTTCGCCTCGGGCGCCGGGTCCGGCGGTCGTTCCTGCCAAGGTATTCGGGCCACGTCACGACCGGCGATGCAGGCGTCGCGGCCGTCGGCGGCGCGGGCGGCAACTCGGCCGAGCGGCACGCCGCACGATGAACGCGGGCGCGGCCGCGTCGCTCCGGGGCCGCGTACTGCGTGGGGCCGTCTGGAACCTCGTAGCGACCCTCGCCCGGGGCGGGACGGGGCTCGTCGTCAAGCTGATCCTGGCTCGCCTGCTCCTGCCGGAGCACTTCGGGCTGGTCGGGATGGCGACGGTCTTCACCGGCTTCGTCACCACGCTGAACGAGTTGGGGCTCGGCGCGGCGCTGATCCAGCGAAGGGAGGACCGCCTCGAGCCGGTCCACTACGACGTCGCGTTCTGGACGACGCTGGCGAGCGGTGCGGTGACGTTCGTCATCATGGCGCTCGCGGTCGCGCCGTTCGTGGCGGCGTTCTACGACGAGCCGCTGCTCGCGCCGCTCACCGCAGTCCTCAGCATCCCGCTGCTGCTCCAGCCATTTGCGCTGATCTACCGGATCCAGCTCATGCGCGAGCTGGACTTCCGCGCGATCGCGCGGGTGGAGGCGGTGTCGGTCGCGATCTCCGGGAGCGTCGCCGTGGCGGTGGCGCTGGCGGGCGGCGGTGTGTGGAGCATCGCGTGTCAGAGCATCGTGAGCACGGCGGCGTCGATCCCGCTGCTGCGGCGGGCGCGGCCGTGGTCGCCGCGGCTGCGCTACTCGTGGAAGGCGTTGCGCGAGATCGCCGGGTTCGGCGTGTACGTGGCCGGGAACAACGTCTTCACCTTCCTGGCCGGGAACATCGACTACCTGCTGATCGGCAAGCTGCTGGGCTCGAGCGCGCTCGGCGCGTACTCGCTCGCGTTCGTGCTGGTCGAGACGCTTCGCAACCGTCTGATTCGCGTCCTCGACGGGGTGTTGTACCCGGCCTACAGCCGCATGCAGGACGAGCCGGCGCACCTGAAGCGCTACTACCTGAAGTCGATCCGGTTCAGCTCGGCGGTCGTCTTTCCGCTGATGGCGCTGCTGATCGTGTTCGCGGGCGCGTTCATCGACCACGTCGTGGGCCCGAAGTGGGCCGCGGCCGAGACTCCGCTCCGCATCCTCGCCCTATCCGCGATGGTCTATTGCGTGGGCGGTACGTCGGCGTCGGTGCTGCGGGGGATCGGCCGGCCGGACCTGCACTTCCGCATCTACGTGGCGAAGACGCTGCTGATCACGGTCCCGGCGCTGGTCGTCGGGATTCGGCTGGGCGGGATCAACGGCGCGGCGCTCGCGGTGGTCGCGCACCTGGCGGCGTCGCGGATGATCTTCCAGCACTACATGCGTCGCTTCATTGGCGTGACGGAGCGGGACGTGCTCGCCGCAGTAGCGCCCGCGGTCGTGGCGAGTCTGGCGCTCGCGGGCACGGGCGTGCTGCTCCTTTCGGCGTGGCCGCCGGGCGGGCCGGTGGGCGTCGTGGTCGAGGCGGCGGCGAGCGGGGCGGTGTACGCGCTCGCCGGTGCGGCGCTCATGCGCACGGAGCTGCGCGGGGCGTGGCAGGAGCTGCGGCCCCGGCTGGCGCGGGCGGGCTAGTGGGCGTGGCGCGCGGTGTGCGAATGCTCTCGTGCCGGATGCCGCGGCGGGCGCCGCGGGCGAGCAGGGCGCCGGTGCGGGGAGCGATGGAACCAGAAATCTCGGTGATCGTGCCCGTGCGCAACGATGCACGGGGGCTGGCAACGACGGTCGCTTCATTGATGCGGCAGGAGGGCGCACGGGCGTACGAGGTGGTCGTCGTCGACAACGGCTCGACGGACGAGACTCCGCGCGTGGCGGAGCGGCTGCGCGAGGTGCACGGTGAGCGGGTGGTGGTCGGCCGCGAGGTCGCTGTGCGGACGTCGTACGCGGCGCGGAACGAGGGGATCCGGCTCGCGGGAGGCCGGATCCTCTGCTTCGTCGACGCGGACATGTGGGCGCCGCCGGACTACCTGGCGAGGGTCGCGGAGGCGTTCGAGGGTGGTGCGGACTACCTGGGGTGCCGGGTCGAGATCGTGCCCGAGCCGCCGACGCTCGCGGCGTGGTACAACCGCGCGGTCGGATTCCCGGTGCGAGAGTACCTCGAGCGGCTGCACTTCGCGCCGACGTGTGCGATGTGCGTGCGACGCGAGGTGGTCGATGCGGTGGGAGTGTTCGATGCGCGGCTCGAGTCCGGCGGCGACCTGGAGTTTGGCCAGCGGGTCCACGCGGCGGGCTACCGGCAGGTGTACGGCGGGGAGATCGTGCTCCGGCACCCCGCCCGGGCGAGCTGGGGCGCGCTCCTGGTGAAGCAGCGGCGGCTCGCGCGCGGCGCGGCGCAGCTCGCGCACTACCACCCTACGCGCTTCGGCCACATCGGGCGGAGCTTCCTCTCGCCGCGTCACTACCTTCCCTCGCGGCCCGGATGGCTGAGTGACCGGCTTGGCGCGGCCGGACTCCGGGTGTCGTGGCTGCGGGCGGCGAGGATCTCGCTCCGGGCCGCGCCGCTCGCCTGGATCGAGCCGGTGGTCTTCGCACGTGAGGCGCTGCGGCTGCGGGCGCGCGAGCGTGTGCGGGCGGGGTGGTGATGGAGCGGGCGCCGGGGCGCATCACGGCCGTGCTCCAGGCAGCGTTCGCCCGGGCGGTCGCGCTCGCGTTCGGCGCGGCGTCGCGGGAGGCGTTCCTGGACCTCTGCCCGGAGGAGGCGCGCGTCCTTGCCGTTGGCGCGCACTCGCCGTGGCTCGTGCGGGTGCTCCGGTCTCACGGCAGGATGCGGTGCATGGGCGTGGTGGAGGGGGGCGTGCCGCCGAGCCGCGCGGAGCTGCTGGTACTCACGGGGGCGGCGGGGCGGCACCTCTGGCGCTTCGGGGACTACTGGTGGGCGCGTCGGGTCGCGTGGGCGCCGGGGGCGGGGCGGGGGGCGGCGCTCGGGGCGCTCGGGCTCGCCCGCCACGCGCTCCGGCGCCGCCTCCGCGTCCGGGGCGCGGCTCGGATGCGGGGCGACGACGGCGGGTCCCTGTGGTGCGTCGTGGCCGATGTGCGGCCGCCTGCCGCCCTGCCGGCGCGCCGGTACATCTCGCCATCCCTGGGCGTACGTGGCTTCTTCGAGGCACTGGACGTGGCGGGTGTGCGATACTGCGTGCTGCGCTGGTTCGAGGGGCTGCCGGAGGTGGCGGCGGGCGAGGATCTGGACCTGCTGGTCGACGACGCGTCGCTGGAGCGGGTCGAAGAGATCCTGGGCGCGGAGCCGGGGACGATCCCGGTCGACCTCTACAGCGTCTCGGGGCTGCCCGGGAGTGCGTACGAGGAGATGGCGTACTACCCGCCCGCGCTGGCGCGCCGGCTCCTCGAGCGCGCGGTCCGCACGCCGGCGGGTGTGTGGGCGCCGTGTCCGGAGGACCACTTCCACAGTCTGGCCTACCACGCCCTCTACCACAAAGGCGAGCGGTCCGGGATCCCGGCCCGGAAGGGCGCGGCGCCGTGGGGCGGCAAGCCCGAGCACGATTACGCCGGCGTCCTCACTCGCCTGGCCCACACGTGCGGAATCGACGTCGAGATCACGCTGGACGCGCTCGACGCGCACCTGGCTAGGGCCGGCTGGCGCCCGCCCGAGGACATGCTCACCCGCCTCGTGGCGAGGAACGACTGGCTCCGCGACCGACTCGCGCGGACGGTCCCGGCGAAGCTCGACGAGTGGGACGGCCTTGCGGTCTTCTTCATCCGCGAACGTGCGGTGGAGCTGGGGCTGGAGGGCGAGGTCGTGCGGCGGCTGCGTGCCGAAGGGTTCCACGTGCTGCGCCACCAGGTCCTGGATGCGGAGGCCGCCGAGCGGGTTGCGGCGCGCGTGCGCGGCGGGAACTGGGGGCGCGGGCCGTGGCCGGTCTCGGGCGGCGGGCCGGCGAGCGTCGTCGTCGCCTGCGACCTGATCCCCATCGCGCCGGATGCGGCGCAGCGACGTCGCTTCCCGACGCTCGACAACGCGCGGCTCCTGGTGAAGTCCGCGATCCGGGAGGCGCTGAACGACGGCCTTCCGCCAGAGATGCGCTGCAACATGCTGCACTCGAGCGACAATCACGTGGAAGCCCTGCGCTACCTGGAAACGGCGCTCCCGGCGGAGGTCGATGCGGTGCGGCAGGAGCTCGAGGCGCTGCGCGAGCGGTTCCGGACGGCGGAGCCCGTGCGCGCGACGCTGACGCGGATCGGACGGCGGGCGAAGGTAGAGGTCGTCGCGTACGGCGACGGACTCGCGGTGAAGAAGACGTTCCGGCCGGGGTGCGAGCGGTTCCTCGAGCGCGAGGTCCTGGCGCTGCGCACCTTCGGCGGCGTCGTGCCGGAGGTGCCGCCGCTCCTCGAGGCCGGCGACGACTACGTGATCTACCCCTATTACGCGGACGCGAGGACGCCGGACCCGGAAGCGATCCTCCCGCTCTCCGTGGTCCATCGCGTGCTGCGCGCGGTGCGCACGTTCCACGAGCACGGCTTCGCACACGTCGACCTCTCGCCGTCCAACCTGCTCCTCGGCCCCGGGGGCGAAGTGAAGATCATCGATTTCGAGTTCATGCACCGGTATCGCGAGCGGCCGCCCGTGCTGGAGCGGTGCTACGAACTGGCCGGATTGCCAGAGGACTTCGACGGCGATCGTCCCGACTGGGGCGCGACCGACCGGGGCGGCTGGGACGCCCTCTGGCGGCACCGGGTCGGGCTCGAGCTGAAGAGCCTGCTCCGCGACCCGCCCTGGCTCCAGCAGTTGAAGCAGTGGCGCTACCGCGCGGTCCACGCGCCGATCCGCAAGCTCCGCGCGCTCGTCCTCGCGGCCGTGCTCCCCTTCGCCGCGGCCGGGTGCGACGACGCGCCGACCGGCGGCCGGGTCGGCCTCCCGCCCGACGACACGACGGGCGCCGGGCCGGACACGGTGACGCTCGCCGAGGCCTACATGACCGTGCGCGACGGGGCGCTCGACATCGATTCTCCCATCGCGTGGCGCGCGCCCGATGGTTCGGTGTGGCTCCTCGTCACCGCGAAGCAGGGGGACGCCGTCCTGATCCACGATGCCGCGACCGGGGCGCTTCTGCGGCGGCTGGGGAGGGAAGGGGACGGCGCCGGCGAGTTCGACCGCCCGAACGGGATCGCCGCCACGCGCGACGTGCTCCTGGTGGTAGAGCGAGACAACCGTCGCGTGCAGGCCTTTACGCTCCCGGCGCTCGAGCCGCTGGGCAGCTTCGGCAGGGATGTGTTGATACGACCCTACGGGATCACGATCGTCGAGCGCGACGGGGCGCTCGACGTCTACGTCACGGACCAGCCGGAGGGTGATCCGGGCGTGGCGGAGCAGCTGGCGACGCGAGTGAAGCACTTCCGTGTGAGGCGCACGGGCCATTCGGTGGAGGCGGAGCTGGTCCGTGCGTTCGGCGACGTCTCGGGCGCCGGCTCGCTCCGCGTCGTCGAATCGATCGCGGCCGATCCCGAACACGGGCGGCTGCTGATCGCGGACGAGCGCTCGAAGGACATCAACGTCTACACGCTCGACGGCGAGTTCACGGGCACGGAGATCACGGGCTACTTCAGCGGCGAGCCGGAAGGGATCGCGCTCTTCCGCTGCGGCGCCGACGGGTACTGGATCCTGGCCGACCAGCACGCCGTCGACAACACGTTCCACGTCTTCGAGCGAGTGGAGCTGGACTACCTCGGCGCGTTCCGGGGACGCGAGACGCGCAACACGGACGGCATCGCGGTGATCGAGGGCGATGTAGGCCCGCTCGCGGGCGGCGCCTTCTTCGCCGTCCACGACGACGGCAACGTCGCTGCGTTCTCGTGGCGCAGCATCGCGGAAGCCCTCGAGCTCGACGTTTGCCCGGACGCCGCGACCGACTACGCGGCGGCGGACGGCGGCACGGCGAATGCCCTGGATTGAGGCTTACACCGGCCGCTCATTGGCGCGGCCGAATCAATCGGGAGCATGGAGCGAGCGGTGTCCACGCCCGTGGTGCGAGACGTCTACGTGGCCACGATCCTGCGGCCGGAGGGCGAGACGGGCGTTCAGACGCACTGCCGGATGTTCCTGGGTGCGGCGCGCGAGGTCGGTTGGGGCGTCCGGCTGATCACGCCGTTCGACATGGGTCCCGCGGTCGTGTATCCCAGCTTCGCCGTCGGGCGTCTGGCCAAGCCGTTCCACAAGGGCTTCTGGGTCTGGTGGTATCGCCGGCTGCACTACACCCTGCTGCGGCAGGCGCTCGTGCGCGCGCTCGCGCCGGGCGCGCCGGCCGTGGTCTACGCACAGGACCCGCTCGCGGCACGGGCCGCACTGGACGCGCGTGAGCGGGGTTTGCCGGTCGAGGTCGTGCTGATGGTCCACTTCAACGAATCGCAGGCGGACGAGTGGGCGGACCACGGCTACATCACGCGCGGCGGCGCGCTATACCGGCGCATCGCCGCGCTGGAGCAGGAGGTGCTCCCGCGGGTCGACCGCCTGATCTTCCCGTCGCGCTTCATGATGCGTCGCGTCATGGAGCGGATCGAAGGAGTCGCCTCGGTGCCGCGCTGGTGCATCCCGAACTTCGTGCCGGCGGGGACGCGCGATGAGGCGGCGCGTGACGTGCCCGCGGGCGACCTGATCAGCGTCGGCACGCTGGACGTCCGGAAGAACCATGCATTCCTCCTCGAGGTGCTGGCGGTGTGTCATCGGCTGGGGCGGCGCTACCGGCTCACGATCGTCGGTGAGGGTCCGCTGCGGTCGCGGCTGCGGGCGCTGGCCGAGGAGCTGGGCGTGGCCGGGCACGTCGCGCTGCCGGGTTACGTGCGGGACGCGGCGTCGCTCATGCCGAGGCACCGGGCGTACGTCCACGCGGCGACGATGGAGAACTGCCCGATCGCGCTGCTCGAGGCGATGGCGGCCGGGTGCCCCGTCTTCGCGCCGCCGGTCGGCGGGATACCGGAGGTGCTCGCGGACGGCGTCGAAGGTCGGTTCTGGAGCCTGGACGACCCGGAGGGCGCGGCGGCTGCACTGATCGAGGTGCTCGAGGCGCCGGCACGCCTGGAGGCCGCAGCCGCGGCGGCGCGACGTCGCTACGAGCGCGAGTTTACGCCGGAATCGGTGGCGCCCAGGCTGCTGCGGACGGTCGTCGGGCTCGAACCGGTCACCGCCCGCAGTGCGGAGGCGGCGTGAGCAAGGCACAGAGGACCGGAGCGGCACGGGCGCGGGGCGCCGCCATCGACGCGGACCGGCTGCGCAGGTATGACTGGCGTTTCCTCCTGCCCATGCCGCCTGGGGCCAGGTTCCGGCACATGGTCGTGCTGGGCGGCCCGCCGGGCGCGGCGGAGGACGTGGTGCGGCTCGGGCTCGCGCAAACGGCGTCGTCGGCGCCGCCGGACGAGTGCGCTGCGGACGCGGTCGTGTTACTCCGGGGTGCGAGAGTCCGGCCGGCAGAGGCGCGGCGCTGGCTCCGTGAGGGCGGCGTCCTGCTCGTCGAGGTCGATCGGCGCTCGCTCTCCGGCGCGGCGTGGACACCCGCCCGGCTCGGCCGGGCGCTCGCGCGGGCGGGGTTCGAGGCGCTGGGGTGCTGGTGGGCGAAGCCGGATCACGATCGGTGCGCGATGTACCTGCCCCTCGAGTCGGACGCCGCGCTGACGTGGTACGGGACGCGGCACCACGCGCCGCGCGGATGGATCGGTCGGGTGCTGGGGGCGGCGGCCCGTCTGGTCACCGGCGGGCGTGCCTGGCGCTTCGGCACGCTGGTGCCGGCGTACGTCGTGACGGCGCGGGTGGGGGGGCGTGCGGAGGCGAGCGTGGGGGTGCCGCGCGGTGCCGGAGTTGCGCCGGGCGTCCTCGGCGGCCGCGGTGTCCCGGCAACGCTCCGACCGCCGCGCGCGCGGCCGGTGGTGCTGCTGGGCGGGGAGGGGGCGTGGAGCCGGGTAGTGGTGCTGCCATTCCAGGAGCGTTCGGCGCGGCCGGCGGCCGTGATCAAGCACCCGCGTCTGCGTCGGTACAACGATGCCACGATGCACGAGCACGCGATGCTGGAGCGGATCCGGGCGCGTGTGGGCCCGCGGCTGCGGGCAACGCTCCCGGCGCCGGCGCGGGCGGGGCGGTGGCGCGGGCTCGCGGTGAGCGTGGAGCGGAGCGTGGCCGGGCGGTCGGTGTACGCGGCGTGTGCGGGTGGTGGGCGTGAGGCGATCGCCGCGTTGCGGGGGGCGACGACGTGGCTGGCGTCGTTCCACCTCCGGAGCGTGCTGGCCCAGACGATCCTGGACGGACGGCGGATCGACCGGCTGCTCGAGCGGCCGGTCGCGCGGTACGCGGCCGTGTTCGGTTGCACGGACGACGAGCGGCGTCTCTTCGAGCGGGCGCGGCAGTGGGCCGAGGGCGCGGCGGGGTGCATCTTCCCGGTCGTCTGGCAGCACAGGGACTTCGGCCCCTGGAACGTGCACGTCGAAGGCAAGAGGGTCGCGGTGATCGACTGGGAGGTCGCGCGGCCGGGCCCGCCGCTCTGCGACCTCTTCTATTTTACGCTGCACTGGTCGTGGCTGGTGCACGGCGCTCGCCGCCCGGCCGAACGGCTGCGCGACTTCGAGCGGCTCTTCCTCGAGCCCGAGTGCGGCGATGGCGCCTCTCGCGCCTGCCGTCGCGCCCATGCCCGCTACATGGGTCGTCTGGAGCTGGACCGGCGGCTCGCGCCGCTCTTCCTCCTCAACCTGCTCCTCGAACAGGCTCTCGACCGGGCACTTCGGTTGCGCGCGGGCGGGGTCGCGCCGGGGAGGGAGGGGAACCCGTACGTCGCCTACATCGGCGTCCTGGCGGAGCGTCCGGCGCGGGTCTTCGAGAGGACGTGGCCGTGAGCGGGACGCGCGTGGCGGAGGAGGTGGCCGTAGCCGTGCCGACGCTGGACCGGCCGGAGGCGCTCGCGCGCTGCCTGGACGGGATCCTGGCGGGCGACGTCGTGCCGGGCGCGGTCGTCGTGGTCGACCAGGGTCCGGGCGACGACGCGCGCCGCGAGGTCGAGGCGCGGCGCGCGGCCGGCGTGCACCTCACCTACGTCCGCGCGGAACCGCGCGGGCTCTCGGCCGCCCGCAACGCCGCTGCAGCCGCAACCCGCCACCCGATCCTGGCGTTCACCGACGACGACTGCGTGCCGTCGCGCGGGTGGGTCGCCGCGGTGGCGCGCACGTTCACGGAGGCCCCGGATCTGGCCGCGGTCACGGGGCCGGTCCTCCCGCTCGGTCCGGCGCGCCCGGGGACGCACGCCGTGTCCGGCCGGACGAGCGAGGAGCGCGTGGAGTACCGGGTGCGTGCGCTGCCGTGGCGGGTGGGCACGGGCGGGAACACGGCCGTGCGCCGGAAGCGGTTCGAGCGGGTCGGCGGCTTCGACGAGCGGCTCGGCGCCGGCTCGCCCGGGCACGCGGGCGAGGACATGGACCTGCTCTACAAGCTGCTGCGCGCAGGCGGGTCGATCCGCTACGAGCCGGACGCACGGGTCTATCACCAGCGCCAGAGCACGGCCCGGCGGCTGGCGAGCCGGCCCCGCTACGGCCACGGGATGGGCGCCTTCTGCGCGCTCTGGCTGCGACGCGGCGACCCGTACGCCCTCGCGGTCCTCGCACGCTGGTGCTTCGACCGCGGCCGCGTCCTGGCCGGCGCGTGCGCGCTCGGCCGGTGGCGCCGCGTGCACGAGGAGGCGCTCATGCTGCGGGGCGCGGGCACGGGGCTGCTCTACGGGCTGCGCGTGCCGGGCCCCGACGGCGGGTGAGGCGCCATGGACGCACGCGGGCCGACGCCGCCGGTCCTCGAGGCGACGTCGCTCATCCTTTGCACGCGGGACCGGCCGCGGATGATCGAGGACGCCATCACCTCGGTCCTGGCCGGTGATGCGGTCCCCGCCGAGATCGTGGTCGTCGACCAGAGCGACGCTCCTCACCGCACCCTCGCCGTGACGCCGGTTCCGAACGGGTGCACGCTCCGCTACCTCCACACCACGTCCCGTGGGCTGAGCCGCGCCCGGAACGAAGGCGTGCGCGCCGCCGCCCACCCGGTCCTGACCTTCACCGACGACGACTGCATCGTCGACCGCGCGTGGCTGCGCACGCTGGTCGGCGCGCTCCGCGCCGCCGGGCCGGGCGCGGCGGTGAGCGGGCGTGTGCTCCCGCTCGAGGAGCGGCCCGGCGGGTACGTCCCCGCGCTGCGCCTCGACTCGGAGCCCGCCGTCTACGACGCGGGCAATCCGCGCGACGCGCTCGTCGCCGGGAACCTGGCGATCCACCGGGAGGACTACGAGGCGCTGGGCGGCTACGACGAGCGACTCGGCGCCGGCGCCCCCTTCCCGGGCGCGGAGGACAACGACTTCGGCTTCCGCCTGCTCCGCGCGGGCGGCCGCGTCCACTTCGAGCCGGCGGCGTTCGTCTGGCACCGGGCGTGGCGCGAGGGGCGGGAGTTGGTGCCGCAGCGCTGGCGCTACGGGTACGGCCAGGGCGCGTTCTACGCGAAGCACGTCGCCGGCGGGGAGCGGGCGGTGCTCTCGCTCGCGGCGCGGCGCGTGGGGCAGATCGCGCTGCGGCTGCCGCGGCGGGCGCTCACACGCCCGCGGGCCGCGCTCGGCGACGTCGCATACCTGGCGGGGGTCGTGGTCGGCGGCGCGGCGTGGCTCCGCGCCGGGCCCGGCGGCCGGTGATCGGGCGGCGGCTGCTCCGCGGCGCGGCGAGCAACCTGGCCGGCAAGTTCGTCGCGCTCGCGACGTCGTTCCTGCTCACCCCGTTCCTCGTGCACGCGCTCGGCGCGGACGCCTACGGGCTGTGGGTCCTGGTCGGCTCGGCGTTCGCTTACGGCACGCTCCTGGACCTCGGGATCGGCGGCGCGGTCGTGAAGTACGTGGCCGAGGACCGGGCGCGAGGCGAGGATGCGGGGGCGAACGCGCTGCTGGCGACGTCGCTGCGGATCTTCCTCGCGCTCGGTGCGCTCGTCGCGGCGGCGGGCGTCGCGGCAGCGCACGTCGTGCCGCGGTGGGTCGACGCGCCCGCCGCACTCGGGCCGCTCGTCGCGCCGCTGGTCGTGCTCACCGGCCTGCACATCGGCGCTACGCTGGCGCTCACGCCGGTGGCCGTCGCGCTCCAGGGGCTCCAGCGCTACGACCTGTACAACGCGGTCGGCGTCGTGGGCACGATCGCGACGGCGGGCGGGATGGTGCTCGTCGTGCTCGCGGGCGGTGGCGTGGTGGGGATGGCGTGCACCGCGATCGTCGTGACCGCGGCGACGCGGTGGGCGTACCACCGGCTCGCGCGCCGGGCCGCGCCGGGGCTTCGCTTCGGCTGGCGCGGCGCGAGCCGGCCGGCGGCGCGGCGACTGCTCACGTTCGGGGCGGCGTCCTTCGCCTACCGGCTGGGGAGCCGGCTGGGTACGCGGAGCGACGAGTTCGTGATCGCGGCGTTCCTCCCGGTCGGCGCGATCGCACCGTACGCCATCGCGCGGCGACTGGCCGAGGCGGCGCAGATCGTGGCGGACCAGTTCCTCAAGGTCATCATCCCGCTCGCATCCGAGCTGGAGGCGCTGGGTGAGGCCGAGCGGCTGCGCGCGCTCTACCTCCACGGCTCGCGGATCACGCTCGGGATCGTGGTCCCCGCGGCCGTGCTCCTCGTCCGCTACGCGGAGGCGGTGCTGACCGCGTGGGTCGGCCCGGCCTTCGCCGGCGCCGCGGGACTCGCCGCGATCCTGGCCGTCGCGTGTCTGCTCGAGACGAGCCAGTGGGCGGCCGGCGCGGTCCTCGAGGGGATCGCACGGCAGCGCGTCCTGGCCGTGACGGCGATGGGCGCCGGGATCCTCAACGTCGCGCTCTCGATTGCGCTGGTCCGCCCGCTCGGACTCGCGGGCGTCGCGCTCGCGACGCTCGTCGCGAACGCCATCGCCGCGCTCGGCGTCGCGCTGCCGTACACGCTCCGCACGCTGCGTATCCCCGCAGGAGACGTGGTCCGCGAGACATGGGCGCCTGCGCTGGTCCCCGCGCTGCCCATGGGCGCGGCGCTCTTCGCCGTTGAACGGCTCATCGGCGCGACGGCAATAGGGAGCGCGGCGGTGGCAGCGCTGGCCGGCGGGGCAGCGTATGTGGCGGCGTACCTGGCGATGCCGGCCGCGAGGGCGGAGCGGGCGGCGGTGGGGCGGGGATTGCGGCGGGCGGCGGGGAGGGTGTGGGCGACGGAGTGAGAGGGCACCCGGATCATCGACGCGATACTTCGCGGTACGCATCCATGAGCGTCGCCGCCGTGCGGTCCCAGCTCCACGCTCGCCGTGCGCGGTCGAGAACGCCCATGCCGCCGTCGCGGGCGCGGGTTGCGCGCTCCAACGTACCGACGAGGGCGTCGGCGAGCGCCGCGTCGTCGCCGGGCGGGACGAGCACGCCGGTCTCGCCGTCGACCACGTACTCCGGCAGCCCGCCCACGGCGGAGGCGACGACGGGCCGGTCGAACGCGTACGCGGTCAGGACCACACCGCTCTGAGTGGCGTCGCGGTACGGGCAGGCGACGACCGTCGCTTCCTCGAGCAGGCGGGCGAGGTGTGCGTTGGGGAGGTAGTCGAAGTGCGTCGCCACCCGTGCGGGCGGCGGGAGAAGCGGTGGGGTGGGCGGCGTGTAGCCGTCGATCGGCTGCCCGGCGACCACGACCCGAACGCCCGGGACCCGCTCGGCCACCTGCGGGAGCGCGCGGTACAACACGTCGAGCCCTTTGTAGGGCGAGATCCGGCCGAAGAAGAGGATCGTGGGAGGGTGCGACGTCGCGGGCGGCGCGCCCGGCGGTTGCGGCGCCGGCGCGGGGCGCGATTCGCCCACGAGCGGTGGAGGCACGGGCGGCCGTGCGGCGGCGGGCGCAGCGCTCCGCCATTCGCGGAAGATCTCGAGCAGCCCGAGCGGCGCGACTGAAACATCGTCGGGGGCGACGCCGTGGGCGCGGCGGAACGCATCGACCATCGACCTGTTGTGGAGGACGAACCGTCGCGCGCGGGGGTAGGCGAGCCGCCGCGCGAGTCGCTTGCGCCAGCCGTGCTCACCGGAGTGCGGGACCGGGTCGTGGACGCTGAGGACGATCGGCAAGCTGCGCGCGAAGGGGAGCGCGAGCGAGAGGCGGGGCGAGACGTCGACGTCGTCGATGTGGAGCACGTCGGCGCGGGTCGCGCGGACGAAGTCCAGGACCCGTCGGCCGATCCGCACTGTGGAGGGGTGCAGGCTCCGCCGTTCCGCGTGCGCGACGAGGTGGAACGAGGCGGCGCCCGACCAGTAGGCGCGCACGGCGGGCGGGAAGGCGTCGCCCAGGACGTCGTCCGCCGGGGCGAGCCCGGCGGGCAGGCGCCGCGCTGTCGCATCGAAGCCCGCGAGCCGCCACGCCGATGGCGCGACTTCGAGGAGCAGGTGCACTTCGGCGCTGCGCGCGAGCTCGCGCACGATCGAGGCGGCGACCTCGAAGAACGCCGTGTGGGTGTAGTAGACGACGCGCACGCGGTTCCCGGATGGCATGGGGTGGCCGGCCGGCACGCGATGACCGGTTCATCGCGTGCCAGGCAGGGCGCGAGAGGCGTCCCCTCGACCGTCCCTTACGGGCGCAGACGTCGTGCCCGGGACTTGCAGCTCCCGTCGCCCGGGTGTCGGACGGAAGCCATGGAGGGACGGGTGCATCGCATCGCCATCATCGCGGCGTCGCTCGTGCTCGCGGCGGGTGTTGCGCCGGCGCAGCAGCGGACGCCGGACTTCGCCTCGGCGTTCCTGCCGCCCGGCCACTGGGCGATCGAGGCGGCGAGCCGGCTCCACGCGCTCGGGCTCGTCGAACACGGCTTCGACCGGGCGCGGCGGCCGCTCACGCGCCGGGAGGTCGGGCGGATCTTCGACGCCGCGACGCGACTCGCCGAACGGACCCAACCCGACCTCCTCTCCCTGGCCCGCACCTACCGCGACCGCTTCGGCGAAGAGTATCCGACGACGATGGCGGAGCTGGCCGGGCAGGATTCTTCCGGGCTCGGTCTCGACGACGGCGCCGTTGCCGCGGGCTACGAGCTGCGGAGTGGCCGCCTCCTCCCGGGGATCGGCTACGAGAACGACGTGGACTGGACCGGGCCGGAAGATGCGGAGGACGTGTCCACCGCCATGGGCGCGGGCGACTGGGCCGCCCAGCTCTTCCCCGCGGCCGCGGTCGGGTTCACGCCGCTTCGGACCGGGGGCGAGTGGCGCTTCGGCGGCGGCTACGCGACCGCCGTCTGGCGTGACGCCGGGGTCTGGGTCGGCCGACGCACGCTCGGCTACGTGACGGGTGCGGGCGGCGGCGTCGTCCTCAACCCGGTGGCCTCCTTCGATGGCGGCGGGATCTTCCTCACGGACCCCGTCCTGCTCCCGTCGTTCCTCGAGGCGCTCGGGCCGGTCCTCTTCGAGACGTTCCTCTCCCGCGTCGAACACGACGCGCCGATCGGGCGGCCATGGATCTGGGGGATGCGCGCGACGATCGAACCGCACCGGCGCTTCGGGTTGGGGCTGACCCGCACGGCCATGTTCGGGGGCGAGGGGAAGAACGCGCTCAGTCTGAAGAACCTGGCCTTCCTCATGGTCGGCAAGCACGGCGGCGCGGGGAGCGGGTTCGACAACCAGATCCTGTCCCTCGACGCCTGGTTCCGTCCGCCGATCCAGGAGCTGCCCCTGATCGTTTATCTGGAGTGGGGGCTGGAAGACAGCGCGGGCGCGTGGTCGGACGTACCGGGCGTCGTAGCCGGGGTGGAGATCCCCGCGCTCCCCGGCGCGCCGGCTGCCGCGCTGGGCATCGAGCGCGCCTCATTCAGCCCGCGCTGCTGTGGCAACCCGATCTGGTACCGCCACTGGCAGTTCCTCGGCGGCTGGACGAACGACGGCGTCCCCCTCGGCCACCCGCTCGGCGGCCACGGCTCCGAGTGGCGCACCTGGGCGCGCGCCGACGTGCTGGACGCGCGCCTCCGCATCGGCGCGACGCTCCTCTTCCGCGACCGGGGCGCGGAGAACCTTTTCGCGCCGGACCGCGAGGGGCGGAGCACGGGGTTCCTCGCGCACGCGGCGTTCCGACCGCGCCCGCCCTTCGACATCATCTTCGAGGCGGGCACCGAAGCCGGGGAGGGCGACTGGGTCGAGAGCGCGATGGTGCTCGGGGTCCGGATGTTCTTCTAGCTCCCGCTCAGCGGCACCCGGCCACGACGTTCCCCTCCACGGTCGCCCCGGCGCCGGAGGAGCCGGTCACGGGGCGGTCGAGCCGGTTGTCGACCACACGGGCGCCGCGCACGTTCGAGCCGATCCGGATCGAGCCGCGCCTCGTCCCGGAGATCGCGTTGCCCGTCACGACCGCATTGCGTGCGTCCGAGAGGAAGATCCCGGTGTCCACGTGGCGGATCGTGTTGCCGACGTAGCGGCTCCCCGCGCCGCTCGCGATGATCCCGTTGCCGGAGACGCCCTCGATCGTGTTCGCTTCGACGACGTTGCCATCGGGCGACTGCATGGTCCGGATCCCGGTCTCGATCTGGCGGCCGTCGGAGCGGACGTCGTTCTCGCGCACGATGTTGTCACGCGCGCCGACGAGCAGGATCGCGTGATCGATGTGGCGGTCGCCCAGGCCGAACGCCTCGACGCGGTTCTTTTCGATCAGGTTGTCGCGCACGTCGTGGCTGCCGTTCTTCTGGAGGCTGATCCCCGCGTACGGGCAGTCCGCCGCGCGGTTGTTGCGGACGACGTTCCGCTCGACGGGCCCGACGTCGCTGTTCGAGATCAGGACGATGCACTCGTGGCGGGCGAGGGAGACATCGTTCTCCTCGATCAGGTTCCCGGACGAGCCGGCCAGGACGTAGATCCCCATCGAATGGCCGGGGAAGCCCTCCCGCGTGCGGACCACGTTGCCGGCGATGCGGTTGTCGTTGGAGCCGTAGAGCGAGATCCCGCTCCAGTCGAAGTCGACGATCGTGTTGTCGACGATGACGTTGCTGTGCCCGAAGAGGAGGTGGACCGAGCCGTAGTGCGCACCCGACTCCGGCGGCGAGTTGTTGACCTCGACGAAGGTGTTGCCGCGGATCGTGTTCTCCGTCCCCTGCACGACGACCGCGCCGCCGTAGTAGTGGCGGAAGCGGGAGTCGCGGATGAGGTTGCCGCTCGAGCCCTTCCCGATCGTGACGGCGCGCGAGTAGGTGTCCGGCGTCGTCGGCCCGATGAAGTGCAGCCCCGCGATCTCGACGCCCGTCACGCCGTTCAACTGGAGCGCCGTCCCCAGGTTGGCGCGCGTGTCGATGGATGCGCCGTCCGAGATCAGCCCGATGTTTGAGCGGAGCTTGACGGTTCCGCGGAGCACGTACGGTTGCGACGACCTGGGGAAGTGGAGCGCGGTGCCCGGCGCGGCTGCATCGATTGCCCGCTGGAGCGCCGCGGTGTTGTCCGTCGCCCCGTCCGCCCGGAGTCCGAGCGTCAGCACCGAGATGGTGTCGCGGAAGGCGAAGGGCCCGAGCGCCGCGAGGCGCCCCGCGGGCGGGTCGAGGAGATGGTCGGGCACGACCGCTGGCTCGGCGACCTCCGCCGCGAGTGGCTCGCTCCCCACCGGGTCGCACGTGGCCAGCGTGCCGGAACCCGAGTCTTCGCACGCGATGCCGATCAGGGCCAGGATGAAGAGCGTACCGCTCATGCGCCGTCGGGACCGGATCGAGGTTCGGCCGCCCGCAGGCGCGCCACTCGGCGTGGCATGGGGTGCAAGCAGGGTGCCCCGCGCGTCATCGGTCGCGGGTTCGATGCTCCGTCGCATCTCTCGGAACTACCTCTCTCAGCAGGACTGGACTCGCGGGGACGTCACGGACGACGGGATCCTACAGCCTCGGGGTCGGTGTGTTCCAAGTCGTGTGGTGGCAATGGGATGCGGGGCGGGCGGGCGGTGAAGGGACCAGAGTGGGGCGCCGGGGACCGGGCACGCCGGACGCGGCGCGATGCCCGCGCCGCGTCCGGAACGGTCTCGATCTACTGTTTCGGCGTCCGCCGCTGGAACTGGCTGACCCAGCGCAGGAGTGGACGGACGGAGATCACGCCGCCATCGCCGTCGGTCGCGGTGAAGGCGTACTGGTAGTATCCGTAGCGGTTGTAGTACCGCCCTTCGCGCAGCGCGCTGGCGTCGTTGAGCACGGCGCCGAGGACCGATACGTGGGCGTGCCGGAGCTGGTCCATCGCGATGGCGAGGCCGTCGCGCTCGGTCTTCCCGGCGCGGATGACGAGGAGCACGCCGTCGGCGATGCGTCCGACGACGGCGGCGTCGGTCACCATGTTGAGCGGCGGCGAGTCGATGATGACGGCGTCGTACTCATCGTTGAGGCGCTCGACGAGGGCGCCCATTCGCGTCGAGGCGAGGAGCTCGGCGGGATTGGGCGGTATGGTGCCGGTGCTCAGGAAGTCGAGCGTCGAGTCGTCCCCGGCCTGGACCTTCCGGACGGCGTCCTCGAGGGAGGCGGTGCCCATGAGGACGTCGGAGAGGCCGGGGTCGCGCGGGGTCTGAAAGACCAGGTTCAGCACGCCGCGCCGCATGTCGGCGTCGATGAGGAGGACGCGGCGGTCCTGGAGCGCGAAGGTGACGGCGAGGTTGGCGGCGCTGGTCGTCTTGCCGTCGCCCGGGGTCGGGCTGGTGACCACGAGCGTGCGGGGCGTGGCGTCGGGCCGCGCGAAGGTGATGTTCGTGCGCAGGCTGCGGTACGCCTCGGAGACCGGGCTCTGGGGGTCGTAGCCGGTGATGAGGCGAGTATGGTGCCCGGTCGCGCCGCCGGCGGCGATGTGGGCGCGGCGGATGCGCGGGATCAGCCCGAGGACGGTCACGCCCGTCGCGGACTGGATGTCGTCGCGGGTGTTGACGGTGTCGTCGAGTCGCTCGCGCGTGAAGGCGCCGCCGATGCCGAGGATCAGGCCGAAGAAGGCGGCGAGCGCGAAGTTGAGCATCGGCCGCGGCCGGATGGGCTTCGTGGAGGGCAGCGCGACGTCGACGATGCGGATGGAAGCGTCCTCGACGGCCTGGACGATCTCGGCCTCCTTCAGGCGCGTCTGGAGGAGCGTGTAGATCTGCTCGAGGACGTGGGTCTGGCGCTGGAGTCGCGCGTGCTGGATCTCCCGGGCAGGGATCTGCTCGAGCTGGACGCCGATGCGCTCGAGCGTCGCATCCAGGGCGGCGACATGGTTCGTGAGCCCCTGGAGATACGCGGTCGTGAGAGAACGGAGCTGCTCCTCGATCTCGCGGATCCGCTCGGAGAGGACCTGGACGTCCGGGTCTCTGTCCGTGCGCCGGTTGAGGAGCTGTGCGCGCTGGTTCTCGAGCTCGGTCAACGCGGCCAGGAGGTGCGTCGCGTTGGAGTTGCGGAAGAGCGTCGGGAAGCCGATCAGTCGTCGGTACGGCGAGGGGCCGGCGGCGCCGTTGGCGCTGCTTTCGCGGATCTCGGCCAGGAGGCTGGCGAGTGCGGATCGTTCGGCGTCCCGGGCGTCGCGTTCGGCCTCGAAGCTGGCCAGGTGGTCGACGCGGGCGTCGGCCTCTGCCTTGAGGCTGACGACGAGCTCGCCCTCGCGGAACGCCTGCAGCGCGTGCTCCGCGGCGGCGAGCTGGACGGCGATGGTGTCGATCTGCTCGCGCAGGAAGTCGACGGTGCTGCGAGCCTCCGTCTTCTGGATCGCGGTACGCTGGCGGATGAAGTGACGCGTGATGGCATTGGCGACGTCGCGTACGAGGAGCGGGTCCGGCCCCTCGTAGGCGACGGTCACGATGCTGGCCTCGCGGTTCGGCCGGTCGACCTCGAGGCTGGCGCGCAGCTCGGAGACGGCCTCGGTGAAGCTCTGGATCTCGAGGACGATCTCGTCGTGCTCGCTCGCAC
Organism: uncultured Gemmatimonadaceae bacterium; assembly: GCA_964410055.1. Classification (GTDB taxonomy): domain Bacteria; phylum Gemmatimonadota; class Gemmatimonadetes; order Longimicrobiales; family RSA9; genus CALBZE01. The sequence continues at coordinate 39,780 of CAYPGK010000004.1, read as the reverse complement.
CCGGGAGCAGGGTGAAGGTGGCGCCCGGTACGCGGACCGGCTCGCCGACGGCGACCGACCCGATGAGCGCGCCGCTTCGGCGGTCCTCGAGGCGGAATCGTCCGCTTCCCTCGGCGGTCAATCGGTACTCCCCGGGGACGGCGTCCCTGGAGACGGCGATCCCCGTCAATAGCTCCTGCCGGGGGATCGTGCGGGGCTCGCGCACGACGAGGTTCAGGTCGAGCGAGTCGACGACCTCCTCGGCGAGCGTCCGGCTGCGCAGGACCTCCATCTCGGTCGCGATCTCGCTGTCGCCGCGCAGGGTGCTGAGCAGTCCGCCGGCGGGGAGGCCGTCGGTGCGGACGTCGTCGATGCGCAGCGACGCGGCCGAGCGGTAGATCGGCGTGGTCAACGTCGTGATCAGCCAGCTGACCGCGATGGTGAGGGCGAGCGCGGAGAGGATCAGCCCCCGGTTGCGGTTCAGCAGGTGCCAGTAGCCCAGCAGGTCGACGCGGTCTTCCCTGCCGCCGTTGTCGGACGCATTCTCGGCCATGGGCGCCTTACCGCGTGAAAAGCGCGATGAAGAGGGTGACGCTCGTCGAGATCAGGGTGGCGATCCCGGAGTTGCGCAGCAGCCAGTTTCGTTGTGGGACGTAGACGTGGTCGCCGGACCGGATCGGCGTGTCGCCTATGCGGGTGCGCGGGTTGAACCGGAGCGGGACCTTCTCGCCGTTGCGGTAGACCTCGATCTTCTCGGGGTTGCCCGCATCGGTGATGCCGCCCGCCATGGCGATCACCTCGGCCAGCGTCATGGTCGGGTCGACCGAGTAGACGTTGGGCGAGTGAACCGCGCCGAGCACGTTGATGCGACGGAGCAGGGTGACGTCGATCGACGGATTGCGCAGGTACTCGCGGTACGCATTGATGAGCTGCTCCTCGAGGACTTCCGGCGACTGCCGCGTGACCTGGCGCGGGCCGATCTTGGGGAAGACGACGACCCCTTTCTCGTCGACGATGAAGTCGCCGGAGAGGTCGGGCTCGCGCCAGATGCTGAGGCGCACGATGTCGCCGGGCTGGAGGAGCACCGCCTGTGGTTCGGTCTCGACGGGGTGTTGTGCGGCCGCGACGGTCGGTCCGAAGAGTGCGGCGCCCGCGAGGGCTGCGGTGAGGATCCGTGCGCCCCGGCGGCGGGGCCATTGATCGATTCGAACGTCGGGCCGGCGCGGGCCCTCCGCAATCCAGGAAATCATTTCATGCACCGCGGTGCTACGAGGTCTCGTTCGGTCCTGACACGGAGGCGGGGAAATGCAATTTCGGAGCCCATCCCGCCGCGGGCGGGTCTCCTGATGGGGCGCAGGAATTGCGAGCGCACGGCCGGTCCGCGATCCGGGCCGTCCGGGTACTCCCGGGCGCGGACCCGCTCCGTGCAACCGAGGCACGGAGCGCTCCCACAAGGAGTGGCAGGAGGCAGTCGTGTCCGTTTGGGGGATCCTGCTCGCGTTCGCCGGCGTCGTCGTGGGGGTGAACGTGCTGGTCATTGCGATGTGCGCGGTCGCATCGCGCAGCGACGAGGCGCTGGACCGGGTGGCGGAGGCGGTGCGTCGAGGGGAGTTGGCGCCCATCGACCCGTCGGCGATCGAGCACGGCGAGCGGCCGGTGACCGAGCCGCCGCCGGTGCCGCACACGGATGTGCACCGGGGGTAGATCGCCCGGCGCAGGCAGAACCCTGATCCGCATCTCGGCCGCGGTCCCGGCGCCGAGCCATGGTCGGCGTCGTGGCGCCGGTGGCCGCTCCGTTCAGCGCGGCGGCAGCCAGCCATCCAGCCAGCGGGCGAAGACGTCGCCGTCCACGTCCCGCGGCCAGATGCGCGGCAGACGCCAGCGGTCGCTCCCGGCGTGTGCGACGTCGAAGACGCTGGTGCACGCGCGCTCGTAGCCGGCCTGCCGGACCAGCGTGACCGTCTTTCGGCCCACCGATCCGTGCGGGTAGGAAAAGCTCTCCACCCGCCGCCCCAGCACTTCTTCGAGCGCGGCCTTGCCGCCCTGGATCTCCCTGCGTTGCGCTTCCGGCTCGAGGTCGGCAAGGCGCGGGTGCGATATGGTGTGCGCGCCCACCTCGATCCATTCCTTCCCGGCCAGCGTCGCGAGCTCGGCGATGGTGAGTGCGCGACGCGTCATTGGCGCCGATCCGTCGCTGCGTCCGGAGCCAGGGGCGTTGTCCTGGAGCCGGGCCGGGGCGCTCGCGGTGCGGGCATCCCACGGGAACACCTGGCCGGGCGAGCCGGTGGTCACGAACGCCGTCGCGGGGACGTCGTGGCGTTCGAGGAGGGGCGCCGCGGCGTGGAGGAGGTCGGCGTAACCGTCGTCGAAGGTCACGACGACGGCGCGGGGCGGGACCCGTCGGTCGCGGAGCGCGCGGGTGAGGGCGTCGAGGCGCATGGGGCGCGTGCGTCGGGCGAGGACCTCGAGGTGCTCGGCGAAGCGGGCGGGCGAGACGGCGAGGCCGAGGGGGTCGTCGCCTTCCGAGATGCTGTGGTAGCCGAGTATGGCGGCGCCCGGCAGGAGGCGGGCGCGCGTGCGGCGCAGCCACATCCGGGCGCGCCGCGCCCGCGGCCGCCTCACTTCCGCCGCCCCGCCTTCCGTGCGCGGATCGTGATGAGGAGCTCGTAGTCCGGGTCGACGTGGTCGAGCTCGCGGGTGCGCAGCTCCTCGGCCGCGATGCCGTAGAGGAACGCGGCGGCGGCCAGCACGTTGCCGTGGGCTTCGACGTGGACGTCACCGCGGGGGAACGCGTCCTCGAAGAGCCGCCGGGCGGAGGCCGTGGTGAAGCTCCAGAAGTAGCCCCAGCGGTCCATGTCGTGCCGGCTGATCTTGCTGATCCCCGGGACCGTGACGAGGGCGGTCCCGCCGGGGCGGAGGATGCGGTGGATCGTGCGCGCGGCGGCCGCCACGTCGTAGATGCACTGGAGCGTCTGGGTGATGATCGCGCAGTCGAAGGCATCGCTTTCGATGCCGCGGCCATCGGCCAGGTCGGCGACGATGGTGGTGCCCGGCGCGGCGTCGGCGACGTGCAGCACGTCGCGCCGCGTGACGCGGTCGCCGCCGAAGGCGCGGGTGTAGGCGTCCGAGCCGATCTCGAGGACGCGCCCGCGGATGTCGGCCGCGTGGGCGGCAAGGAAGCGTTCGATGTAGTACCGGTCGACCGGACGGCCGCGGCCGAAGCCCCAGTTCGGGCAGATGGGCCGGGTACGGCGGAGGCTGCCGAACCGCACGAGGCCGACGGGCGGCCAGTGCCTCCAGCGGCGCAGCCGCCGCCGCACCTCCGTTGAAACGTTCTCCCGGACCCGCTCCCGCGTCGCGTTCGTCATTGCCCCCTCCTCGATCCCCGTGATTTCCGCGCGCTGTCCCGGCGATCCCCGGCCGCCGCTCCCGGTCCTGCCGGGTCGCAAGGCCCGGCCGGGCCCGGCCGCCGGCACGCGAATGCAATTCGAGCGCCCGCGCGCTTGAAGTCGACCGTTCGCCGCGGTACCTTCCGGGCGGTGACGAGCTTTCCCCCCGAACGCTGCGGGTCGATGGTCCCGGATCGATGGCTGGTGCTGACGGTGCACGCCCCCTCGGATGAGGCGGGCGGCGCGATCGCGGAAGGGTTGATCGCGCTGGGCGGCACGGCGATCGTCGAAGAGGCGGACGGGTGGAGCACATACCTCCCGCCGCCGGACGACCCCGAAACCTTCGTCGAAGAAGCGCGCGAGACGCTCCGCTCCTACGCGCCCGGTGCGGAGCTCGAGCTGTCGTGGCGCTGGCAGCCCAATGAAGACTGGGCGGTCACGTGGCGGCGCGGGCTGCAGCCCAGGCGCGTGGGCGAGCGGCTCATCGTCGCGCCGACTTGGACCGAGCCCGAGGCCGGCCCGGAGGACATCGTCCTCTGGATCGATCCGCAGATGGCGTTCGGCACGGGCGAGCACGCCTCGACGCGCGGCGTGCTGCGCCTCCTCGAGGCGGCCATCCGCCCCGGCGACAGCGTCCTCGACGTGGGGACCGGATCGGGGATCCTGGCGATCGCCGCCGTCAAGCTGGGCGCCGCGGACGTCCTGGCCGTCGAGAGCGACCCGGTCGCGATCCCGAATGCACGCGAGAACGTCGAGCGCAACGGCGTGACCGACGCGGTCGCGCTGGAGACGGCGCTCGTCGACGACGCGTACCTCGACGCGCTCGGCCCGGGGCGCATCGACCTCATCGTGGCCAACGTGCTGAGTGGCGTGCTGATCCCGCTCCTCCCCGCGTTCCGCCGCGTGCTGTCCGCGGGCGACGGTGCGCCGGGGCGCGCCATCCTCGGCGGGATCCTCACGACGGAGACCGACCGCGTCGTCGCCGCGGCAGAGGCGGCGGGCTTCGACGTCACCCGCGAGGACGTCGAGCACGAGTGGTGGTCCGTGCTCCTCACGGCCCGTTGACGTCGGGGTCGACGCCGCGCATCGCGTCCACGTGCGCCAGCGCTTCGGCGACCGGCACGCGACTTTCCGGGTCACCGGCGGACCACAGCGCGACCAGCACCTCGTCGGCGCGCTCGAAGAGAGGGGCCAGGCCGGGTCCGGCCTCGGCCGGCGCGCCGGCGTCGTAGACGGCGAGGCGCGGCTCGGCGACCAGGCCGAGGCGGCGCAGCGCCACACGGTACGACCGACGCGCTTCCTCGGACCACGTGTCGACGTCCCACGGCAGCGTCGGCGGCGCGACCCACTCGGGATGCGCGGGGGCGCCGGGGCGGGCGCCCCGGACGACGGGGTCGGACATGGGGCCTCCTTGTAAATTTTGGGGGACGAAGCTTTCGTCGCGCGGCGGGGCGCTGCCATAGCCGCGAGGGACGTGCGGGCCAGCGAAGGAGGAGCCAGATGGCGGACAACTGCATCTTCTGTAAGATCGTCGCCGGCGAGATCCCGGCGAAGATCGTGCGCGAGGACGAGGAGACGGTCGCGTTCCGGGACATCGACCCGAAGGCGCCCGTACACGTGCTGGTGATCCCGCGGCGGCACATCGCCTCGGTCAACGCGCTCGAGGCGTCGGACGCCGAGCTGGTCGGCCGGCTCTACCTGGCGGCCAAGGAGGTCGCGAAGTCGGAGGGCGTGGCCGACGGCGGGTACCGGCTGGTCATGAACACGGGGCCGGACGCGGGGCAGTCGGTGGACCACATCCACCTGCACGTGCTGGGCGGCCGCGCGCTGGAGTGGCCTCCGGGTTGAGGCCCGGCTCGCCGGCCCCGACGCCGGCGTGGCAAATGAGGAGGGGCGAGCGGGCGGACCGGCGTCGCAATCCGGCGGATCGACCGTCGCCCGAGAGAGGGGGGAGAGGCATGGCGGAATCGCTGAAGGACCGGCTGCGCGAGGACCTGAACGAGGCGCGGCGCGGGCGTGACAAGCTGGCGACGTCGCTGCTCACGATGACGATCTCGGAGGTGCGCAACCGGGAGATCGAGGTGGGGCACGAGCTGTCGGACGCCGAGGTGATCGAGGTCCTCTCGAGCGCGATCAAGCGCCGGCGCGAGTCGGCCGAACAGATGCGGGCCGGCGGGCGGACCGAGCTCGCGGAGAAGGAGGAGCAGGAGGCGGAGATCCTGCGCAAGTACCTGCCGGCGCAGCTTTCGGAGGCGGAGGTGCGGGAGATGGTCCGCGAGGCGATCGCCGGGGGCGCGAACAACATCGGCGCGGTGATGGGCCGGATCGCGCCGCGGATCAAGGGCCGATTCGAGGGCCGGGAGGCGAATCGGATCGCGCGGGAGGAGCTCGGGCAGGCGTGAGGTCGCGGCTCGCCGAGGTGGTTGTGGGGTACCTGGATCCATGAATCGTCACGCGCTTCGAGTCCTTCAGTTTTCAGAGGCGCTGGACCTCGTGGCGGGGTACGCCGCCACGCCGCTCGGCGCCGAGGCCGTGCGCGCGCTCGAGCCGTCGGACGCGCCGGCGTGGGTCGAGCCCGAGCTGCGGCGCGTCGACCAGATGATCGGCTTCCTGCTCCGCAGCGAGGGGTGGCTCGCGTCGCCGATCCCCGACCTGCGCGAGCCGCTGCGGCGCCTCGCGATCCCCGGCTCGGTCTGGGAGGGCGCGATGCTGCGCGATGCGGAAAAGCTCATGCACACCTCGCGCACGAGCCGCCGCGCGCTGCTGCAGCACACGGACGACTACCCGCTCCTGGCGGAGATCGCGGGCCGTCTGCTCAAGCTGGAGGACGAAGAGAAGGCGATCCGCCGCGCGATCGACGACGCGGGCGAGGTCCGCGACGAGGCGTCGAAGGAGCTCGCCCGGCTGCGGCGAGAGATCCGCGGTGCGAGGTCACGCATCGTCGAAAAGCTCGAGGCGTACATCGCCTCGCTGCCCGAGCGCGTGCGCGTGGCCGATGCGTCGATCAGCATCCGCGATGGGCGGTACGTGATCCCGGTGCGCCGCGAGGGGCGCTCCGAGGTCGGCGGGATCGTCCACGACGAGTCCGCGACCGGCGGCACGCTCTTCGTCGAGCCGCCGGTCGCGATCGAGATGATGAACCGCCTGCGCGAGCTGGAGCTGGCCGAGGCCCGCGAGGTCCAGCGCATCCTCCGCGAGCTGACGGACCGGCTGCGCCCGCACCGCGAGGCGCTGGAGGTCGCACTCGAGGCGCTGGTCGCGCTGGACTCGCTCTACGCCCGGGCGCGCTACGCGCTGGAGTACGACGGCCGCCGCCCCACGCTGCTCCCACCCGGCTCGCGCGAGTACGTGGTGGTGAAGGGCCGTCATCCGCTGCTCCTCGCGGGGCCGGACCCCGTCGTCCCCTTCGACCTGGCGCTCGAGCCGGGTGAGCGCACCCTCCTGATCTCCGGGCCGAACACCGGCGGCAAGACGGTGCTCCTCAAGGCGATCGGCCTGATCAGCGCGATGGCGCAGGCCGGGATCATCCCGCCGATCGGGCAGGGGAGCCGGCTCCCGATCTTCCGCGATATCTTCGCCGACATCGGCGACGAGCAGTCGATCGAGGCGAGCCTGTCGACCTTCTCGGCGCACCTGAAGAACCTGCGCGAGATCGTCGACGAGGCGGACGCGGAGTCGCTGGTCCTGATCGACGAGATCGGGAGCGGGACCGACCCCGCAGAGGGCGGCGCACTCGCACAGGCGATCCTGGTCGACCTGACGCGGCGCGGCACCTTCACCGTCGCGACGACGCACCTGGGGCAGCTCAAGATGCTGGCGAGTACGGAGCCGGGCGTGGTCAACGCGTCGCTCCAGTTCGACTCGCGGGAGCTGCGCCCGACCTACCGCCTGATCAAGGGCGTGCCGGGCCGGAGCTACGGTCTGGCCATCGCACGGCGGCTCGGGTTCCCGGATGACCTGCTCGCGCTGGCTGAGTCGTTCGTGCCGCAGGGCGAACGCGAGGTCGGGCAGCTGCTCCTCGAGCTGGAGGAAAAGGAGCGCGCGATGGCGGAAGCGCTCGCCGCGGCCGAGGCCGCGCGCGCCGAAGCGCTCGACCTGCGCCGCCGCGTGGAGGAGCGCGAGCACCAGATCCGCAAGCGCGAGAAGGACGCGGAGCGGCGCGCGCGTCAGCAGGCGCGCGACCTCCTGCTCCAGGCGCGCGAACAGGTCGAGGCCGCGATCCGGGAGGTCCGCGAGGCGGCCGAGGTGGACACGGCCGAGCTGGACGAGGCCGCGCGCCGTGCCCGCCGCCGGGTCGAGGAGGCCGCGCGGCGGCAGGCCGAGCGCACGCCCGAGGCCGAGCTGGTCGGCCGGGCGGCCGCGCAGACCGAGCCGCCGGCCATCGGGCGGCGCGTCCGCATCGTCGCAACGGGCGCGACGGGCCGCGTCGTCGAGCTGCGCGACGGCCGCGCGACCGTCGAGACCGGCGGGCTCCGCCTCCAGGTCCCAGCGGCGGGGCTCGAGGTGCTGCCCGAGGAGAAGGAGAGCGAAAAGCCGAAGCCGCGCCAGAGAGCGTGGTCCGCGCCCGAGGTGCAGGCCAGCCCCGAGGTCGACCTGCGCGGGCTGCGCGTCGAGGAGGTCGAGGGCCGCCTCGTCTCCGCGCTCGACGCCGCGATCCTGGCCGACCTGCCCTGGCTGCGCATCATCCACGGCAAGGGCACCGGCGCGGTGCGCGAGCGCGTGACGGAGCTGCTGCGCGATTACCCACAGGTCCGGTCCTATCGCCTGGGCGAGCCCCGTGAGGGCGGCGCCGGCGTCACCATTGCGGAGCTCGAATGATCCCGGAGACGATCGTCGAAGAGGTGCGCGAACGCGCCGACATCGTCGAGATCGTCGGGGAGTACGTCCCGCTCAAGAAGAAGGGGAGCAGCTACTGGGCGAACTGCCCGTTCCACAAGGAGAAGACCCCTTCCTTCCACGTCGTGCCCGCGCGGGGCTTCTACAAATGCTTCGGTTGCGGCGAGGCGGGCGACGTCTACACCTTCCTGATGAAACACGCCGGGCTCGGCTTCCAGGACGCGGTCCGCAAGGTGGCCGAGCGCGTGGGGATCGAGATCCCGGACACATCCGCGTCGCGTCCGACCGAGGACCCCTACCGCGTTCTGTACGAGGCGATCGCGTTCGCCGTCGATTTCTACGAGGAGCGCCTCTGGGAATCGGCGGGCCGGAAGGCGCGCGAGTACCTCGAGCGGCGTGGCGTTTCCGAGGAGGTGGCACGCCGCTTCCGTCTGGGTTACGCTCCCGACGACTGGCGCGCGCTGCGCGATGCGGCGGCCAGGCACGGAATCACCGACGACGTGCTCCTGGAGGCCGGGCTCGTCAAGACGAGCGAGCGAGTCGACGAGCCCTACGACCGGCTGCGTGACCGGCTGATCTTCCCGATCGCCGATCCGGGCGGGCGGATCATCGCCTTCGGCGGGCGCATCCTCGGGCGCGCGCGGGAGGGCGCGCCCAAGTACCTCAACTCGCCCGAGACGCCGGTCTACAACAAGGGGCGCCACCTCTACGGGATCGCCTGGTCGAAGGGCGCGATCCGGCGGGAGGGCGCGGCGCTCGTCGTCGAAGGGTACATGGACTACGTTTCCCTCGCCGCGCACGGCGTCGAGAACGTGGTGGCTGGGCTGGGCACCGCGATGACCGCCGAGCAGGCCGCGCTCCTGGGGCGCTACACGCGCCAGGCGCTGCTCCTCTACGACAGCGACGCCGCAGGGCTGCGCGCGACGTTCCGGACCGCGGACGCGCTGCTCACGGCCCGCATCCACCCCCTCGTCGTCACCCTCCCGCCGGGCGAGGACCCCGACTCGCTGGTCCGGGCGGGCGGCGCGAAGGCGCTGAAGCCGTTCCTCGACGCCGCCGTCGACGTCCTCGACCGCAAACTCCAGATCCTCGACTCGCGTGGGTACTTCGAGGGCGCAGAGGGCACACGCAAGGCGCTCGACGGCCTGCTCCCCACGCTGCGCGCCGCCGTCGACCCGGCGCTCCGCGACATCTACGTCGCACGAGTGGCCGAACGGACCGGCGTGCGCCGCGAGACGCTCGAGGCCGAACTGCTCGCCGCGCCGGGCGAGCGGCCCCGCGCGGCCCGGCGAGTCGAGCGCCCGGAGCGGCCGCACCGGTCCATGCCCGCGGGCCTGGCCGCACAAAAGAAGTTGATCCTGCTCCTGCTCCGCGATGAATCCCGCATCCCGAAAGCGGCCGAGGCGCTCCAGCCCACGGATCTGGCCGATCCCGCCTACCGCGCCATTTTCGAGGCGCTCGTCCAGACCGGTGGGCTCCAGGGCCGTTCGCCCGACATCCTCGGCCTCACCGGTCCCGCTCTCGACGCGCTCCAGCGGCTCATCGGCGACCCCGAGGAGCTGGGCGATGCCGACCGGATCTTCGCCGAGCTCGTCGGCGACCTCCGCGCCCAGACGCTCTTCGAGCGGAAGGACGCCCTGCGTCGGCAGCTCCAGTCCGCCGGCGACGGCGCCGTCGACGTGCTGCGCGAGCTTACGGACGTGAACCGCGCGCTGCACGAGCTCGGATCTGAGCTCAAAGGTATGGGGTTTAAGCTAAGTGCCAGATATAGAAGGTACTTACGGGCGAATGCCTGAACCTTTTCCACCCCCACCAAGGGAAGGAGCATGGACGAACTCTACCGATCACTGATGGCGCTCCAGGAGCTGGATGCGGAGATCGTAGGAGTCGAGGGCAAGCTGACGGCGTACGATCCGCTGGTCGAGGAAGTCGAGGCGCCGGTCGTTGCGCTCGAGCGTGAGATCGCCGCGGGGCGGAACCGTCTCGAGGAGCTGCGCGAGGCGTCGCGCCGACTGAACCGCGCGGCGGAGGACAAGCGGGAACGCCTGCGGAGGACCGAAGAGCGGCTCGAGCGGATTCGCAACGTGCGCGAGGAGGCGGCGATCCGGACGGAGCTGCACCTGATCCGGACCGCGGTCGAGGCGGATGAGACCGAGGCGATCCAGGTGATGGAGGAGCTCACGCGCACGGAGCTGAAGCTGGACGAGCTGGCGAAGAAGCTCGACCAGGCGCGCGAGGAGATGGAGCCGAAGCGGGCGGAGCTGCTCGAGGCGCGCGGCGCACTGGAACGGGAGCTCGCGGTGCTTCGGGACCGTCGGGAGAACCAGCGGGTGCGGCTCGACCCGATGGCGGCGCGGCTGTACGAGCGGGTGCGCGCGGGAAAGACGCGCGTGGTGATCACGGCGCTCACGGCGGACGGGGCGTGCGGCCACTGCTTCGGCGTGGTCCCGATCCAGCAGCAGGTCGAGATCCAGCAGGCGACGACGCTGGTGCGCTGCGAGGCGTGCGGCGTGATCCTGACCCCCGCGCAGTGAGGCCGCAGGGCCGCGGCGTACGGGCAGTCGTCGCCTTGCTTCGCCCCGGCGCGCGCCACTAGCTTTGGCGCCGATGCCTCACTCGACGAACGTAACGAATCCGCCCCGGCGCTGGGTGCTGCGCGGCGTCGCCTCCGACGCGGCCGCGGCGTCGCTCGGGCGCGCGCTCCGGCTGCCCGAAGAGGCGTGCCGGCTCCTCGTTTCGCGCGGCTACGCCGACGAAGATGCCGCCAAGCGCTTCCTGCGTCCGCGTCTCGACCAGCTCCACGACCCATTCATGCTCGCCGGGATGGAGCAGGCGGTCGAGCGCCTGGACACGGCCATTCGCCGCGGTGAGACGATCCTCGTCCACGGCGACTACGACGTCGACGGGATCTGCGCGGCCTCGATCTTCACCCGGGCGCTCCGTGCGCTCGGCGGCCGCGTCGAGCCGTTCGTGCCGAGCCGGATGAGAGACGGCTACGACCTCGGCCCCGCGGGCGTGCGTCGCGCGCGCGAGGTCGGCGCAACCCTCATCGTGACGGGCGACTGCGGGATCCTGGCGCACGACGCGATCGCCGATGCGGCGGCGGCCGGGATCGACGTCGTCGTGACCGACCATCACACGCCGGGCGACACGCTCCCCCCCGCGGCGGCGGTGGTCAACCCGAACCGACCCGACTGCGCATACCCGTACAAGGGGCTCGCCGGCGCGGGTGTCGCCTACAAGCTCTGCGAGGCGCTGTATACGGCGCGGGGCGTGGACCCGGACGCGTTGCTCTACTACCTCGACCTCGTCGCGCTGGCGACGGTGGCCGACCTGGCGCCGCTCCTGGATGAGAACCGGGCGTTCGTGCGCTACGGGCTACGGCTCATGCCGCAGACGCGCAACCCGGGGCTCCGGGCGCTGCTCCGGCGCGCCGGCCTCGCGTCCGGGGACGACGCGCCCCTGAGCGCCGGCCAGGTCGGGCACGTGGTCGCGCCGCGGATCAATGCCGTCGGGCGGATGGGCGAGGCGTCGCTCGGCGTAGAGCTGCTGCTCACCGAGTCCGAGGTCGAGGCGGACCGCATCGCGCAGATGCTCGATGAGGAGAACCGGCGGAGGCAGGCGGTCGACCGCGAGATGCTCGCCGAGGCGCTCGAGCTGCTGGAGGCGGACTACGACCCGGAGCGCGACCGCGCCGTCGTCCTCGCCGCCGGTGGCTGGCACCCGGGCGTGATCGGGATCGTCGCCTCGCGGGTCGTCGAGCGGATCCACAGGCCGGTCGTGCTGATTGCCCTCGATCCGGCGGGCGGCCCGTCGCGAGGGAGCGCGCGCTCGATCCCGGGCTTCCACCTCTACGAAGCGCTGCACGCGTGCGGCGAGCACCTGCTCCGCTACGGCGGCCACGCGGCCGCGGCCGGGCTCGACATCCTCCCCGACCGCGTCGACGCGTTCCGCGAAGCGTTCGACGCCTACGCCCACACGGTCCTGGGTCCGGACGACCTGATCCCGGAGGTGAAGTACGACCTCGAGCTGCCGTTGCGGGCGGCGAACGAGGAGTTGTACCATCTGCTCCGCCACTTCGGGCCGTTCGGTGTGGGCAACCCGACGCCGGTCCTGGTGGCGCGAGGTGTCGGCGTGAACGGCTCGCCGCGCGTCGTCGGCGACGGGCACCTCAAGCTGGAGCTCGCACAGGACGGCACGCGCCTCGGCGCGATCGGCTTCCGCATGGCCGACCGCATCGGCGACCTCGACCTCGGCCGTCAGCGGCTGGACGTGGCGTTCCAGCTCCAGGAGAACCGCTGGAACGGGCGGACCGAGCTGCAGGCGAAGCTGGTCGACTTGCGGCCGGCGGAATGAGGATCATCGCCGGTCGCTGGCGCGGACGGCGGATCGAGGCGCCGCCGGGGCGGGACACGCGTCCCACGACCGACCGGATCCGGGAGGCGTGGATGAGCGCGCTCCAGCCGGAGCTGCCCGGCGCGAGGGTGCTGGACCTCTTCGCCGGCTCGGGCGCGCTCGGCCTGGAAGCGTTGAGCCGCGGCGCCGAGCACGCGACGTTCGTCGAACGGGCGGGCGGCGCGCTGCGCGCGCTGCGCGCGAACATCGAACGGCTCGGCGCCGAGGACCAGGCGACCGTCGTGCGCGCAGATGCCATCGCCTACGCGCAGCGGCTCGAGCCGTTCTCCTTCGACGTGGCGCTCGCCGACCCGCCGTACGGGCACGGCTACGCCGAGACGCTGGCCCGAACGTTCGCGGCGCGGCCGTTCGCCGGCTGGCTATGGATCGAACACCGGGCGAACGAGCCCATGCCGGAGCTGCCGGGCGCGCGGACCCGGCGCTACGGCGACACGGCACTCACCTCCATCCCCGCACCCGAATGACGACAGCCACTCACGGACGGACCGCGATCTACCCGGGCTCGTTCGACCCGATCACGAACGGCCACGAGGACATCGTGCACCGCGCGCTGCGCTTCGTCGACCGGCTCATCGTGGCCGTGGCCCACAGTGCGACGCACGTGAAGCGCGGACTCTTCACGATCGACGAGCGCGTCGCCATGATCCGCGAGGTCTTCGCCGACGAGCCGCGCGTCGAGGTCGCCGAGTTCGAGGGGCTGCTGGTCGACTTCGCCCGCGAGCGCGGCGCCTCGCTCATCGTGCGCGGGCTGCGCGCCGTCTCCGACTTCGAGTACGAGTTCCAAATGGCGCTCATGAACCGGCAGCTCATGCCCGGGATCGAGACGCTCTTCCTCGCGCCGGACGTGAGATACTCCTTCCTCTCCGCCTCTCTGGTGCGCGAGATCGCGCTGCTCGGCGGCGAGGTGGGGGAGTTCGTCTCGCCGATCGTGCGCGACCGGCTGGTCGCCAAGCACCGGGAACGGAGCGGGGCGTGAGCGCGTTCCTCGAGGGCGTGCGGGCCCGCGCGGGCGCCGTCCGCAGGCGGATCGTCTTCCCCGAGGGCGCAGACGAGCGCACGCTGGCCGCCGTCGCCCGACTCCAGCGCGACGAGCTGGTCCGGCCGATCCTCCTCGGTCCGGTCGACAAGACTCGCCAGGGGCTGGCCGACGCCGGCGGCGACCCGGATGCCGTCGAGATCGCCGATCCCTTCCGCGACCCGCGCCGGGACGAGCTGGGCGCACTGCTCCACCGGCTCTGCGCGGCACGCGGGATGACGCGCGCTGAAGCCGACGAGCGCGTGACCGACCCGCTCTTCTTCGGTGCGCTACTGGTCCAATCCGGTGAGGCCGACGGCGCCGTTGCGGGCGCCGTGCATTCGACCGCCGACGTGCTCCGCGCGGCGCTCCGCTGCATCGGCGCCGCGCCCGGGATCCAGCGGGTGTCGTCCTCCTTCTACATGGTCGTGCCGCCGTTCCGCGGGCCCGACGAGGAGGTGCTCACCTTCGCGGATGCGGGCGTGAACCCGGATCCGGACGCGGCCACCCTCGCCGACATCGCTCGCGCGGCGGTCGCCGACCGGCGGCGCATCGTAGGCGACGAGCCGCGCGTCGCGTTCCTCTCGTACTCGACGCGCGGCAGCGCCGAGGGGCCGAGCGTGACCAAGATGCGCGAGGCGCTCGCGCGGTTCCGGGAACTGGAGCCGGACGTCGCCGCCGACGGCGAGCTCCAGGCCGACGCGGCGCTGATCAGCGACGTCGCCCGCCGCAAGGCGCCCGACTCGCCGCTGGACGGCCGGGCCAACGTCCTGATCTTCCCGGATCTCGACGCGGGCAACATCGCCTACAAGCTCGTCGAGCGGCTCGCCGGCGCCACCGCGCTCGGGCCGATCGTCCAGGGCCTCGCCCGGCCGTTCAACGACCTCTCGCGTGGAGCGAGCGCGGGTGACATTATGGATGTGGCGTGCATTACCGCGCTCCAGGCCTAGGCCGCGGCCGGCACCGAAATTGCCCGCCGAGCGGCCGGGCGCCAAACTGCGACTACACTCGTGCGACGGGGGAGCCATGAGCTTTGCTGTGAAGAAAGAGAACGACGTCACCATCATCGACGTGGAAGGACAGCTCATCGTCGGCAACCGGCAGGAGCTCAAACAAAAGGTGCTCCAGGAGCTGGAGGGCGGCGAGCGCAAGTTCCTGATCGACTTCGCACAGACCGGCTACATCGATTCCTCGGGGCTCGGCGTGCTCGTCAGTCTGTCGAAGAAGATCCGCGAACAGGGCGGCGAGCTCCGTCTGGCCAACCTGAACGAGGACCTGCGCACGCTCTTCGAACTCACCAAGTTGGACACGCTGTTCCAGATCTCGAAGAGCCGCGACGAGGCGCTTTCCTCGTTCTGACCTACCGTTTTTCCGCTACGGGCGTTAACTTCCCCAAGGAAAACACCGGCCGCCCGTCACGGCCCGGCCGCCGGCATTCGGCGGCGTGACGGGGCGGCCGGCCCGAGCGACCGCCCCGACGGACGGGTCCCCTGTCGAGTCCCATGCGTGCCAACTTCGTACTGGAGCTGCCCAACGATCTGCAGGCGATCGAGCGCGCGGTCGAGTATCTGATGGCCCGCTGCAACGAGGCCGGCTTCGACTGCGAGCGCGTCGGCCTCAAGCTCCGCGTGGGCGTCACCGAGGCGTTGTCCAACGCCATGCTCTACGGCAACGCGCGCGATCCGCGGAAGCGGGTCCTCGTCGAGGCGAAGGTCGCCGCCGAAGCGGTCGTGGTGCGGGTGACGGACGAAGGCCGCGGCTTCGACCCGGACTCGCTCCCGGACCCGACGCTCCCTTGCAACCTCACGCGGCCCTGCGGTCGCGGCATCTATCTCATCCGCACCCTGATGGACCGCGTCGAGTTCAACGAGCGCGGCAACTCCATCACGATGGTGCTCCATCGCGAACCCGAATCGACTGAGGAGAAGACGTGGGCGCAGTGATCGACCGCGCCCTCGAAGAAGCCGTCCGGCTCCCTCGTGCCGCTTTCGGCGTCCTCGATTCGTTCCGTCGCGCGCAGCCGGGCGTGGAGGTCTGGGTCTGGAAGCGCGACGGCGAGCGCACGGAGCGCCTTCACCCGGCCGAAAGCCCCTGCAACCGTGAGCCGTCCGAGCACGCCATCTGCCGCGCGCTCGGCCCGGGCGACGACGGCCCGTCCCTACTGGTCGAGATCGATGGCCTCGACGGCAGCGCGTCCACGGCCGAGTTCCTGGTCGACTCGCTCGCTGCCGTGCTCCGCTACGAGGGCGAGGCGCGGTCGGCGGCGCGGGAGCTGAGCGAGCGCTACGAGGAGATCAACCTCCT
Source organism: uncultured Gemmatimonadaceae bacterium (assembly GCA_964410055.1). GTDB lineage: Bacteria > Gemmatimonadota > Gemmatimonadetes > Longimicrobiales > RSA9 > CALBZE01. The sequence goes on along the minus strand of CAYPGK010000004.1, from coordinate 23,841 downwards.
CTACTCGATCAGCGAGGTGCTGGGCACCGAGGTCTCGTTCGACGCGGCGGCGCACCGCATCCTGAGCGACGTCGCGGACGTGCTCGCGGCCAAGCGCGCTTCGCTCTGGGTCCTCGACACGACCGACAACGCGCTGCACCTGGCCGCCGCGGTGGGCGAGCAAGGGCTCAGCGGGCCGATCCCGATCGACGATCCGGATTCGGTCACGGCCCTCGTCTTCCGCGAGCGGAAGCTGGTCAACGTGGAGCGAGGCAAGCGGCTGCCCCGGACCACGACGATGGATCCGCGCCCGCAGGGGCAGGAGGCGTTCCTCTCGGTCCCGATCAACTTCACGCCCCGCAATGGACAGTCGCGCACGATCGGCGTGATCACGCTGGTCGGCCGGAGGACGAATGTGCGCTTCACGGCGGGCGATGCGCGGCTGCTCACGGCGATCGCGAGTCAGGTCGGCGCCGCGCTCGAGACGCACCGGCTCATGGCCGAGAGCGTCCGGCGCGAGCGGCTCGAGCGCGAGCTCGAGCTGGCCCACCACCTCCAGCTCAAGCTGCTCCCGGACGCTTCCGGCTTCAATGGCATCGACGTGGCCGCGCGATGCGTCCCCGCCGAGTCCGTCGGTGGCGACTTCTACCACCTCTTCCGGCTCTCGGGCGACCGCATCGGCGTCATGATCGGCGATGTCTCGAGCCACGGTTTCTCGGCAGCGCTCATCATGGCCATGGTCATGAGCGCCGCCGCGATCTACGCCCAGGACGCCGGGCCGCCGGGCGAGGTGCTCCGGCGCCTGCACGAGGCGCTGATCGACGAGCTCGAGTCGACGGAGATGCACCTTTCGCTCTTCTACGGCGTCGTCGACCCGGAGGCGGGGACGCTGCGCTACGCGAACGCGGGCCACCCGCACGCGTTCCTGATCGACGAGCAGGGCTGCGCCGAGCGGCTCGGCGCGACGAGTCCGCCGCTCGGCACGCAGCCGGGCGAGACGTTCGACGAGGGCGTCGTCGCCTGGCGCTCGGGTGCGGACATGCTCTGCCTCTTCACGGACGGGCTCTCCGACTCCTTCGCGCCGACGGGCGGCGTGGCCGGCGAGAACCGGCTCCTCGCCGAAGTCGCACGCATGCGCAGCCGCTCGCCCCGCGAGATCCTCGACCACCTGTTCCGCATCGCGCGGCAGGCCCGGCCGGCCGTTCCGCAGGACGACCGGACCGCCGTACTGCTCACGACCTGACCCGATGGCCCGGGCCAAGCGCTCGTTAGGTCAGAATTTCCTGATCGATCCCAACCTCCAGCGCAAGATCGTGGAGGCGGTCGGCGCCGGCCCCGGCGACGAAGTGCTCGAGATCGGACCCGGCACCGGCGCGCTCACGCGACACCTCGCCGGAGCCGTGCGGCGCCTCATCGCCATCGAGCTCGATGACGAGCTCGTCGTCGCCCTGCGCCGGGAATTCGACGGCGTGCCGGGCGTGGAGATCGTGCACGGCAACGCGCTGGAGCAGGATCTGGAAGCGCTGGCCGAGGATGTGTCCGCTCTCAAGGTGGTGGGCAACATCCCCTACAACATCACATCGCCGCTGATCTTCTGGCTGCTCGAGCGGCCGGTCCGACCCGCGCGCATCGTGCTCATGATCCAGAAGGAGGTGGCCGACCGGATCATGGCGGAGCCGGGCGGGAAGGCCTACGGCGCACTCTCCGTGGGCGTGCGCGCGGTGGCGGCCGTCGAGCGGCTCTTCACGGTCGGGCGCGGCGCGTTCCGCCCCGTTCCGGACGTGGATTCGGCGGTGATCCGGATCACGCCGTACCACCCGCCGCCGCTCTCCGTGGAGGAGGAGCGCGACCTGCGCGCGCTCACGCGCACGGCGTTCTCCTGGCGCAGGAAGCAGCTCCAGAAGATCCTCCGCTCCGCGCCCGGGTACGGCCTCGACGCGGAGACCGTGGCCGCCGTCGGCCGCGAGGCCGGGATCGAGCCGACCGCCAGACCCGAGTCGCTCGAGCCGGAGGCGTTCATCCGCCTCTCTCGCGCCCTCCGCGCCGCGGGATTCCCGACGGACCACGCCGCGGCCGACACGGCGGCCGAGTAGACGTCGCCTGGACAACCCAGACGGGACGAGACCCCATGCACAGCTCCGAACACGCCGTTGCCGGCCCTGCGCCCCGCGCCTCCCGCGCGGCCGTGACGGGCTGGGTCCTCTACGACCTGGCCAACACGATCTTCTCGATGAACATCGCCTCGATGTTCCTCGCACTCTGGGTCATCAACGTCATGGGCGCGAGCGACACGGCGTGGAGCCTGGCGAACAGCCTGTCGATGGCGGTCATCTTCATCGCCTCGCCGTTCCTCGGCGCGCTGACCGACCAGGCGCCCCGGCGCATGCCGTTCCTCGTCGCGTCGACCCTCATCTGCGTCGGGCTGACCTTCTTCCTCGGCACCGAAAGCCTCGCCCGCTCGCTGGTCTTCTTCGCGATCGCCAACATCGGCTATCAGGCGGGGCTCCAGTTCTACGACGCGCTCCTCCCCGAGGTCAGCACGGAGGAGAACCGCGGGCGGATCGGCGGGATCGGCATCGGCGTCGGTTACCTCGGCGGGCTGATCGGGATCCTGGTCGGCCGCGCGATCCTGGCCGGCGTGGACACGCTGCCCCAGGCGGCACAGACCGAGCGATACGCACTCGTCTTCCGCGTCACCGCGATCCTCTTCCTCCTCTTCGCGCTGCCGTGCTTCCTCTTCGTGCGCGAGCGACGCCGCGACCGCAAGTTCACCATCGCCTCCGTCGGCGCCGCCGCACGGCAGGTCGCGGAGACCGTCCGCACCGGACGCCGCTTCCCGGGGCTGCTCCGCTTCCTCGTCGGGCGCGTCTTCTACGCCGACGCCGTCTACACCGTGATCGCCTTCCTCGGCGTCTACGTGACCAACGACGTCGGCTTCTCGACCGATGAGGCGTCGCTCGTCCTCGTCGTCGCGACGATCGCCGCAGTCATCGGCGGCTTCATCTGGGGGAAGGTGGTCGACCGGATCGGGCCGAAGCGCGCGCTCGACCGCGTACTCTTCACCTGGATGGCCGTCTTCGCGGCCACCGCCGCCTTCGGCTTCCTCGGCCTGCCGCCGGTCTTCTTCTGGCCCGTGCCGATCGTCGCCGGGATCGCGCTCGGCGGGACCTGGGCCGCCGACCGGCCCTACATGCTCCGCCTCACGCCGCCCGCGCGCATCGGCGAGTTCTACGGCCTCTACGGCATGGTCGGACGCTTCTCCGCCATCGCCGGGCCGCTCATCTGGGCCTTCGTCGCCGACGGGCTGGGGCTCGGCAGGCCCGCCGCCGTCACTACGCTCCTCGGGGGCGTCGTCATCGCATACTTCATCCTCCGCCCCGTTTCCGACGAGCGCCGCGACTGGGCCGCCGAGGAGGTGGGTCGACTCGACCACTCGCCTCAGCTCCTCTGAGCCAGGGCCACATGACATCCCTGCTGACGACGGCACTGCTCCTCGCGACGCTCGTCCTCGCGGCCGCCCTCGTACGCGCCCGACGCCGCACGGCCGAGCTCCACCGCCGCCTCGAAGAGGAACGTCTCCAGGCGCAATGCGCCGAGGACGGACGGCGCCGCCTCCTTTCGGCGCTGAGCCACGACCTGCGAAGCCCGCTCAGCATCATCATCGGCTACCAGGAGCTCCTCGCCGATGGCATCTTCGGCGATGTGCCCGAGCGGGGCAGGGACGCGCTCGGGCGCATCGCCCGCGCCGCGAGAGAGCTCCTCTACCTCATCGACGCCGTGGTCGACGTCTCCCGCCTCGAATCCGGCGAGGAGCGGCTCCACGCCGCGGCCTGCGATCCCGGCGACATCCTGCAGCAGCTGGCCGCTCGGCCGCGGCCCGAGGGCAGCGAGCGCCCCTCCGCCTGCCAGCTCCACGTCGATGGCGAGCTCGGCCGGATCGAGGCCGATCCCGACCGCCTGCGTCTCCTCGTCCGACTCACCCTCGACGCCATCGCTCACGCCGCCGGCGGAAAGCCGATCCGGATCCGTGCCCGACCCGCCGATGGCAGCGGTTTCATCCTCGACATCCCCGACTGCCCGCTCGAGCCTTACGGACCGGACGACTCGACTCGCCGCGGGCTCAGGATCGACCTGGCCACCCGCCTCGCCCGGCTCCTCGGCGCCGAGCTGGTCTTCGTGCCGGACGGCCCGTCGACCGCGCTCCGGATCCACATCCCATCCGCGAATCGCATTGACGCCATCGTCGCCGTCACGTAGTTTGTTTGTGAATGCTTTCACAAGTGCCCCCCGAGTCTTGTCTGTCCTGCATCAGAGATGAAGAAGGTGGCGGAACCGACGGTTGGCCGGCTTTCGGTCTACCTGCGCGTGCTCGTAGAATGCCTCGATGGCGGTGTGGCGACGATCTCGAGCGAGGAGCTCGCGCGTAGGTCGGGGACGACGGCGGCGCAGGTGCGGAAGGACCTGTCGCAGTTCGGTACGTTCGGGAAGCGGGGATTGGGGTACTCGGTACCCGAGCTGGTCGAGGAATTGCGCTCGATCCTGGGGCTGGTCCGTACGTGGCGCGTGGCGCTGGTGGGTGCGGGGAAGATCGGCCAGGCGTTGTACGGCTACCAGGATTTCCGGCGTCAGGGCTTTCACATCGAGGCGGTCTTCGACGCGGACCCGGCAAAGATCGGGCAGCGGTGGGACGGTATCGAGGTGCGCTCGGAGCGGGAGCTGGAGGCGGGGCTCTCGGAGCGCTCGATCGACATCGTGATCCTTGCGGTTCCGGCGTCGGCGGCGCAGGGTCTGGTGGATCGTGTCGTGCGGGCGGGGGTGCGCGGGATCCTGAACTTCGCGCCAGTGCAGTTGCGGGTCCCGGACGGTGTGGCGCTGAAGAACGTGAACATGGCAGTAGAGATGGAGGGGTTGTCGTACGCCCTGGCGAGCGGTGCCGTTCGGCGCCGTGGGGCGTCGACGGGTCGCAGAGCGGAAGAGTGAGGGGGTGGCATGGAGACCTCGAGGGTTCGGGTGACATCGGAGATCGGTCGGCTCCGCGGCGTGATCTGCCATTCGCCGGGTGCGGAGCTGCTGGCGGTCACACCGTCGACGCGTCAGGACTTCCTCTACGACGACATCATCGACCTCGAGCTCGGGCGCAAGGAGCATCACCGGTTCAAGGCGATCCTGTCGCGGTTCTGTGAGGTCTACGAAGTCCGTGACCTGTTGGAAGAGATCGCAGACCTGCCGGAGGTGCGGCCGTTCCTGATCGAGCGTGTGATGGACGTGGCGCGTTCGGAGCCGCTGGCGCGCCAGCTCCTGGAGATCCCGGCGTCGGATCTGGTTTCGCTCTTCATCGAGGGACGGGAGGCGGAGGAGGGCCCGCTCCAGGAGGTGTTGAACACGGCGACGTACGACCTGCCGCCGCTGCCGAACCTGTTCTTCACTCGCGACGCGGCGATGGTGGTCAACGAGGGCGTCATCATCGGATCGATGAAGTACACCGTCCGGTGGACGGAGGAGATCCTAATGAAGGCGCTCTTCACGTATCACCCGATGCTGGGGAACGCCGGACTGATCTACGACGGGAGCGAAGAGCGGCGGGCCGGGTACACGATCGAAGGCGGCGATGTGCACGTGCTGCGGCCGGACCTGGTGATGATGGGTCTGTCACAGCGGTCGAGCCCCGGCGCGTTCGACACCATAGCGGAGAACCTGGTGCGGACGGGCGTGACGGACATCCTGGTGGTGGTGCTCCCGACGGACCGGGCGATGATCCACCTGGACATGATCTTCACGATGATCGACCGGGACCGCTGCGTGATCTTCCCGCCGAGCTTCGTGGGTCCGGACCGGTGCGCGGTGCTGCACTACCGCGCGGGGCGCCGGGGGATGCGCGAGATGCCGAACCTGTTCGCGGCGCTGCGTGAGGTGGACTTCCCGCTCGAGCCGGTGTTCTGCGGCGGCAACCGCCGCATCTTCCAGGAGCGGGAGCAGTGGTCGAGCGGGTGCAACTTCGTTGCGGTCCGGCCGGGGCTGGTCCTGGGCTACTCGCGCAACGAGCACACGTACGCGGAGCTCGAGCGGGAAGCGGGTTACAGGATCGTGAACTCGATCGACTTCCTGACCGGGGAAGTCGAGATCGAAGAGGATGAGAAGGCGGTCATCACGTTCGAGGGCGCGGAGCTGGTGCGGGGCGGCGGCGGCGGACGCTGCATGACCCTACCGATCATGCGAGACGACATCTGGTGAACGGAGCCGAGAACGGGAGTGCGGCCGGAGCGGAGTCGCTCCGGTCGTTGGAGTACGTCGTCGTCGACGTAGAGACCACGGGAGGCGGTGCCGGTCGCGGCGACCGCGTGACCGAAGTCGCCGCGATCCGCGTGCGTGGGAGCGGCGAGGTCCTCGAGGAGTTCACGACGCTGGTGAACCCCGAGCGGCCGATCCCCCCCTTCATCACTCGACTGACCAACATCACGGACGAGATGGTGCGTGACGCGCCGCGCTTCGACGAGATCGCCGGCGAGGTCCGGCGACTGCTCACGGGCGGAGTGTTCGTCGCGCACAACGTCGCCTTCGACTGGGGCTTCCTGCACCACGAACTGGAGCGCGCAACGGGTGAGGGGCTGGCGGGGCGGCGCCTCTGCACCGTCAAGCTGGCCCGGCGCGTGGTCCCCGAGGTCGCGAGCCGGTCGCTGGGCTCGCTCTCCGAGTACTTCGGCATCGACAACGACGCACGGCACCGCGCCTTCGGCGATGCGCGCGCCACGGTCGAGGTCCTGATGCGGCTCCTGGAGCGGGCCGAGGGGTACGAAGTCACGAACTGGGCCGAGCTGGAGACGCTCCTGGCGAGCCGGCGTCGCCGGCGCAAGCGGAGCGCGCTCCCCCGATCCATCGAGAGTATATGATGACGGTCGACGACCTGCCGCTGCGCCGCACGCGCGAGCTGGGCCGATTCCGGCTGCACGCACTGGAGGCCGGGCTCCAGCGCCTGGACGGCGGTGCGATGTTCGGCGTGGTGCCCAAGCCGCTCTGGGAGCGGCGCATCCCTGCCGACGAGCGCAACCGCATCCCGCTGGCCATGCGCTGTCTCCTGGTCGAGACGCCGGATGCGCTCGTCCTGATCGACAACGGCTCGGGGAACAAGGAAGACGAGAAGTTCGTCGGCATCTACGGGATCGAGAACGCCGGCTCGCCGACGCGTCTCGAGGACGCGATCCGCGACGCCGGCTTCTCGCCGGACGACGTCGACTACGTGATCGACACGCACCTGCACTTCGACCACGCGGGCGGCAACACCTACCGCGACGAGGAGGGACAGGTCCGGATCGCGTTCCCGAAGGCGCGTTACGTGGTCCAGCGCGGCGAGTGGGAGTGGGCGCACGTCAGGAACGAGCGGATCCGCGCGAGCTACCTGCCGCACAACTTCGACCCGGTCGAGGCGGCCGGCCTCTTCGACTTCGTCGAGGGCGAGCACGAGCTGCTCCCCGGCGTGCGGCTCGTGCCGACGCCGGGACACACGCCGCACCACCAGTCGGTCGTGCTGACTTCGGAGGGGCAGACGGCGTGCTTCCTGGCCGACGTCGTCCCGACGTCCGCGCACCTGCCGCTCCCGTGGATCATGGGGTACGACGTCGAGCCGCTCGTCACGCTGGAGAGCAAGCGGTGGCTCCTCGGCCGCGCCCGTGAGGAGGATTGGCTCCTCATCTTCGAGCACGACCCGCGCGTGGCATGGGGCCGGCTCGACCCGAAGGAGGAGCGGCCGACGTTGATCGAAGAGTAGCCCCGGCCCCTGGCCCGTCGGCGGACGGGGCCGTATTTTCCCGCGGCTCCGCACCGGGGCCCATGGACCAAGGCGTGGGAAGCCCAGGAGATAGATGATGGCAGATCCAGCACGCACACCGGTGATCGTCGGCGCGGCGCGTACGCCGATCGGTCGGTTCCTCGGCGGGCTCGCCCCGCTCTCCGCGCCCGAGCTCGGCGGGATCGCGATCCGCGCGGCGATCGAGCGCGCGGGGATCGACCCGGCCGAGATCGAGGACGTGATCATGGGCAACGTCGTCTCTGCGGGGCTCGGACAGGCGCCGGCCCGGCAGGCGTCGATCCTCGGCGGCGTGCCCGAGTCCGTCGGCGCCATGGCGGTGAGCCGCGTCTGCGGATCCGGGCTCATGGCGGTCATGCTCGCCGCCCAGGCGATCCGCGCGGGCGATGCGCACCTCATGGTCGCGGGCGGGATGGAGTCCATGTCCAACGCGCCGCACTACCTGCGCGGCTACCGCGACGGGATCAAGTTCGGCACGCAGCAGGTCGTCGATGGGCTGATCCACGACGGGCTGTGGTGCGCCTTCGGCCAGTGCCACATGGGCGGGCACGCGGAGTACACGGCGTGGAAGGCCGGGATCACGCGGGAGGAGGCCGACCGCTTCTCCCTCGAGTCGCACCAGAAGGCAATCGCCGCGATCGACGCGGGCAAGTTCCGCGAGGAGATCGTCCCGGTCGAGATCGCGGGGCGCAAGGGCACGACGGTCATCGACACCGACGAGCCGCCGCGCCGCGATACCTCGCTCGAGGCGCTCGGCAAGCTGAAGCCGGCGTTCCTCACGGACATGCCGCCGGAGGTGACCGATCCGGTCGTGACGGCGGGGAATGCGCCCGGGCTGAACGACGGCGCCGCCGCGCTCGTGGTCGCGAGCCAGGCGTACGCCGAGGCGCACGGGCTGCCGATCCTGGCGCGGATCAACGCGTACTCGACCGGCGCCGTCGCGCCGCGCGAGCTGTTCTTCGCGCCCGTCCGCGCCGTGCGGCGAGTCATGGAGAAGGAAGGTGCCTCGATCGGCGACTATGACCTGATCGAAGCGAACGAGGCGTTCGCCGTCCAGGCGCTCGCCGACGGCAAGGAGCTCGGCTGGGATTGGGACCGGGTCAACGTGCACGGCGGCGCGGTCGCGCTCGGCCACCCGATCGGCGCGTCCGGCGCCCGGATCCTGACCACGCTGCTCCACGCTCTGAAGGATCGTGATGCGAGCCGCGGCCTGGCCACGCTGTGCCTCGGTGGCGGCGATGCGGTGGCTCTCTCGGTGGAAAGGGTGTGACGATGACGAATCTGGTGCTACAGCTCCGCAGGATCGCCGGGGTCGAGGTGATCGCGAACCGCGCCGCTCGGCGCGTCGTGATGGTGGTCGCCTTCGCGCTGCTCACCGCGCTCAGCGCCTACGTGGCCGTGTGGATCCCGGGGACGCAGGTGCCGGTCACGCTCCAGACGATGGTCGTGCTGCTCGCAGGTGCGCTCCTCGGCCCGCGCCTCGGCGCCGCCTCCCAGGCGACGTACCTCGCGGCCGGGATGCTCGGCGCGCCCGTCTTCTCCGGCGGCGCGGCGGGGATCGGCTGGCTCTTCGGCCCGACGGGCGGCTACCTGCTCGCCTTCCCGGCGGCGGCCGCGGTCGCGGGCATGCTCGCGGGGCGCGCGGCGTCGAACGGCGGGCGCATCGCCTCCATGGCCCGGCTCGGCCTCGCGCTGCTGGCCGGCTCGCTCGTGATCCTCGCCGGCGGCACGGCGCAGCTCGCGATCCTTACCGGCGATCCCGCTGCGGCGATCGCGCTCGGCGTCGTACCGTTCATCGTAGGCGACGTCGTCAAGATCCTCGCGGCGCTCCTCATCGCCGCGCGGCTGCGCACCCGGACCCTCGAGCTGGTGTAACCGGCTCGAGGGTTTTTCGTCGATGGGTTCCGGCTGGCGGTCGGCCCTCTTCACGGACGGAACGCTGCGAGCGCCCTGGAGGATCCTCCTCTTCTTCGCGCTCGGCTTCGTCCTCTACGTCGCGGCGGCCCTCGCCGCCCTGACGGTGCTCGGTCCGCCGGGAGCCGGGAAGGACGCGCTCTTCTGGCAGGCCGTGCCGCTCTTCGCCTCGCTCGGCGCCGGGTGGATCCTGCTCGCGGCGGTCGACCGCAGGCGGCCGGGCGCGCTCGGCTTCGCCTGGACGTCGCGCACCATCCGCGAGGCCTGGGCGGGGCTACTGATCGGGGGCGGCGTCATCGCCGTGGCCATTGGCGCCCAGACCGCGCTGGGGTGGGTCACCTTCAGCGCGGACGATGGGACCGCGGGGCTGTACGTCCGGACCCTGCTCTTCGACCTGGCCGCGTTCTCCGTGGCGGCGGCGTTCGAGGAGGCGGCGTTCCGCGGCTACCCGTTCCAGGTGCTGGTGCAGGCGATCGGCCCGCTGACCGCGACGCTGCTCGCGAGTGCGGCCTTCGCACTTGCGCACGTCTGGAACCCGAACGTGAACGTGTTCGGCCTGGTCAACATCTTCCTCGCCGGCGTCATGCTCTCGGCCGCGTATCTGCGCACGCGCAGCCTCTGGTTCGCGACCGCCGTGCACGTCGGTTGGAACTGGACGATGGCGTCGGTCTTCGCCCTGCCGGTGAGCGGCCTTTCGTTCTTCGACACGCCGCTCTACGACGCGGTGGAGACGGGGCCGGACTGGATCACCGGCGGCACGTTCGGGCCCGAGGGCGGGATCGCCGCGACGGCCGCCCTTGCGCTCGCGCTCCTGGCGGTGCTCCGCCTGCCCGGGCTGGACGAGGCGCCGGAGATGCGCGAGCTCGCGCCGCTCGTGGACCGAAAGGCGGCGGCCTGAGTACCTGGAGACGAGGAGGAAATCGATCGTGGATGTTCGTCGGGTGGCGGTGATCGGCGGAGGCACGATGGGCAACGGGATCGCCCACGTCTTCGCCCAGCACGGATACGAAACGGTCCTGGTCGACGTGGCCGCGGACCGTCTCGAGCGCGCGGTCCAGACGATCGCCGCGAATCTGGACCGTCAGATCAAGAAGGGCACGCTCGAGCCGGCGGCGAAGGAGGCGACGCTGGGCCGGCTCCGCACGTCGACGGGGCTCGATGCCGCGGCCGACGCAGACCTCGTGGTCGAGGCCGTGCCCGAGAAGCTGGAGATGAAGGCCGAGATCTTCCGCGAGCTGGACGAGCGGACCGGGCCCGGTGCAATCCTGGCGTCGAATACGTCGTCGATCTCGATCACGGAGCTCGCGCGCACGACCCGGCGCCCCGAGCAGGTCATCGGGATGCACTTCATGAACCCAGTGCCCGTCATGCAACTCGTCGAGGTGATCCGCGGGCTGCAGACCTCGGACGAGACGACGGCGACGGTCATGGAGCTGTCGCGCGCGCTCGGCAAGACGCCGGTCGAGGCGAACGATTTCCCCGGCTTCGTCTCGAACCGCATCCTCATGCCCATGATCAACGAGGCGGTCTACTGCCTGATGGAGGGCGTGGCCGAGGCGGAGGCGATCGACACCGTCATGAAGCTCGGGATGAACCACCCGATGGGCCCGCTCGCTCTGGCGGACCTGATCGGGCTGGACACCTGCCTGTCGATCATGGAAGTGTTGCACCGGGACCTGGGCGACTCCAAGTACCGCCCGTGCCCGCTGCTCAGGAAGTACGTCGCGGCGGGGTGGCTGGGCCGTAAGACGGGGCGGGGCTTCTACTCCTACGGATGACGGCGCGATGAACGAAGAGCTGGAGCAGGTCCGATCGCTGGCGCGGGAGTTCGCCGAGGCCGAGCTGCGCCCGCACGTCGAGACGTGGGACCGCGAGCGCAGGCTCGATCCCGCGGTCTTCGCGCAGATGGCCGAGCTCGGCTTCTTCGGGATGCGCGTCCCCGAGGCGTACGGCGGGATGGAGTTCGACCTGCCCACCTACGCCGCGGTCCTCGAGGAGCTGGCGTGGGGCGAGCCGTCGGTCGCGCTGACGGTCTCGATCCACAGCGCATTCGCGGTCGAGGCGATCGTGCGCCACGGCAGCGAAGAGCAGAAGCAGCGCTGGCTCACGCCCCTGGCCGCCGGTGAGGTGATCGGCTGCTTCGCGCTCTCCGAACCGCAGGCCGGATCGGATGCCGCCTCGCTCCAGACGCGCGCCACGCGCGATGGCGACGGCTGGGTCCTCACGGGGACCAAGAAGTGGGTGACGAACGCGCGCCTGGCCGGGCTCGCCGTAGTCGCCGCGCGGGTCGACGAAAAGATCGGCCTCTTCCTCGTCCCGACCGACAGTGCGGGGTACGAGGTCACCGGCGTCGAGACGACGATGGGGCTGCGCCCGATCGAGGTCGCGACCGTCGAGCTGCGCGACGTCCGGCTCCCGGCCGACGCGCTCCTCGGCGACCCGACGCGTGGATTCCACTACGCGATGGAGTCGCTCGACCTCGGCCGCCTCGGCATCGCCTCGCAGGCGGTCGGGATCGCCCGCGCCGCGCTCGAGCACGCCATCCGCTACGCGGGCGAGCGCGAGCAGTTCGGGCAGAAGCTGCACACCTTCGAAGGGATCCAGTTCAAACTCGCGGACATGGCCACCCGCGTCGACGCCGCCCGCGCGCTGACCGGACGCGCGGCGCAGGCTCCGTCGACGCGTATGTCGGCCATGGCCAAGCTCTTCGCGAGCGAGACGGCCATGTGGGTCACGACCCAGGCCGTCCAGGTGTACGGCGGCTACGGCTACATGCGCGACTACCCGGTCGAGAAGCTCATGCGCGATGCCAAGGCCACCGAGATCTACGAGGGCACCAACGAGATTCTGCGCGTCGTGATCGCGCGCGAGCTGTACCGCTCGTGACCGGCGCGAGACAACTTACCGGGAGAGATCATGGAGATTTTCGAGCGGATCGGTGAATACGAGCACGAGCAGGTCGTCTTCTGTTACGAGCCGGCCGCCGGCTACAAGGGGATCATCGCCATCCACGACACGACCCTCGGCCCGGCGCTGGGCGGGGTGCGCTTCTGGAACTACAAGTCGGATGAGGAAGCCCTCATCGATGCCCTCCGTCTTTCCCGCGGCATGACCTACAAGGCCGCCGTGACCGGGCTCAACCTGGGCGGCGGCAAGGCCGTGATCATCGGCGACCCCAAGACGCCGAACCGCGAGGCGCTCTTCCGCGCGCACGGCCGCTTCGTCGAGTCGCTCAAGGGCCGCTACATCACCGCCGAGGACGTCGGCACCAGCACCGACGACATGGACTACGTCCACATGGAGACGGAGTACGTGACCGGGATCGCCCACAAGAGCGGCGACCCCTCGCCCGTGACGGCCTACGGCACCTACCGCGGCATCAAGGCGTGCGCCAAAGAGCGCTACGGCAGCGACTCGCTCGACGGGATGCGCATCGCCGTCCAGGGGCTCGGCCACGTCGGCTACCACCTCTGCCAACTGCTGGCCGAGGAGGGCGCCAAGCTGATCGTCACCGACATCGACGAGGAGCGCGTCCAGGAGGTCGTGCGCGAGTTCGGCGCCGAGCCGGTCGGCCCCGAGCGGATCTACAGCGTCGAGGCGCAGGTCTTCGCGCCGTGCGCGCTCGGCGCCGTCATCAACGACGAGACGATCCCGCAGTTCAAGTTCGAGATCATCGCCGGCTCGGCGAACAACCAGCTCGCCGAGGAGCGCCACGGCGACGCCATCGAGGAGCGCGGCATCCTCTACGCGCCCGACTACGTGATCAACGCCGGTGGGCTGATCAATGTCTACGGCGAGCTGAACGGCTGGACCCGTGAGCGGGCGCAGCGCAAGGCGGGCGAGATCTACGACACGCTCGGCCAGATCTTCGAGCTGGCCAAGGAGCAGGGAATCCCGACCTATCAGGCCGCCGACCGCGTCGCCGAGCGGCGCATCGAGCAGGTCGCGCAGGTCCAGCGGACCTGGGTATGACCCGGCGCGCCGCGCGCGCCGCTGAATTTCGATCGGATTGAGACCAAGACCATGGATTTCCTGAAAAACTTCGATCCTGACGTCCACGATGCGATCGGTCGGGAGGCGGCGCGGCAGAACGAGTCGCTCGAGCTGATCGCGAGCGAGAACTTCGTCTCGCCGGCGGTCCTCGAGGCGATGGGGTCGGTCCTCACCAACAAGTACGCCGAGGGGTATCCGGGCAAGCGCTACTACGGCGGGTGCGAGTGGGTCGACGTGGTCGAGCAACTCGCCATCGACCGCTGCAAGGAGCTGTTCGGCGCCGAGCACGCCAACGTGCAGCCGCACTCCGGCTCACAGGCCAACATGGCCGCGTACATGGCGTTCCTCGAGCCCGGCGACAAGGTGCTCGGGATGAGCCTGACGCACGGGGGCCACCTCACGCACGGCTCGCCCGTCAACTTCAGCGGCCGTCTCTACGACGTGGCCGCCTACGGCGTGCGCGAGGAGGACGGCCGGATCGACTACGACGAGGTGCGCGACCTCGCGCGGCGCGTTCGGCCGAAGCTGATCGTGGCCGGCGCGAGCGCCTATCCGCGCACGGTCGACTTCGAGGCGTTCGGCTCGATCGCCAGGGAAGTCGACGCGGTCCTGATGGTCGACATGGCGCACATCGCCGGGCTCGTCGCCGGCGGTGTGCACCCGAACCCGGTCCCGCACGCAGACGTCGTCACCTCGACGGCGCACAAGACGCTGCGCGGGCCGCGCAGCGGCTTCTTCGTGAGCCGGGCCGAGCACGCCAGGGCGCTCGACAAGCAGATCTTCCCCGGGATCCAGGGCGGGCCGCTCATGCACGTGATCGCCGCCAAGGCCGTCGCCTTCAAGGAGGCGCTCTCGCCTGAGTTCAAGGCGTACGCGCGGCAGGTCGTCGCGAACGCGAAGGCGCTCGCCGACGCGCTCGTCGAACGAGGCGTCGAGCTGGTCAGCGGCGGGACGGACAACCACCTCCTGCTGATCGACCTGCGGCATCGCGAGCTGACGGGGAAGGACGCGGAGGAGGCGCTCGGCCGTGCGGGGATCACCGTGAACAAGAACACGGTCCCGGGCGAGGCGCGCTCGCCGTTCGTGACCTCGGGCGTGCGCATCGGCACCGCCGCGCTCACGACCCGCGGGATGAAGGAGGACGAGATGCGCCGCATCGGCGGCTGGATCGCCGATGTGCTCGAGGCGCCGGAGAACGAGGCCGTCCTGCGCCACGTCGCCGACGGCGTCTTCGAGCTGTGTCGCGCGTTCCCGCTGTACGCGGACTTGCCGCACGGCCACGCGGTGGTGGGCGTCTGAAGACCGCCCGCGGCGGGGAACTTGCATGAAATCAGAGCCGGCCATGTGGCCGGCTCTGTCATTTCCACCGCCCCGTCGAGAAGGCGGACGATGTCGAACGAGCAGCTCACGGGCACCACCGAAGACGGACGCATCCCGGAGCGGCTGCCGGTCCTGCCTCTCGTGGGCGCCGTCGTCTTCCCGCACATCCTGATCCCGCTCGCGGTGACCGAAGCGCCGGTGATCAAGGTGGTCGGCGCGGCCGCGGTCGGGAGCAAGCGGATCGCGCTCGTCACGGTCCGCCCCGGCCGCGACCCGGCCGAGGGCCCGGGCGACGAGCCGCCCTTCTACTCCGTAGGAACGCTCGGCTTCATCCTCCAGCACGTCACGCTGCCGGACGCGAGCCTGCGCGTCCTGATCCAGGGGCGCACGCGGCTGCGCCTGTCGGACTTCCGCCAGGAGGAGGGCGTCTGGTCCGCCGCGGTCGAGGAGGTCCCCGCGGCCGAAGAGGACCAGATCCGGGTCCAGGCGCTCCAGCGCATCGTGGTCGGGCAGTTCGAGGAGATCGCCTCGCTGCTCCCCCAGGGCTCGGACGAGATCAAGCAGCTCCTGGCGCACATCTCGGACGCGGGCCAGCTCGCCGACTTCATCGGCGCGCACCTCGCGCTCGACGTCGAGCGCAAGCAGCGGCTCCTGGAGGAAGCGAGCGTTTCCGCCCGCCTCGAGCAGCTCGCCACGATTCTCAAGGAGGAGCAGAAGGTCCTCGAGTACGGCTCCGAGCTCCAGCAGAAGCTCAAAGACGAGGTCGAGCGGACGCAGAAGGAGTTCTGGCTGCGCGAGCAGATGAAGGTCATCCAGCAGGAGCTGGGCGAGGACGGCGAGAGCGACGCCGATATGTTCCGGCGCCGGATCGAAGCCGCGGGGATGCCCGACGCCGTGCGCGAACAGGCCGAGCGCGAGCTGCGTCGGCTCGAGCGCACCCTCGAGCAGGCGCCGGACTACCACATCATCCGCGGCTACCTCGAGTGGCTGGTCGAGATGCCGTGGTCGCGCGAGAGCGGCGGGACGATCGACCTCAAGCACGCAAGAGAGGTCCTCGACCGCGACCACTACGACCTGGACGACATCAAGGAGCGGCTCGTCGAGTTCCTGGCCGTCCGCAAGCTGAACCCGGAGCAGAAGGGGCCGATCCTGTGCTTCGTCGGGCCGCCGGGGGTGGGGAAGACGTCGCTCGGCCGGAGCATCGCCGAGGCGCTGGGCCGGCAGTTCACCCGCATGTCGTTGGGCGGGATCCGGGACGAGGCGGAGATCCGCGGCCACAGGCGCACCTACATCGGCGCGCTGCCCGGGCGCATCGTGCGCGGCATCCGCCAGGCCGGCGTGCGCGACCCCGTCTTCATGCTCGACGAGATCGACAAGGTCGGCCACGACTTCCGGGGCGATCCGACCGCCGCGCTCCTCGAGGTGCTCGACCCGGCGCAGAACCACACCTTCTCCGACCACTACCTCGAGGTCCCCTTCGACCTCTCGAGGGTGCTCTTCATCGCGACCGCGAACACGCTCGCCTCGGTGCCGCCCGCGCTCCAGGACCGCCTCGAGGTGCTCGAGCTGCCCGGCTACACCGCGAACGAGAAGTTCCAGATCGCACGCCGCCACCAGATCCCGCGCCAGCTCTCGGCCGCCGGACTCGAGCCCGGCTCGGTCGAGATCGAGGACGACGCGCTCCGTCGCCTGATCGACGGCTACACCCGCGAGGCCGGCGTCCGCGAGCTCGAACGCCAGATCGCGCGCATCATGCGCAAGATCGCGCTGCGCCGCGTCGAGACCAACACGGCCGAGACGGTCCGCATCACCGAGGCCGATCTGGAGCAGTTCGCCGGCAAGCGGCGCTTCGAGCAGGAGCTCGCCGGCCGCCAGGACGAGGTCGGAACCGCGACGGCTCTGGCGTTCACGCCCGCGGGCGGCCAGATTCTCTTCGTGGAGGCCGTATCCGTGCCGGGCGAGGGCCGCATCCGCCTGACCGGCCACCTCGGCGACGTGATGAAGGAGTCCGCGCAGGCCGCCTACAGCTACGTCCGCTCCCACGCGGACCGGCTCGGCATCGCCGCCGACCGCTTCGCGGAACGTGACGTCCACGTCCACGTCCCGACCGGCGCAACGCCCAAGGACGGACCCTCGGCCGGAGTGGCCATGGTCGTCGCCCTGGCCTCACTCTTCTCCGGCCGGCCGGTCCGCCGCGATGTCGCGATGACGGGCGAGGTCACGCTGCGCGGACACGTCCTTCCGGTCGGCGGTGCGAAGGAAAAGCTGATCGCTGCCGCACAGGCCGGGATCCGGACCGTGCTGCTGCCGAAGCGGAACGAACCGGACCTCGCCGAGGTACCCGACGAAGTGAGAGAGCACGTGCAATTCGTTCTCCTGGAAGATGTTGCGCAAGCTATCGACACCGCGCTCGCGGGCGACTCCGCCCGCGGAGACGACAGAGTCCGACTGGCCGCATCCTGATCCCTTCGAGAGACGATGAGCAACGCCATCTTCGATGAAGAGGTGATGGACCGCTTGCGGGAGCGGCATCCGCGATTCCACGAGACCGCCTATCTGTTCGTGCTCTCGGCGCTGCATCACGTGATCGAGAAGCTGCCGGAGCCGCGCCACATCAGCGGGCGCGAGCTGGCCGAAGGGATCCGCGATCTCGCGATCGAGCGCTTCGGCCCCATGGCCCGAACGGTGCTGGAGTACTGGGGCATACAGTCGACGAGGGACTTCGGCGACATGGTCTTCGCCCTCGTCGATTGCGGAGTCCTCATCAAGCAGCCCGAGGATTCGCCCGAGGACTTCGCCGACGTCTTCGACTTCGAACAGGCCTTCGAACGGGACTACCCGTGGGGAGCCGACCTCAAATGAGCGGCACGATGACGGGGAGCGACGCGGCGCCGGACGGCGCGCCTTCCCAACCTCTGCAGCACCCGCCCCGCCGCGGCG
The DNA here is from genome assembly GCA_964410055.1 of uncultured Gemmatimonadaceae bacterium. GTDB lineage: Bacteria > Gemmatimonadota > Gemmatimonadetes > Longimicrobiales > RSA9 > CALBZE01. The sequence goes on along the minus strand of CAYPGK010000004.1, from coordinate 5,894 downwards.
CGCGGTCCGACGCGCCGCCCGCCGTGAAGTCCCGGTGGTAGCCGCATGGCAAGGTTCCTCGTCTTCGGCAACGGCCGGTACCTGATCAATCTCGACGAATTCTACCGGATCCGGGACATCTACTACCCGCACATCGGGATCGAGAATCACACCGATGGGCACGTGTTCCGGTTCGGCGTCTGGGTCGACGGCGAGACCCACTGGATCGACGAGACGTGGGACCGCGAGATCGGCTACCACGAGGGCACGCTGGTCGGCAACGTCCTCCTGCGGCATCGCGGGCTCGGGATCGAGGTACGCTGCCGCGACGCGGTCGACTTCGAGACCGACGTCTTCTGCCGCGAGTTCCGGGTTCGCGACACGCGCGGCGCGAAGAGACAGGTCCGCATCTTCCTGCACCACGACTTCCACATCTCGGGGACCGACGTGGGCGACACCGCGCTCTACGACCCCGAGGTCGACGCGATCATCCACTACAAGCGCGACCGCTACTTCCTGATCGGCGGCGGCTCTGCGCCCGACTACCGGCTCTCGCGATTTTCGACGGGGAAGAAGCGGGTCGGCGGAGCCGAGGGCACGTGGCGCGACGCCGAAGGCGACGGCATCCTGAGCGGCAACCCCATCGCGCAGGGCTCGGTCGACTCGACGGTCTCGATCGAGCTGGAGGTCGAGCCGTCGGGCGAGACCGTCGCCTACTACTGGATTGCGGCCGGCGAGCGTTACGGCGACGTCCTCGAGCTGTGCTCTATCGTCCGTCACGAGGGGCCGGCCACGCTGCTCGAGCGGACCGCGAGCTACTGGCGGCTCTGGGTCGAGAAGCACGAGGTCGACAGCGGGCTCCCCGACCGGATCGTCTCGCTCTACAAGACGAGCCTGCTCGTCATGCGGACGCACGTGGACGAGGGCGGCGCGATCATCGCGGCGACCGACTCGGACATTACCCACATGGCGCGCGACACCTACGCGTACATGTGGCCGCGAGATGGGGCGCTGATCGCCGACGCGCTGAGCCGCGCCGGCTATCCGTCTCTCGCGCAGCGGTTTTTCGACTTCGCGGGCCACCTCGTCAAGCGCGAGGGGTACTTCCTGCACAAGTACAACCCGGACCGCTCGCTCGCCTCCTCCTGGCACCCGTGGGTGGACGCGCGAGGCAGGAAGGTGCTGCCGATCCAGGAGGACGAGACGGCGCTCGTGCTCTGGGCGCTCTGGCGCCACTTCGACCGCTACCGCGGCGTGGAGGAGATCCAGCCGCTCTACCGATCGTTCATCGTGCGCGCGGCGGACTTCATGGCGGCCTACCGCGACCCGGAGACAGGGCTGCCGCTCCCGTCCTGGGACCTCTGGGAGGAGCGCCGTGGCGTGCTGACCTTCACTTGCGCCACGGTCTGGGCCGGCCTGGATGCGGCCGCCCGCTTCGCCCACGCCTTCGGCGACGTGGACCGGGCCGTCGAATACGGGCGCGCCGCCGAGGAGGTCCGGCAGGGCGTGCTCTGCCATCTCTGGGACGAGGAAGAGGGCCGGTTCCTCCGCATGCTCGTGCCGCCCGAGGAGGAGGGCGCCCCGCCCGGGCGCGATGCGACGCCCGACAGCTCCCTATTCGGCCTGCACTTCCTCGGCTTCCTCGAGGCCGATGACCCTCGACTCGTCGCCACGCTCGACGCCGTCGTCGACGCGCTCACGGTCCGGACCGAGGTCGGCGGACTGGCCCGATACCGCGGAGATTATTATCATGCCGTCAGTCGGGACTGGGAGCGCGTGCCCGGCAACCCCTGGTTCATCGCCCAATGCTGGCACGCGCGCTGGCGCATGGCGCGCGCGGCAACCCCGGAAGAGCTGGACGCGGCGCTCGAGCCGCTCGAATGGGTCGCCAACCACGCGACCTCGGGCGGGCTGCTCCCCGAGCAGCTCCACCCGTTCTCCGGCGCGCCGCTCTCCGTCAGTCCCCTGACCTGGAGCCACGCGGCATTCGTGTCCGCGATCCAGGACTATCTGCTTCGCAGGGTGGCGTTTGCATCGTGTCCGACGTGTGGGGCTGCAAGGGCGTCCGTGGAACGTGCCTTGCGCTAGCGCCCGCACTCGTGGTGGTTGGTGATGGGCCGGGCCGGGATGGGCTGCGGGCCCTCGGTGTCCCTACTGAGGGAGGGGGTTGAATGACGCCGGCAGAGACGCAGTACCCCACGTGTCGCAAATGTGGTGAAGGGACGATGCTCCCGCTCTCCGACTACGGTCGCGACGGAGCGCCGATCACATTCAAGGCGTGGGTCTGCTCCAATCCGGAGTGTGGCTTCAACATCCGGATCGACAACGGCGAGATCAGCTTCGGCCGCACGATCGGGCAGAGCTACAAGTAACCACAACGGACCGGCCGGCCTCTGGTGACGGAGCGCGACGTTTTCGGCCGCGAGTACGTGGCCGTCTGGTCCGCCGCACAGGCGGCGGCGCTCGACCGTGAGGCGCGCGAGCGCCACGGCGTCCCCGAGCGGGTGCTCATGGAGGATGCCGGCAGGTCCGCCGCCCTGATCCTCGACCGGCTGTACCCGCGGGGGCGGGTGGTGGCGGTGGTGGGGAGCGGGAACAACGGAGGCGACGGGCTCGTCCTGCTCAGGACGCTCCGGGCGTGGGGCAGGGAAGTCGCCGCAGTCGCCGCGGGCTCGCGAGAGCCCGACCCCGGTCTCACCCATGGCCACGACGTCCCCTTTCTTCCCTTCGAAGAGCTGACCGCGGCGGTCGCGGGTGCGGAGGTGCTGGTCGACGGCATCCTGGGGACCGGTGCGTCCGGCGCGCCCCGTGGCCGGGCGGCGGAGGCGATCCGCGCGCTGAACGCGAGCGGCCGCCCGGTCGTGGCGCTGGACCTGCCGTCCGGCCTGGATTCGACGACGGGCCAGGTCCCGGGCGACGTCGTGTCCGCAGCTGTCACGGTGACCTTCGGCTGGCCGAAGCTCGGACTCTTCTTCCAGCCGGGTCGCCCGGCGTGCGGGCGGATCATAGCCATCGAGATTGGCTTTCCGCCGCTCTCGCCCGAACAAGAGCCGCCCGCCGCGCTGATCACGCCCGCGTGGGCGGCCGCGCGGCTGCCGCGCCGGGAGCCGGACGCCCACAAGGGCTCGGTCGGCCGGGTGCTCGTGGCCGGGGGCGGGTACGGGATGGCGGGCGCCGCCGCGACGGCGGTGCGGGGCGCGCTCCGCGCCGGTGCCGGGTACGTGCGCCTCGCCGCGCCCGAGCAGAACCGCGCGGTGCTCCAGACGCGGGTGCCCGAGGCGGTCTACGCGGATCTGGACGACGAGCGTGCGGTCCGTGATGCGGCGGCCGCGGTCGACGCGGCGCTGGTCGGCCCCGGATTCGGCCGGGACGACGCCGCACGCCGCCGGCTCGCCCTCGTCCTGGACGCGACGCGGGGCGTACCCACGCTCCTCGACGCCGATGCGCTCACCCTCCTGGCCGAGGAGCCGGACCGGCTGCGCGACATCGCCGCGGAGCGGCCGCTCCTCCTCACGCCGCACCCGGGCGAGATGAGCCGTCTGCTCGGCCGCGAGGTCGGCGCGATCGTGGCCGCGCCGGTCGATGCGGCCCGCGAAGCGGCGGAGACGTTCGGGTGCACCGTGCTGCTCAAGGGCGCGCCGTCCGTCGTGGCCGCGCCGGGCGCGCCCGTGCTGATCGCCACGCTGCACTCGTCGGACCTGGCGACGGCCGGGATGGGCGACCAGCTCGCCGGCGCGGCGGCGGCGTTCATGGCGGCGGGCGCGGCGCCGCGGGAAGCGGGCGCGCTCGCGCTCCACTACTGCGGCCGTGCGGCCGACCTGGCCGCGCGCGGCCGCTCGCTCCTCCCGGACGACGTCTCCGAGACGATGGACCGCGCGTTCGCCGATCCCGGCCCTGAGGCGCCGCCGCTCGGGTTCCCCTTCATCACGTTCGACCAGCCGCCGAGGTGGTGACGCCGACTCCTCTCGGGCCGGGCCCCGAGTTCGACCTGATCCGCCGGTTCCTCGCGCGCAGCCGGAAGGGCGGGCCGGGCATCCTGGTCGGCCCGGGGGACGACTGCGCCGTCTTCGAGGGCGGCCGCATCGCGATCAGCTCGGACCTCTCGGTCGAGGACGTGCACTTCCGCCGCGCGTGGCTCGGGCCCGAGGAGATCGGCCGCCGGGCCGCCGCAGCGTCGCTGAGCGACCTGGCGGCGATGGCCGCGGCTCCCCTCGGAGCGCTCGTCTCGCTCGGCGCGCCGGCCGCCGACGTGCCCGACGTCGCCGAGAAATGCATGGCCGGCGCGACCGAAATGCTCGAGTCGGCGGGCGCCGTCCTCCTCGGCGGCGACGTCGCGCGCTCGCCCGGGCCGCTCTTCCTCGACGTCGTCGTGCTCGGCCGCGTCGAACGGCCCGTGCTCCGTTCCGGCGCCCGGCCCGGCGACGAGGTCTGGGTCACCGGCGCGCTCGGCGCCGCCGCGGCCGCGGTCCGCTGCTGGGCCCGCGGCGACGAGCCGCCCGCCGCGGCGCGCGACGCGTTCGCGCACCCGCGCCCACGCATCCGCGAGGCGCTCTGGCTCGCCGAGCGCGACGTGCCGCGCGCGATGCTCGACCTATCCGACGGCCTCGCCGGCGATGTCGCCCACCTCGCCGCGGCCGGCGGGTTCGGGGTATTACTGGAAGAGGGGCACATCCCCGTGCACCCTGCGGCGGCCGCCGTCGCCCCGGATCCGGAGGAGGCCCTGGCGCTCGCGCTCGGCGGCGGCGAGGATTACGAGCTGTGCTTCGCCGCGCGGCCCGGGGCCGTGCAGAAAGTCGCAAACGAATTCATGGACTCGTTCGGCGTCGTGCTCACGCGCGTCGGCACCGTACGCGAGGAGCCGGGAGTCGCGCTGCATCGGAGCGATGGCTCCATTGTACCGCCCGACGTCGAGGGGTACCGCCACTTCGCTGGAGGAAGTCGTTGATCCGTACCATCTGGGCATACCTCGCCCTCTTCTTCGGTACCATCTTCCTGGCCTCGATCGTCGTCGTATCGGCGCTGCTCGGCATCCGCGGCCGCGTCTACGACTGGGCCGGCCGAACGTGGGGACGCATGATGCTGCGCGTCAGCGGCACGCCCGTCACCATCGAGGGCGCGGAGAACATCAATCCGGACCGGCCCCAGATCTTCGCGGCGAACCACGTCTCCTGGTTCGACGTCTGGGCGCTCGCCGCGGCGATCCCGAAGCGCTACCGCTTCGTCGCCAAGAAGGAACTCGGCATGATCCCGATCTTCGGGCAGGCGTGGAAGGCCGCCGGCCACATTTCGGTCGACCGGAGCAACCGCGCTTCGGCCATCAAGTCGCTGAACGAGGCCGGCCAGCTGCTGAGGCAGGACAACAGCTCCGTCGTCATCTTCCCCGAGGGGACTCGCTCGCCGACCGGAGAGCTGCTCCCCTTCAAGAAGGGCGCGTTCATGCTCGCGCTCCACACCGGCGTCGAGATCGTCCCCGTCGCCATCCTCGGCACCCGTCGGATCCTGCCCAAGGGCGGGTGGCGCATCCGACCGGGGCCGATTATCCTTCGCTTCGGCCAGCCCATCGCCACGGAGGAATACGGCGTGGAGCGGCGCGATGAATTGATTGAGGAAGTCCGTGCCCGGGTCCAGGAGATGCTCGAGGCGCCCGCGCCTCTCGGACCCGGCCGCGAACAGCGACAGAACACTCCAGCCGACTGATACGACATGGCTTCGATCGTCAGCATCCACGGCCGCGAGATCCTGGATTCGCGCGGCAATCCCACGGTAGAGGCGGAAGTCTTCCTCGACAGTGGTGCGTTCGGCCGGGCCGCCGTACCGAGCGGCGCGTCGACCGGCGAGTTCGAGGCGCTCGAGCTTCGCGACGGTGACTCCACCCGCTACGGCGGCAAGGGCGTGCTCAAGGCCGTCGAGAACAT
>CAYPGK010000003.1:0-69132 GCA_964410055.1 uncultured Gemmatimonadaceae bacterium | reverse complement strand
CGGCGCCACGGCTGCACGGCGCCACGGCTGCACCGGCGCCACGGCTCCACCGATGCGGCGTGCGGTTCCGTCAGCCGCCGAGCTTGCGGCGAAGGATCTCCGTGGCCTGGCGCGGGTCGGCCTTTCCGCCCGACTTGCGCATCACCTGCCCCATGAAGAAGCCAATCAGCTTCTGCTCACCGCCGCGGAAACGCTCCGCCTCGGCCGGGTGGGCGGCGATCACCTCGTCGACCCACACCTCGAGCTGGCCGGTGTCGCGAACCTGGGCGAGCCCTTCTTCCTCGACGATTGTTGCGGGCGGCTTGCCCGTCTCGACCATCCGGGCGAAGACCTGGCGACCGAGCGAGCTCGAGACCGTCCCGTCCGCCACGAGCCCGATGAGCTGAGCGATGTGCTCCGGCGGGACCGGGAAGTCGGTGATCGCGCACTGCTGCTGATTCAGCCACGCGAGCACTTCGGTCATGATCCAGTTGCTCGCGGCCTTGGGGTCGCCCGCCGCGGCGGCCACGGCCTCGAAGTAGTCGGCCACCTCGCGGGTCGCGGTGAGGACGCCGGCGTCGTAGGCGGGCAGCCCGTACTGCTCCCGGAAGCGGCGTTCCTTCGCGTCGGGCAGCTCGGGCAGCGCTTCCCCGATCGCCTCGATCTCGGCGCGTCCTATGACGAGCGGCGGCAGGTCGGGCTCGGGGAAGTAGCGGTAGTCGTGGCTCTCCTCCTTCGAGCGCATCGGCCGCGCCTCGCCGCGCGCGGCGTCCCAGAGCAGCGTCTGGGACTCGATCACGCCGCCGGCGGCGAGCACCTTCGACTGCCGCTCGATCTCGAAGTTCAGCGCGCGCTCGACGTTGGCGAAGGAGTTCATGTTCTTCACCTCGGTCTTGGTCCCGAGGCGGTCGCTCCCGGCCGGACGGACGGAGACGTTCGCGTCGACCCGGAGGCTCCCCTTCTCCATGTCGCAGTCGCTGACCTCGAGGTACTCGAGCACCTGCTTGAGCCGGGTCAGGAAGGCGCGGGCGTGGGCCGGCGTGGCGAGGTCCGGCTCGGTCACGATCTCGATCAGCGGCACCCCGGCGCGGTTCAGGTCCACGGCCGTCTCGCCCGGGAAACGGTCGTGGAGCGACTTGCCCGCATCTTCTTCCAGGTGGATCCGCCGGATCCGCACGCGCGCGGGCTCGCCATCCGCCTCGCCGTCGACCGGCACGTCGAGCCAGCCATCCGTGGCGAGCGGCCGGTCGTACTGCGTGATCTGGTAGCCCTTCGGCAGATCCGGGTAGAAGTAGTTCTTCCGCGCAAAGACGCTGGTCTCGTGGACCGTGCAGTTCAGCCCGAGCGCAGCGCGCACACCGAGCTCGATCGCACGCCGGTTCACCACCGGGAGCGCGCCCGGGAGGCCGAGGCAGACCGGGCAGACGTGCGTGTTCGGCTCGGCGCCGAACTCCGCCGAGTTGCCGCAGAACATCTTGGTCGCGGTCTTGAGCTGGACGTGGATCTCCAGCCCGATCACCGGTTCGTAGCGCATCCCCGCCTCCCTACTCCTTCAATGCGCGCTCGAGCGCGGCCGCGGCGCGCACCATGGTCGCCTCATCCCAACGGTCGGCCAGGAACTGCCCGCCGGCCGGCAGCCCTTCGACGGTGCCGATCGGCAGCGAGATCCCCGGGATCGCCGCCAGGTTCGCCGTCACCGTGAAGATGTCGGCAAGGTACATCTGATAGGGGTCGTCGACCCATTCGCCGAAGCGGCACGCGACGGACGGGGTCGTGGGCGTGAAGATCACGTGGACGCCGTCGTCGAAGACGCGGCGGAAATCCCGCGCGATCAGCCCTCGTACGCGCTGCGCACGGCCGTAGTACTGGTCGTAGTGGCCGGCGGCGAGAGCGTACGTTCCCAGCATGATCCGCCGTTTGACCTCCGGGCCGAAGCCGATCGAGCGCGATTCGTCGTAGACGTCGCCGGTCGAGCGGGCGTCGGGCGCACGCAGGCCGTAGTGCACGCCGTCGAAGCGCGCGAGGTTGCTCGACGCCTCGGCCGGCGCGAGGAGGTAGTACGCCGGGATCGCGTAGCGCGTGTGCGGCAGGGAGATCTCCCGGATCTCGGCGCCTGCCGCACGCAGCCGCTCGATCGACTCCCGGCAGAGTGCCGCGATGCGGGGATCGAGTTCGTCCGGGAAGTACTCCTTCGGCACGCCGACGACGAGGGCGGCGACCCCCGCGTCGATCCCGGAGGTCAGGTCCGGCGCCGGACGGTCGGCCGAGGTCGAGTCGAAGGGGTCGTGCCCGCTGATCGCCTCGAGGAGGAGCGCCGCGTCCTCCACCGTGCGGCCGAAAGTGCCGATCTGGTCGAGCGACGAGGCGAACGCGACCAGCCCGTAGCGGCTCACCCGCCCGTAGGTCGGCTTGATCCCGACCACGCCGCAGAAGGCTGCCGGCTGCCGGATCGAGCCACCCGTCTCGGAGCCGAGCGCGGCGGGGACCATCCCCGCGGCGACTGCGGCGGCCGAACCGCCCGAAGAGCCGCCCGGCACGCGCCCGCGGTCGTGCGGGTTGCGCGTGGGCCCGAACGCCGAGTTCTCGGTCGACGAGCCCATCGCGAACTCGTCGAGGTTCGTCTTGCCGACGATGATCGCGCCCGCCTCGCGCAGCTTCCGGATCGCCGTGGCCTCGTAGGGCGAACGGAAGCCCTCGAGCATGCGCGAGCCGCACGTCGTGGGCAGGTCGAGGGTGCAGAGGTTGTCCTTCACGGCGACGGGCACCCCGAGCAGCGGCTTCGCGCCGCCCTCCTCCCCGCGCCCGCGGTCGATCTCCGCCGCACTCGCCTCGGCCCGCGTGCGGTCGAAGGCGAGGAAGGCGTTCAACCCGTCCGGCCCCCGGTCCTCCCGCTCGATCGCGTCGAGCGAGGAGCGCACGACGTCGAGCGCGGACACGCGCCCGGCGGCTACATCGCGCGCGATCTCGCGCACCGGCCTCATGTGCACGCTCACTTCGCGCCTCCTCCGAGATCTTCGGGCTCCACCCTCCCCTCGGACGGCACGGTGGCCTTGTCCTCGAACGGCTCGTCCAACTCGGACACGTCGAGCGCCGCCACGCGCGGCACCGTGAAGAAGCCCTCGCGCCAAGAGGGCGCGAGCTCCGAAGGCGGCACGCGCAACGAGTCGGGGGCGACGTCGTCTTCGCGCAACGGCGCGTTCCATTCCGCCACCGCGCCGATCGCCTCCACGCCTTCGACGTCGACGGCCTCCAGCTCCTCCATATGGGACAGGATGTCGTTTAGCTGCGCCGTGAACCGCTCGACCTCGTCCTCCTCCAGCCGGAGGCGGGCGAGCGCGGCGACCTGGAGCACTTCCTCCCGTGTGACCGCCATTCCGATCTCCCTAGAGCTCCTTCTGTAGATTCGCGTAGCGGAGCACGACCTTCTTGCGCCCCACGCTTTCGAACTCGATCACTGCCTTGAGATCGCGGCCGAAGCCGCTCAACTCGCGGATGATCCCGCGCCCGAACTGCGGATGCCGCACGCGCTCGCCCTTGATGAAGCGAGGGGCGTCCTGCGCGTCGCTGTAGTCGATGACGAGGCCGCCCGGCTCCGGCTCATCGAACGCATCGCCGCCCGCCCGGCTGCCGCCCGCGGCCACCCGCTCGCGCCAGAAGCGCTCGCTCCGGTAGCGGGACCGCGCCAATGTGGACGACGACCGGCGCTCGAGCAACTCCTCCGGCAGCGCCTCGAGGAAGCTGGACGGGATGCACGCCATCGACTCGCCCGCCCTGCGGCGCGAGTGGGCGTAGGTCAGGTACAGCTTCCGCCGCGCCCGCGTGATCCCGACGTAGAAGAGACGGCGCTCCTCCTCCAGCGTGTCCGGCTCATCGTAGGCGCGGGCGAGCGGGAAGAGGCCGTCCTCGAGGCCGGCGATGAAGACGAAGGGAAACTCCAGCCCCTTCGCGTTGTGCAGCGTCATGAGCGTGACCGCGTGCGCCTCCGGGTCGTGGCGGTCGACGTCGGCCACGAGCGCGACCTTTTGCAGGAACCGGTCGAGCGACGTCGCGTCCGCCTGCGCGTCCTCTTCCTCGGCCTCGTCGTCGGCGCCGCGCTCATCGAACTCGTACGCGGCCGCCTCCAGCTCGCGGACGTTCTCGATCCGATCCTCACCCTCGGGCCCCTCATCGAGGAGCGCATCGATGAGACCCACCTCGTCGATCAGCTTCTCGAGCAGTTCGCCCACGCCGAGGTGCGCGGCGAGGCCGCGATAGCGGACGATCAGCTCCGCGAAGGCCGCGAGTGCGCGCGCGCCGGCCGTCCCGATCTCCGGGCACTCGGCCGCGCGCGCCGCCGCCTCGAGGACCGGCAGCCCTTGCTCCGCGGCCCAGGCCAGCAACCGGCCCTTGGTCGTATCGCCGATCCCCCGGCGCGGGTAGTTCACGATCCGGTCGAACGCGCCGGCATCCTTCGGGTTCGAGATGAGCCGAAGATAAGCCAGCACGTCCATGATCTCCCGCCGCTCGTAGAAGCGCGTGCCCCCGACGATCTGGTACGGCAGGTCGCGGTGACGGAACGAGTCCTCCAGCGCGCGCGACTGGGCGTTCGTTCGGTACAACACGACGAAGTCCCGCGGCGTGCGCTCGCCGTCCTCGGCCAGTCGAGCCTCGATCTCGGAGGCGATCCAGTCCGCCTCGTCCCGCTCGTCCGCCGTCTCGACCAGCGACACCGCCTCGCCCGGCTCCGCGTCCGTGCGCAGCGTCTTCCCCTTGCGGCGCACGTTCTCCGCGATCACCGCGTTGGCCGCATCCAGGATCCGCGCCGTCGAGCGGTAGTTCTGCTCCAGGCGGATCACCCGCGCATCGGGGAAGTCGCTCTCGAAATCGAGGATGTTTCGGATGTCCGCGCCGCGCCAACCGTAGATCGACTGGTCGTCGTCGCCGACGACCATCAGGTTGCCGTGCTCTCGCGCCAGCATCTCGACGAACTTGTACTGCGCGTGGTTCGTGTCCTGGTACTCGTCGACCAGGATGAACTGGAAGCGGCGGCTGTAGTGGCGGAGCGCCTCCGGGTTCTCGCGAAGCAGCTCGACGGGCTTCACCAGCAGGTCGTCGAAGTCGAAGGCGTTCTGCTCGCGCAGCGCCGTCTGGTACGCCGGGTACACGTCGGCGACGACGCGCGAGAACGCATCGCGCGCCAGCGACGCGTACTCTTCCGGATCGATCAGCTTGTCCTTCGCCGAAGAGATCGCGGCCTGGACCGCCTTCGGGTGCCAGCGCTTGATCGACAGCCCGAGGCGCTCCATGGTGCGCTTGATCTCGCGCAGCGTCTGGTCCGCGTCGTAGATGCTGAAGTTCGGCGACCAGCCGAGGAGGGTGGCGTGCCGCCGCAGCAGGCGCGCGCCGATGGCGTGGAAGGTACCGACCCACATCCCCGCCGGCTCCTGCCCGAGCAGGCGCCGGACCCGCTCGCGCATCTCGCCCGCGGCCTTGTTCGTGAACGTGACCGCAAGGATCGACGCAGGGTCGACACCGTATTCCTCGATCAGATGTGCGATCCGGGTCGTCAGCACCCGCGTCTTCCCGGATCCCGCACCCGCAAGTACGAGGATAGGCCCCTCGAAGTGCTCGACGGCCTGGCGCTGCTCGGGGTTCAGCCCCCGCATGTATTCCTTCTGTTCGCTCATGATCTGATGAATACCCGGCGACCGGCCCTGCGCTCCGCCCGTCCCCCGCGACGTCCCCTGCCCCGCCCGGGCTCGGTCGTGTGCGCCGGCAGCTCGATCTCGAAGACCGTGCCGCCGCCGCGACGCGGACGCGCGACGATCCGCCCGCCGTGAAGCTCTTCGATGATCCGCCGCGACAGCGACAGGCCCACCCCCCACCCGCCGACCTTGGTCGTGAATCCCGGCTCGAAGATTCGCTCACGCAGGTCGAGCGGGATCCCCGCGCCGTCGTCCGAGACCGAGAAGATCACGCGGTCATCGTCCGCCGAAGCCGCCGCGACGCGGATGCTCCCCGTCCGGCCGGCCAGCGCATCGAGCGCGTTTCGGACCACGTTCTCGAGCGCCCACACCAGAAGCACCTGGTTCGCCCTCACGGGTGGCACGTTCTGGCTCGCGCGCACCCGGAACCGGACCGCGCCGCCCAGCCGGGGCACACGCGGCTTCAGGTAGCGCTCGAGCTCGTCCATGACGTCCGCAACACGCACAGGCTCGAGCGCCGGCGGCTTGCCGATCAGCTCGAACCGCCGGGACACCCGCTCCAGTCGTTCCACGTCGGAGGCAATCTCGCGGGCGATCCGGTCCTGCCCGATCCAGCCGTCCCGCTCCGCCGGCGAGAGTCCCAGCACCTCGACCCAGCCGACCAGCGAAGAGAGCGGCGTGCCCATCTGATGAGCGAGCTCCCGCGCCATCGCGGCCCAGAGCCGCTCCCGCTCCGCTCTCACGTTCGAGCGCACCAGGCCCAACCCGACGACGAGCAACACGAGCGCCGTACCGACCTGGAGGAGTGGGACCCACCGCAGCCAGCGCAGGACCGGCGGCGAGCCGAAGTGCACCGTGCCGATCCCTGGCTCGACGATCGGCGGGTTGCGCCGGTCGAGGTCCCGAACGAACTCCATGACCCGCGCCCGGTCCGCCGGGTCCGCGAGGTCGGCCTCGAACGGCAGATTCGCCACCCACTGCGGCTGGCCGTCCGCGCCCCGCACGACGATCGGGATCCCCAGCGTCGTGAGCGAGGTTTGCAGCGAGGTGAGCGCCTTCAGCTCCGCGCCCGGTTCGAGCGAGATCAGGCCGCGCTGGACGATGGCGTACATGCGCGAGTGCGCTTCCGCCTCCGCATGCACCTCCCGCACGAGGAGCTCGGTGTACAGCAGGAAGGAACCGACGAAGATGAGCGAGATCAGGGCGAGCGCGACCGGCCACGGACGGCGGTCGACGTCGATCGTGGGGAACCGGATCCTCATCGGCTGCACGACCTCCCCGCTCGCGGCGCGGTTCGGGCCCGCGACCCGGCGCGCCGGACCGGGACGCGCACGGGTGCCCGGCTACGCGATCCGGTCCGCGCCGAAATACGGCGCCAACGCTTCAGGCAGGACCACGCTGCCGTCCGACTGCTGACCGTTCTCCAGGAGCGCGACGACGACACGGGCCAGCGCCAGCGCCGAGCCGTTCAGCGTGTGCACGAACTCGGGGCGCCCGCCGGGCTCCGGCCGGAACCGGATATTCGCGCGCCGCGCCTGGTAATCCGTGTAGAGGGAGCAGCTCGACACCTCGAGCCACCGGTCCGCGCCGGGAGCCCAGACCTCCAGGTCGTACGTCTTCGCGTTGGAGAAGCCGAGATCCCCGCCCGCGAGGAGCAGCACGCGGTAGCGCAGCCCCAGGCGCTGGAGCACCGTCTCCGCATGCGACGTCAGCTCCTCGAGCGCAGCCGCGCTCGACTCGGGCCGCTCGAACCGGACCAGCTCCACCTTGTCGAACTGATGCACGCGGATGAGGCCGCGCGTCTCCTTGCCGTGCGCGCCCGCTTCCCGGCGGAAGCACGGCGTGTATGCGACGTAGCGGATCGGCAGCGCGTCCGGGCCGAGCAGCTCACCGCCGTGCAGGTTCGTGACGGGGACCTCCGCCGTCGGCACCAGGTACAGGCCATCGAGCGGCACCTCGTACATGTCCTCGCCGAACTTCGGCAGGTGGCCCGTGCCGAGCGCCGCATCCCGGTTCACCATGAACGGCGGCCACAGCTCCGTGTACCCGTGCTCTCCGCTGTGCAGGTCCATCATGAAGTTGATCAGCGCGCGCTCCAGCCTCGCGCCCGCGCCGACCAGCAGCGGGAACCCGCTCCCGGCCACCTTCGCGCCTCGCGGAAAGTCCAGGATCCCGAGCGCCTCACCGATCTCCCAGTGCGGCTTCGGCTCGAAGTCGAACTCCGGCGTCTCGCCCCACTCCCTGAGCACCCGGTTCGCTTCCTCGCCGCCTGACGGCACGTCCGGCTCGGGAAGGTTCGGGATCTGGAGCAGCAGTGAACGGAGCGCTTCCTCGATCTCCCCGAGGCGCGCCTCCTCCACCGCGATGCGCTCCGCCACCTCCCGCATCTCGCGAATCAGCCGGTCGGCCTCTTCGTGCCGCCCGGCTTGTTTGAGTTCTGCAACCTTGGGGGATTCTTCGTTGCGACGCGCGCGCAAGGCATCGACTTCAGCGATCCGCGTGCGACGCTCCTCGTCCAGCTCCAGGACGTGGTCGATCTGCTCCAGAAGCTCTGGATTGCCCCGCCGCGCCAGCCGCTCCTTCACCAGAGCGGTCTCCTCCCGCACCCTTTTCAGATCCAGCATCAGTCGTCTTCCGGCGATACGAACGAACGGTCGTTGCAGTTGGGATTGCGGACCACCTTGAAGAGCGCGCTCCCCTCCTCGAGATCCAGCTCCGTGATCTGCACCTTGGCAAACCTCGGCGCGCTGGTGAAGCCACAGATCGCCCGTCGGCTCCGCACGACGTAGACGCCGCCCTCGGTGAGCGGGACCGGCGCGTCGGTGACGTACGCCTCAGAATTGCGCGGCGCCTCCCGGAGCTCCTCGAACGACACGTCGGTGATGACCGCGATGCCGACGTCCGCAGCGATGTCGGGAAAAGCACCCGCGGGCGAGAAGGCCAGCCCGCCCGGCACGTCGGTCAGGGCCACGTCCCACGACATCGACATGGATGGGTTTTCGACGATGGCCCGCTGAAACTCCACGAAATCGAATGCCGACGGCAGTCCGATCAGTTCGGCCCGGCTGATCGACCAGATCCGAATGTCGGTCGGCGCGTCGTTCCAGGGCAAGGGTTCGAATGGATCATCGCAGCCGACCAGGGCGGGCGCGATCAGGAGTAGCATCAACGGCAGTTTTCGCACGTCGCCGCTCGCAGCCGAAGGTCCGTAAGTCGTTTAGAGACGGAACACTAGTGGCACGCCCGGGGAGTGTCAAGCCCGGCAGGCGCCCACCCGCCGCGATGTTCCGCGATCTCGCTTGACTTTCCCGCACCGCCGGCCTACCCTAGCGCGGCTACGGGAGCCGGTCCGTCCGCGCCTCGAGCCCTGGCCGTATCGGGCATGGAATTCGCACCGGGGTCTGCGGTCCGCGAATCACACGACCTGACCGCCCACGCGCCTAACGATGCCAGCCGAGACGCGTCCGACCCAACGCCGCGTACTCGTCGTGGATGACGAGCCGCACATCGGCCGGATCGTCCAGCTCAAGCTCGAACACGCGGACTTCGCCGTTGAAACGGCCACGGACGGCCGAAGCGCGCTCGAACGGCTCTGCTCCGATGCGCCGCTGGACCTCGTGCTCCTGGACATCATGATGCCCGATGGCAGCGGCCTGGACCTCCTCGCCCGGCTCCGCGACATGCCTCACCGGCGGAACACGCCCGTGATCATGCTCACGGCCAAGGGCCAGGACACGGACAGACAGGAGGCCGCGCGCCTCGGCGCAACGGACTTCCTGACCAAACCTTTCAGCCCGAAGAGACTCCTTGCCCGGATCGAAGAACTCCTCGAATCGTAGCCCATCGCTGTGGGCCGTGGTCCTGGCCGGCGGCGTAGGGTCGCGATTCTGGCCCGTTTCCACGCCGGATCGGCCCAAGCAGCTCCTGCCGCTGGGGAGTGACCGGCCCCTGATCACGGACACGGTGGAGCGGATCGCGCCGCTCGTTCCCCTGCCCCGCGTCAGGATCCTGACCGGCGAGGCGCTGGCCGAGCCGATCCTGGCGGCGGCGCCCGACCTTGTGCACGACAACCTGCTCCTCGAGCCGCAGGCAAAAGGCACGGCGCCGGTGCTGGCGTGGGCGGCGCACGAGATCGCGCGACGCGACCCAGAGGCCGTCATGATCTCGCTCCACGCGGACCACGTGATCGAGCCAGCCGCCGTCTTCCGTGAGCAGCTCGAGGTGATCGGCCGTCTCGCTGCCGAACGCGAGCGGCTCTTCACGATCGGCGTGGAACCCACGCGCCCCGAGACCGGGTACGGCTACATCCGTGTAGGCGACGCGCTCGGCCCGGCCCTCGACGCCTACGAAGTGGCCGAGTTCGTGGAAAAGCCCGACCGCGACACCGCGCTCGAGTACATCCACCGCGGCGGGTACGTCTGGAACACCGGTATCTTCATCTGGCGCGCCGCGACGCTCCTCGACGAGCTCCGGCGCCACACGCCCGAGCTCGCGCGGCACCTTTCGCTCCTCGATGCCGGCGACGTACAGGGATTCTTCGAGGCCGCGCCCAACCTCACGATCGACGAGGGTCTCCTCGAGCGCAGCGACGCCGTCGGCGTGGCCCGGGCACGGTTCCGTTGGGACGACGTGGGTACCTGGGACGCCGTCGGCCGCAC
The DNA here is from genome assembly GCA_964410055.1 of uncultured Gemmatimonadaceae bacterium. Classification (GTDB taxonomy): domain Bacteria; phylum Gemmatimonadota; class Gemmatimonadetes; order Longimicrobiales; family RSA9; genus CALBZE01. The sequence goes on along the minus strand of CAYPGK010000003.1, from coordinate 58,811 downwards.
GCGTGAGAAGGATGAGCGTGGCAACGTCGCCGTCGGCGATGCCCACTTGATCGACTGTGACGACTGCATCGCGTGGTCGGACGAGGGCGGCATCGTCGTCTTCGGCGCGAGCGACCTCGTCGTGGTGCGCAGCGGCGGCGTGACCTTCGTCGCGCCACGCGAGCGCACGGCCGACCTGAAGGAAATGTTGAAGCAGGTGCCGGAGCGGATCCGGCAATTGGAGCGGTGAGAATGGCAGGCCCGTGCCTCGTCCTCTTCGATGACCGTGCCGCCCGGGAGTGGCACCCCTTCGTGCTGACTCGCCCGGCCGGCGAGCTGCGCTTCGGTGCGCTGACGCTGCGCGAGCGGGCGCAGCGCATCTTCGGCGCCGAATGCATCGGCCATCTCGCGGGTGAGGATCTACACGGATTCGAGGAGCCGGACGCGCGCCCGGTGCTACCGCCGACCGGCATCCCGGCGGACCGCGACGTCGTCTACCTCTCGTCGAGAGCGGTGCCGGCGTGGTCCGCGGCGCCGATCCAGTTCCCCGACCACCCCGCACTCATCCGCGTCGGCGGCGAGGCGGCCGGGTGGTTCGCGCCCGCGGGCTCGACCGCGCCGTCGGCAGAATTCTTCGACGACCCTGCGCGCCATGCCCCGCCCGCACCTGAAATCGACGTCGAGGGCTTCGTCCTCGAGCGGATCTGGCACCTCGTCACGCGGAACGCGGAGCAGGTCGCAAACGACATTGTCGCGCTATTCCCCGATGCCGGACGCCCCGAGCTTCCGGCCGGCGTCCACGTCGTCGGCGATGCGCCGCTGATCCTCGGCGCGGGCGCGGAAATCGAGCCGGGCGCCGTGATCGACCTGCGCCACGGCCCCGTCTGGCTCGACGACGGCGCGTCCGTCGCCGCGTTCTCCAAGGTCGCCGGGCCCTCCTACATCGGACGCGGCTCCGCCGTCCTCGGCGGCCCGCTCGCCGCCGTCTCGATCGGTCCCGTCTGCAAGGTTCACGGCGAAGTCGAGGAGAGCGTCATCCTCGGCTACTCGAACAAGGCGCACGACGGCTTCCTCGGCCATTCGTACCTGGGCTGTTGGGTCAATCTCGGCGCGCTCACCACCAACAGCGACCTGAAGAACAACTACGGCAGCATCCGCATCTGGACGCCGACGGGCGAGGTCGACACCGGCGAGATCAAGCTGGGCTGCTTCATCGGCGACCACGTCAAGACCGCGATTGGCACGCTTCTGAATACGGGAACCGTCGTGGGCGCCGGGTCGAACCTGTTCGGAGGAGGGATCCCGCCGCGCTACGTCCCGCCTTTCGCCTGGGGCGGCAACGACCCTTCCGCGGTGTACGAAGTCGAACGGTTCCTCGAATCGGCGGAGATGGTCATGGGCAGACGGAACATCCCACTCGGCGACGGGCAGCGCGAGATGCTGCGGCGTGCATGGCAGCGATCCCGGAACGGATCGTGAGTGGCGGAGCGCTTCCCGCGAGGCGGCGGTGGGCGCTCGTGCTCGGCGGCGGCGCCGCGCGGGGGATCGCGCATGTGGGCGTCATGCGCGTCCTCGAGCGGGAAGGACTGACGCCCGACCAGATCGTCGGCACGAGTGCGGGCGCGCTCGCCGGCGCGTTCCTGGCCGCGGGCGTCTCCGCCGACCGGGCCGCGGTCTGGGGCGAGTCGCTTCGCTGGCCGCTCCTCGCCCGCCCGATCGTCAGCCGGCTCGGGCTCATGTCGAACGAGCGCATGGGCGAGCTCCTCGCCCGGGCGCTTCCGGTTTCCACCTTCGAAGAACTCGCGATCCCCTTGGCGTGTATGGCCACGGACCTGGCCACGGCCGAGCCGGTGATCCTGTGCGAGGGCGATCTGGCGAGCGCGGTCCGCGCGAGCTGCGCGATCCCCGGACTCATCGTGCCCGTCGAACGGGACGGCATGCTCCTCGTCGACGGCGGCGTGACCGCCAACGTGCCGACGTCGATCGCCCGGCTCTTCGGTGTGGAGGTCGTGGTCGCGGTGGACGTGAATCTGTCGTACAGGCGCCCGCAACCGCCGAGCAACATGATCGAGATCGTAACCCACGCCTTCTACACGGTCGGCCGCACGGCGGCTCGGCTCGCGAGCAGCGACGCGGACGTGCTCATCGCGCCCGACATCGGAGACATCGGGTACGATCAGCTCGGCCGGGCGAAGGAGCTGATCATGGCCGGCGAGGTCGCGGCGCGGCAGGCGATGCCGCGCCTGCGCGCGCTCCTCCAGGCAGAATCCGTTTCCGGGCCCGCGACGGTGGTGGCAGGGGAGGCGCCGTGAGGATCACGGTCCTCGGCAGCGGGAGCGGTGGCAACTCGACGCTCGTCGAGGCCGGCGGCACCCGCATCCTGATCGATGCCGGCTTCACGGGAAAGGACATCGAGCGGCGCCTGGAAGCGGTCGGCGTAGACGCCGCATCGATCGATGGGATCGTCATCACCCACGACCACGGCGACCACACGCGCGGCATGGGCATCCTGGCCCGCCGCTTCGACCTGCCGCTCTACCTCACGCCGATCACGCGCGCCGCGTGCGCGAAGCTCCTGAATGGCAAGGAACGCGTGGTCGAATACGCGTCGGCAGAGCCGTTCCGCGTGGGCGCGCTCGAGGTGCAGCCGTTCCTGACCGTCCACGATGCCGCGGACCCCGTGGCGGTCACGCTCCGCGACGTCGAGAGCGGGCTCAAGCTCGGCATCGCGACGGATCTCGGCCGGCCGACCGCCGCCGTCCGCCACGCGCTCTCCGGCTGCGACGTCCTCGTCCTCGAGGCCAATCACGACGAGGCGATGCTCTGGAACGGCCCGTACCCGTGGTCCGTCAAGCAGCGCATCGCGTCCAGTCACGGACACCTCTCCAACAACGCCGCCGCAGAGCTCGTGCGGGAGCTATTCCATCCCGGCCTCGGCGCCGTCGTGCTCGCGCACCTGAGCGAGCACTGCAATGACGGCGCGCTCGCGAAGGACGTGGTCGGCGAGGCGCTCGACGCGCTGGGCTACGCCGGCCAGCTCGTCGTGGCCGGGCAGGACCGGCCGCTCGACCCGATCGATGCAAATGAGCTGCGCCGGGCCCGGGAGCCCGCGCAGCTCACGCTGCTCTGACGAGGGTCTGGGGCACGGCGCCCCTGACGGGGGCGAGCGTCCGCCGCCCGTCGGCGCGCCCGGGCTAGAGCCCGAACAACCGCAGAAAGTCGTTGGCGAGCGCCCAGACCATGATCGCCAGCACGATCACGAAACCCACCTGAGTGAACCGCATCCGCTGCTCGAGGGAGAGCGCCCGCCCTCGCACCGCCTCGACCGCCAGGAACACCAGGTGGCCGCCATCGAGCACGGGGATCGGCAGCAGGTTCAGCACCGCCAGGTTGACCGAGAAGAGCGCCATGAAGTCCAGGAACGCCTGGATCCCGAGCCGGGCGACCTGGCCGCTCAACTGGCCGATCAGGATCGGGCCGCCCAGGGATCGCGGCGAGGCATCGCCCGTGAAGAGGTCGCGCAGGAAGCCGAGGATCAGCGCGATGACTTCTCCGGTCCTCGTGAAGCCGTGCCCGATGGCGCCGAGGACACCGGGGCGGTCTACCTCGATCTGCGGGAGCGCGCCGATCAGCCCGATCACCTTCTCGCCTTCAGGCCCCTGCACGGTCTGTGTGGTGGGTACCACACGGATCGTGGCCCGCTCGCCCTCTCGCTCGATCTCGAGATCCAGCGGCTGGTTCGGGTGAGCCTGGATGATGGAGACGAGCTCGCGCCAGTCGTCGATCGGCTCCCCGCCCGCTATGAGGACGCGGTCCCCCGGACGGATCCCGGCTTCCGCCGCGGGCTGTCCGGAGACGACGTCGCCGATGACCGGCTCGTGGACCGGGCCGAGCTGCGCGGCGAGCAGCGCCTTCGCCGTGTCGTTCGCCGGGATCTCGATCGTGACCGGCGACGCGCCGTCGAAGTCGACCGTCGTCGGGCCCGCGCCCGCGGTCAGCACCGCCATCTGGAGGTCGCTCCAGTCGTCGATCCGCTTCCCATCGAAGGAGACCACGCGCACGCCGGCGGGCACGCTCGCAAGCGCCTCCGTCCCGGCCGGCAGTTCGGTCGCCTCCAGCGCGGGCATGCGCGCCTCGGGCGCCTGTTCGATTCCCCAGACCAGCGCGCTCATCGCGAAGACCACGATCGCGAAGAGGAAGTTCATGATCACGCCGGCCGAGATGACCATCGCCCGCGCGGGGAGGGATTTCGACTCGAAGTCGCGCGGCCCCGGACGATCCTTGCCGTCGGTCTCCTGGAGCAGCCCCATGTCGGACGCGCCCGCGATGCCGGTGGCGTTCTCCTTCGGCGCGGGGCCACCCTCGATCGCCTCCATCTCCTCCATCCCGGCCATCTTCACATAGCCGCCGAGCGGGAGCCAGGAGATCACGTACTCCGTCTCCCCGCGCCGGAATCCGATCATCTTGGGGCCGAGCCCGATCGAGAAGCGCGGCACCTCGATGTCCACGAGCTTGGCCGTCACGAAGTGGCCGAGCTCGTGGATGAAGATCAGCACGCCGAGGACGATGATGGTCGCGATTATGGTGGTCAGCATCCGTGCTCCAGGATTCTGCGGGCAATCGATCGGGCCTCACGGTCCGCATCCAGCACCGTTTCAAGCGAGTCGGCGGGCCGGGCCTCGTGCTCCGAGAGGACCCGCTCGATAAGCTCCGCAATGCGGGGAAACGGCAAGTCTCCGGCCAGGAACGCAGCTACCGCGACCTCGTTTGCGGCGTTGTAGACCGCCGGCGCAACGCCGCCGTAGCGCCCCGCCTCGACCCCCAGGCGGAACGCAGGAAAGCGTACCGTGTCCAGGGCCTCGAAGGTCAGCGAACCCGCCTTCACGGCGTCGAACCGCGTTCCCGGGTCGTGGATCCGTTCCGGATACGTCAACGCGTAGAGGATCGGGAGCTCCATCGATGGGAACCCCATCTGCGCGAGCACCGACCCGTCGACGAATTCGACCATCGAATGGATGATCGACTGCGGATGGACCACGACGTCGATGCGGTCGTACTCCACACCGAAGAGAAAGTGCGCCTCGATCACCTCCAGCGCCTTGTTTGCCAGCGTGGCCGAGTCGATCGTGATCTTGGCGCCCATCTCCCAGGTGGGGTGGCGCAGCGCCTGCTCCGGCGTCGCCCGCTCGAGCTGCTCCGCCGTCCAGCTCCGGAACGGCCCACCCGAGGCCGTCAGTACGAGCGACCGCACCGCGCCTCGATCCGAGCCTGCCAGGCACTGCAGGATCGCGCTGTGCTCGCTGTCGATCGGGACCAGCTCGCCGCCGCCCCGACGCACCGCCTCCAGCACCAGCGGGCCGCCGGCGACGAGCGACTCCTTGTTCGCCAGCGCGAGCCGCTTCCCGGCATGCAGTGCGGCGAGCGTCGCCTCCAACCCCGCCGCCCCGACCACCGCGTTGATGACCACGTCGACGTCCGGGTGCGCGGCCACCTCCTGCAGCGCCTCCCGGCCCGTGCGCCAGCGAGTCCCGTCGGCCGGGAATTCGCCCGCGCCGTTCTCGACCAGCACCGCGAGCTTCGGTCTGTACCGCTCCACCTGCCGCGCGAGTTCCTCGCCGCTCCGGTGCGCCGTCAGCGCGACGACGTGGAACCGGTCCGGATGCCGGTCCAGTACCGCGAGCGCGCTCCGGCCGATCGAGCCGGTCGAACCCAGGATGGCCACCCCGATGCTCAAGGCAATCCTCCACCCGAATCCAGCACCATCGCGAGATACCAGTACGCCACGGGGATCGCAAAGAACAGCGCGTCCAACCGGTCCAGGAACCCGCCGTGGCCGGGGAACACGTTCCCCGAGTCCTTGACCCCGGCCTCCCGCTTGAACACCGACTCAGAAAGGTCACCCACCTGAGCAACGGCGCCGATCAGCAGCCCGCCTGCCGCGCCTGCCGCCCACCCCATCCCGAACCCGTACCACCCGTCGAGCACGAACGTCCCGTACAGGGCGCCCACGATCACCGCACCGATCAACCCGGCCACGGCGCCGACCACCGTCTTCCCCGGGCTCACGCTGGGGATCAGCTTGCGACGGCCCCACTGGCGGCCCGCAAAGTAGGCGAACGAATCGTTGATCCACGTGAGCCCGACGGCGTAGACGACGAGCGCCGCGCCCGCCCAAGCCTCCGTCGCGAGGATGCCCGGCGCGCCGTACGACGCCGCGTCGTGTGCGGCCGTGAACTCGTGGCGCAGGAAGATCGCGTGCGCGAGCGTCCAGCCCGGGAAGATTCCGCCGAGCACCGTCGTCGCGACCGACGTGAGAGGGCGCCCTTCCACGCCCCGCGCCCACACCGCCGCCCCGATCGTCAGCAGCATGATCGCGCCGGAGCCGGCGAACAGTGGAAGCGCCGCACCCTCGGCCGAACGCGTCGCAGCAGCAACCAGGACCGCTCCGGCGGCCAGGGCCGTCCCAGGGACGACGAGCGGGCGAACGCCGCCGCGCCCGGCAAGGCGGAACAGCTCCAGCGCGCACCCCAACGCGACCGCGGCGAGGAGTACGCCCAGGTACCAACCGCCGGCCACCATCGCCGCGACGGCCACCGGGATCCCGATGGCCGCAACCGCCACTCGCTGGCCCAGCTCGCTTTTCGGCATGGTCCTCAGACTGTCGACACGCGCCCGAAACGCCGCTCTCGCTTCTGGTACTCCTCGATTGCGGCAAAGAGGTGCTCCCGCCGGAAATCGGGCCAGAGCACGGGCGAAAGGTAGAGTTCAGTGTAGGCGAGTTGCCAGAGGAGGAAATTGCTGATCCGCTGCTCGCCCGATGTCCGAACCAGCAGATCCGGGTCGGAGAGGCCCGCCGTGTAAAGCTCTGCGGCGACCGCTTCCTCGTCGACCGCGTCCGCCGAAAGCGCGCCCGCCTCCAACCGCTCGGCCAGTCGGCGGAACGCCCGAACCAGCTCCGCACGACCGCTGTAGCTGACCATGAGGTTCAGCCGAAGCACGCGTCCGCCCCGCGTCGCATCTTCCGCGGCGGCGACCGCGGCGCGCGCACTCGGCGGCAGCCGATCCAGCTCGCCCAGCACGCGGACCTCGACGCCCTGCTCACGGAGCTCGGCCCGCTCCCGGATCAGGTAGAGCCTGAGCAGCCGCATGAGCGCGGCGACCTCACGTCGCGGCCGGTTCCAATTCTCCTTGGAAAAGGCGTACAGCGTCAGCACCTGGATGCCGGCCTCGATCGCTCCCTCGACCACATCCCGGACCGACGCCATCCCGGCCATGTGACCACGATAACGAGGCAGGCCGCGGGCTCGCGCCCAACGGCCATTGCCATCCATGATGATCGCGACGTGCGCGGGAACCGCGCCGCCCAGCCGGATTCGCTCTAACGGATCGGCGCTCATGCCGCAGATCAGACCTCCATGACCTCCCGCTCCTTGGACTCGAGGAGCTTGTCGATCCGACCCACGTACTCGTCCGTCAGCTTCTGGATCTCATCCATCTGCCGACGGGCTTCGTCCTCGCTCAGCTCGTGATCCTGCTGGAGCCGCTTGATCTCCTTGTTCGCTTCCTGGCGCGCCTGCCGCACCGCGACACGGCCTTCTTCGGCCATCTTGTGCAGCACTCGCACCATCTCCTTGCGGCGCTCCTCGGTCAAGGCCGGCACCGGGATCCGGATCACGTTCCCGTCGTTCGACGGATTCAGCCCGAGACCGGCGCCCTGGATCGCCTTCTCGATCTCGCCGATGAGCCCCTTGTCCCACGGCTGGACCACCAGGAGCCGCGGCTCGGGCGCGCTCACCGTGCCCACCTGGTTCAACGGGAGCTTGCTCCCGTATGCATCCACACGGACCGTTTCCAGCAGCGCCGGCGTCGCCTTCCCCGTCCTCACCGTCGAGAAGTCCCGCCGCGTCGCCTCCACGGCCTTCTCCATCTGCGTCCGCGCTTCCGCTATCGATGGCATGGTCCTCTCCCTCGGAGATGATCCGTTCGATTCCCTTGACGGGGTCGGCTCAACTGACCAGGGTGCCCACGGGCTCACCACGGATCGCGTCCGCGATCGCGCCCGGCCGCTGGATGTTCAGCACGATGATCGGCAGGCCGTTGTCCTTGCACAACGAAACCGCCGCCGTGTCCATCACGCCCAGTTCCCGCGTCATGACCTCCATGAAGGAGAGCCGCGGCAGGAACTTCGCCGTCGGGTCCTTCACCGGATCCGCGCTGTAGACCCCTTCCACCTTCGTCGCCTTGATGATCACGTCGGCTTCCATCTCGATCGCGCGCAGCACCGCCGCCGTGTCCGTCGAGAAGTACGGGTTCCCCGTCCCGCCCGCGAAGATCACGACCCGGCCCTTTTCCAGGTGCCGCAGCGCACGACGCCGGATGTACGGCTCCGCCAGCTCCTCCATCCGGATCGCCGTCATCACCCTCGTCTCGACGCCCTTCCGCTCGAGCAGATCCTGCAGCGCCAGCGCGTTGATGATCGTGGCCAACATGCCCATGTAGTCGGCGTTGACCCGGTCCATCCCCTGCTGGCTGGCCTGCGTGCCCCGCACGATGTTGCCGCCGCCGATCACCAGCCCCAGCGCAACGCCCATCTCGTGGACCGACTTGACCTCCTCCGTCAGTTGGTCCACGACCCGGGGCGCGATGCCAAAGCCCTGCTCCCCCGCCAGCGCCTCCCCGCTCAGCTTGAGCAGGACGCGCCGGTACTTCAATTCGTCGTTCGTCGACAAGTTCTTACCTTGGTCTGTCTTCCCCGAGATGGGCGACGCCCCCGGCTCACTCGCCGAGGGCGAAACGCGCGAAGCGGCGCACGACGATGTTCTCACCCGTCTTCGCCGAAACTTCCGTGATCAGCTGCCCGATCGTCTTGTCCGGGTCCTTGACGAACGCCTGGTCGACCAGCGCGTTGTCCTCGAAGAACTTCTTCATCTTCCCCTCGACGATCCGCTCGTGCAGGTGCTCCGGACGGCCCTCCTCCTTCACCTGCTCGAGGAAGACCGCGCGCTCCCGCTCGACGATCTCCTGGGGAATGTCCTCGGCCGTCACCGCGAGCGGGTTCGCAGCCGCAATGTGCATCGCCAGGTCCCGGACCAGCTCCTGGAAGTCGTCCGTCCGCGCGACGAAGTCCGTCTCACAGTTGACCTCGATCAGCACGCCGATCCGGCCGCCCATGTGGATGTAGCTGCCGATCGCGCCCTCGCGCGTCTCCCGGCCCGAGCGCTTCGCCGCCTGAGCCGCACCCTTCGCGCGCAGGATGTCGACCGCCTTCTCCATGTCGCCGCCGGTCTCCTCGAGCGCCTTCTTGCACTCCAGCATCCCGGCGCCGGTCCGCTCCCTCAGCTCCTTTACCTGCGCAGCACTGATCGCCATCTCTACCTTCCCCTCTCCAGTTCAGAGTCGAGGCGCCACGTCGTGCCCCGACCGTCTCAACCGTTCCGACCGACTCTTCGCTTCAGCGCCCGCTTGCGAAAAAGCGCCGCAGGGCTGCCGGGCTGCAGCGCTGCAGCGCTTTCGCGCGCTGAGCGGTCCGCCGAGTGTTACGGGCGGAAGGACTACGCCTCCTCGCCCTCTCCCTCGCCCTCTTCGCCCGTCCGCAGTGTTGCGATCGCCTCCGGACGCGGACGGCGCCGGCGACGCGGACGACGACGCGGACGACGTTCCTCCTCTTCCTGCGCCATCCCCGTCTCCGACGAGTACGTCACCGCCTCCGCCTCCGCCGCCCGACGACGCGCCTCCGGCGGCAGCTCGCGACGCGCCTGCTCGATCGTGTCCGCGATCGCACCCGTGATCAGCGAGACCGACCGAATCGCGTCGTCGTTCCCCGGGATCGGGTAGTCGATCACGTCCGGATCCGCGTTCGTGTCCGCGATCGCGATCACCGGGATCCCGAGCTTGTTCGCCTCCTTGACCGCGATGTGCTCCTTCTTCGCGTCGACCACGAAGACCGCACCCGGCAGACGGCCCATGTCCTTCACGCCCGCCAGGTACTTCTCGAGCTTCTCGCGCTCGCGGTCCAGAAGCAGACGCTCCTTCTTCGTGTAGAACTCGAAAGAGCCCTCCTCCATGCCGCGCTCCAGATCCTTCAGCCGCCGGATCTGCTTCTTGATCGTCTGGAAGTTCGTGAGCATCCCGCCGAGCCACCGCTCCGTCACGTAGTGCGACTCGCAGCGGCTGGCCTCCTGCTCGATGATCGGACGGAGCTGGCGCTTGGTGCAAACGAAGAGCACTCGCTCACCCTGCAGCGTCACTTCGCGCACGACTTCCTGCGCCCGCTGCAGCGCCTGCTGCGTCTTCTTGAGGTCGATGATGTAGATGCCGTTGCGCTCCGCGAAGATGTAACGACGCATCTTCGGATTCCAACGGCTCGTCTGATGCCCGAAGTGGACCCCTGCCTCCAGCAGGTCCTTGAGCTGTACCTCCGCCATGTACGACGCCTCTCCTCGTGGGGTTGACCTTCCACCGCCTTCCCCCGCCGCGCTGCCCTCACGGGACCCCAGCATGGCGTCCAGCGGTGTGTGTAATGTGCCGGCTCAGCGCCTCGACAACCGGATCAGCGCTTCGAGAACTGGAACCGCTTGCGCGCACCCGGCTGACCCGGCTTCTTGCGCTCCACCTCGCGCGCATCGCGCGTCAGCAGACCACGCTCACGCAGCACGCCCCGCAGATCGGGGTCGAAGCTCACCAGCGCGCGAGCGAGCGCCAGCCGGATCGCTCCGGCCTGACCCGTGTGACCGCCGCCATCGACGGTCACCTTCACGTCGAAACGACCCTGCTGATCCGCCACGACCAGCGGCTCCTGCGCGTGCTGCTGCAGAGAGGGCCGCGGCAGATATTCGGCCAGCGGACGACCGTTGACCTCCCAGCTCCCCGTCCCGGGACGCAGATACACCCGCGCGACGCTCGTCTTGCGACGGCCCGTGCCCTGGTACTGCTCCACCTTCGTCGCCATTTCAGATCTCCAGAGGCTTCGGCTGCTGACCCTCGTGCGGATGCTTCGGCCCGGCGTACACCCGCAGCTTCTTCCTCATCAGCCGACCCAGGTTGGTCTTCGGCAGCATACCCTTGACCGCCAGCTCGATCACCCGCTCCGGGTGCCGCGCCAGCATGTCCTTGATAGGCGTGAACTTCTCACCGCCCATGTACCCCGTGTGACGGAAGTACTTCTTCGTCTCGAGCTTGTTGCCGGTGAGTCGAACCTTGTCCGCGTTGACGACTACCACGTAGTCGCCCATGTCCATGTGCGGACTGTACGTCGGCTTGTGCTTGCCGCGCAGGATCTTCGCCACTTCGCTGGCGAGCCTGCCCAGAACCTTGTCCTCCGCATCGACGACCCACCAGTCGTGATGGATCTCGGAAGCCTTCGGCGAATACGTTTTCATGCGATCCCCGTCAGTACCAAGCGCAAAGCGGCACAGACCTGAACGATACCCGAAAGCCGTGGATGTGTCAAGCCTCCGCGCCTGCGCGCGGAGCGGATAGAACGTCAGCTGAGGAAGGTTTCCAGGAAGCGGGCGCGGGAGGCGTGGCGCAGGCGGGCGAGGGCGCGCTCCTTGATCTGGCGGACGCGCTCGCGCGTGATGCCGAGGAGCGAGCCGATCTCCTCCAATGTCATCGGCTCCTGGCCATCGAGACCGAAGTAGAGGCGAAGGATTTTGGCCTCGCGTTCCTTGAGCGTGCTGAGCGCCTCTTCGATCGTGACGGAGAGGGCGCGTTCGTAGGTCTCGTCGTCGGGCGCGGGCGAGAACTGATCCGGCAGGTAATCGAGTAATCGGCTGTCTTCTCCGGGGATCAGGGGCGCATCGAGCGAGAGGTGCGTCTGTGAGAGGGCGAGGGTGCGTTCGACCTCTTCCTCGGAGATGTCGAGGTCCTCGGCGATCTCTTCCGGAGTCGGCTCGCGGCCGAGCTCCTGGAGGAGTGCGGAGGTCCGTTTCCCGATCCTGTGCAGGGCGCCCGCACGATTGAGCGGGACGCGTACGATCCTGCTCTGCTCGGCCAGCGCCTGGAGGATCGCCTGTCGGATCCACCACACCGCGTAGGAGATGAACTTGATCCCCTTGGTCTCATCGAACTTCTGCCCGGCGCGGATGAGGCCGAGGTTGCCTTCGTTGATGAGGTCGCCCAACGCGACGCCCTGGTTCTGGTACTTTTTGGCAACGGAGACGACGAAGCGAAGGTTGGATCGGACCAGGATGTCGAGCGCCTCCTGGTCGCCCTTCTTGATCCGACGGGCGAGCTCCACCTCCTCTTCACGCGTGAGGAGGGGGTAGGCGCTGATCTCCCTGAGATACTGGTCGAGTGAGCTCTCTTCGTGAGTCTGCTTACGCGACGAGTTGAAGCTCATGCCGTGCTCCGGGGCTGCTTCGCAGTGGATGGTACGGATACGGACCCGGCTTCGTGTAATGTATACCAGACCGCCCCGCATTAAGGGGGCGTCGTGCCCCGAGTTGAGGAAAGTCGGGCGGAATTGCCGGGCGCGGCCGCGCCCGGCGCCCCTAGCGGATGGATCCTCCGATGCGGCCCCACCGGATCTCGGTGATCCAGGGGAACGGCCGCAAGACGTTCGGATCGAACGAGTAGTAGATGAAGAGCGGCTTTCCCTTGATGGCCGCATCGTCGACGAAGCCCCAGTAGCGGGAGTCTTCGGAGTCGTCGCGGTTGTCACCGAGGACGAAGTACCGCCCCTCGGGCACGATGATCGGCCCCCAATTGTCCCGGGTCGGACGGTACTGATCCGGGTCGATCCCCGGCACCAGGTAGTTCCGCTGCCAGTACATGTCCGGCAGGTGGATGGACTGACCGGACGGGTCCGAGTGCTGGACGTAGGGCTCGACCTGCGGCTCGCCGTTGATGTAGAGGACCTTGTCGCGCATGGCCAGCGTGTCGCCCGGCGTGCCGACGAGCCGCTTCACGTAGTTCTTGTCCGGCTCGTGCGGCGGCGTGAAGACGACGATGTCGCCTCGCTTCGGTGAAGCGAAGGCGGGCAGCTCGAGCTTGGTCCCGGGGAGCTGGGCTCCGTAGACGGCCTTGTTGACGAGCAGGAAGTCACCGACTAGCAGCGTCTTCTCCATGCTGCCGGTGGGAATGCGGAACGCTTCGACCAGGAACGTCCGAATCACGAGGAACAAGACGACCGCGATCGCGATCGACTTGATCCACTCCCAGGCCCAGCGACCGAAAGAAACCGATCCCTGCGCCCGGTCGTCCTTCCGACCGTCCACGTCCTGCGTCCGGCCCTCGGCTTCGGACCGGGTTGCGTCTCGCTTCACTCGCACTCCCGATGGTACGGATTCCGATGGGTCCCGACGAGCCCGCCCAATGTCTTGCGAGCCCGTCGGGCCGCGGCGTCACATAGCAGGTTGTGTTCCACGAACCATGCGACCGGACGTGCCGCCCGGCGCCGCCCATCGTACCCGGCCTGGCACGAGCGCGTTCCCGCGCCGGGCCACTCTTCACTCTAATACGGGCTCGCGGCGTACGTGTCAATCTGGGCCCGCTGGAGCCGACCCGAGTAATCGACGTAGACGACCTTGGTTTCCGTGTAGAAGTCGAAGACCTCCCAACCGCCTTCCCGGTGGCCGTTGCCCGTCTTCTTGACTCCGCCGAAGGGCAGGTGCGCCTCGGCGCCGATCGTCGGCGCGTTGACGTAGGTGATCCCGTTGTCGAGCTCGGCCATCGCCCGGAACGACGCCTGGACGTCGCGCGTGTAGATCGAGCTCGAGAGGCCGTACTCGACTTCGTTGTTGATGCGGATCGCCTCGTCCAGGTCGCGGAAGCGGATCACGCTTAGGACCGGGCCGAAGACCTCCTCCAACGCCAGCCGGCTCCCGGGGCGCACGCCGCGCAGGATCGTCGGCTCGTAGAAGAAGCCGCCGTCGAGCGCGCCGCCCGTCGCGCGGCTGCCGCCGGTCAGCACCTCGTCGCCCTCTTCGCGCGCGATCTGGACGTAGGACTCGACCTTGTCCAGCGCCTGCTCGTTGATGAGCGGCCCCACGTCCGTCCCGTCTTCGAGCCCGTTCCCCAGGCGGAGCGCCCGGACCCGCTCGACCAGCCGGTCGAGGAACGCATCGTGGATGTCCTCGTGGAGCAGGAGCCGGCTCGTCGCGGTGCAGCGCTGGCCGGTCGTGCCGAACGCGCCCCAGAGCACGCCGTCGAGCGCCAGCTCCATGTCGGCGTCGGGCATGACGATCTGCGCGTTCTTCCCGCCCATCTCGAGCGATAGCCGCTTGTGCATGCGGCCGCAGACCTCGCCGATCTTCGAGCCCGTCGCGGTCGAGCCGGTGAAGGAGATGACCGGGATCTCCGGGTGCTCGACGATCGCCGCGCCGACCTCCTCGCCGAAGCCGTGGACGAGCTGGACCACGTCCGGCGGCAGCCCGGCCTCGAGCAGGATCTCGACCAGGATCGTCGCCGTGTGCGGCACGTCCTCGGCCGGCTTGAGGATGACCGAGTTCCCGCCGAGGAGCGCGGGGAACATCTTCCACGTCGGGATCGCGAGCGGGAAGTTGAACGGCGTGATCAGGCCGCAGACGCCGATCGGGCGACGGTACGTCATCGCCCACTTGTCGCGGAGCTCGCTCGGGACGGTGTGGCCGAACAGCCGGCGCCCCTCCGTCGCGGCGTAGTACGCGGTGTCGATCCCCTCCTGCACGTCGCCGCGCGTCTCCTGGAGGACCTTCCCCATCTCGCGGGTCATGACGCGGGCGAGCTCTTCCTTGCGCTCGGTCAGCAGGTCGCCGACGCGGCGGAGCACGTCGCCTCGCTGCGGCGCAGGCGTGCGGCGCCAGCGCTCGAACCCTTCCTTCGCCGACCGGACCGCGCGCTCGACGTCTTCCTTCCCCGACCGGGGGAAGAGCCCGATCAGGTCCGTCGTGTCCGCGGGGTTGCGATTCTCGAAATACTCGCCTGTGGCCGGCTCGACCCACTCGCCGGCAATGAAGTTCCGGAACGTCTCAGCCATCATTCCTCCCTCGGGCGGCGTGCACCGCCGTGGTCGTCGTTTGGGGGATTCTGGAGCGTGCCGCCGCGAATGGCAAGAGCGCGACGGCCGCGTTACGCCTCTTCGCGCACGAGGCCGTAGCGCTCGATCTTCTTGTAGAGGTTCGAGCGAGGCATGTCGATCGAGCGCGCGGTTTCGCTCACGTTCCAGTCGTACTCGCGCAACTTGGCGAGGATGAACGCCCGCTCCGCCCGCTCCTTGAAGACCGCGAACGTCGGCGCCTGGAGCAGCTCGCCGGGCAGCCCGCCGGCCTCGGGCGCGGCGCCCACCATCCGGTCTACGTCGGCGGGGCCGATCTCCGGCCCTCGGGCCAGGATCAGCAGCCGCTCGACGGTGTTCCTCAGCTCGCGCACGTTGCCGGGCCAGTCCATGGCGCACAGCCGCTCGATGGCGGCGGGCGAGAACTCGCGCTCGGGCAGCCGCTGCCGCTCCACGGCGACCTGCGCGAAGTGGCGGACCAGCATCGGGATGTCCTCGCGGCGCTCCCGGAGCGGGGGCACGTGGATCGGCACCACGTTCAGCCGGAAGTAGAGGTCCTCGCGGAAGCGGCCTCGCGCGATCTCCTGCTTCAGATCCTTGTTCGTCGCGGCGATGACGCGCACGTCGACACGGATCGGCCGCTCGCCGCCGACCCGCGTGATGACGCCCTCCTGGAGCGCACGCAGCACCTTGGCCTGCGCAGCCGGGCTCATGTCGCCGATCTCGTCCAGGAACAGCGTACCGCCGTCCGCCTGCTCGAACTTGCCGCTCCGGTCCGCGAACGCGCCGGTGAACGAACCTTTCATGTGACCGAAGAGCTCGCTCTCGATCAACTCGGCCGGGATCGCGGCGCAGTTCACCTCGACGAACGGCGCGTCCGCACGCGTGGAGAGGCGGTGGATCGCCCGCGCGACCAGCTCCTTCCCCGTGCCGTTCTCGCCCGTGATCAGCACGCGCGCGTCGGTCGGCGCCACCTTCTCGAGCCGGTCCAGGAGCGCGCGGATCGCGAAGCTGCTCCCCACGATCTCGTGGCGGCTCTCCACCTCGCCCCGAAGCCGGGCGTTCTCCTGGACCAGACCCCGCTGCTGGAGCGCGTTGCGAAGCGTCACCAGGATCCTGTCGGTGTCGAGCGGCTTCTCCAGGAAGTCGTACGCACCGCGGCGCGTCGCCTCGACGGCGGTCTCGATCGTCCCGTGTCCGCTGATCATGACCACGAGCGCGTCCGGGTCGATCTCGCGCAGCCGCATGAGGACTTCGAGCCCGTCCATGCGCGCCATCTTCACGTCCAGGAAGGTCAGGTCGGGCTCGAATTCCTCGAATACGCCGATCGCCTCCCCGCCGCCGCTCGCGGCGCGGACTTCGTGGCCCTCGTACTCCAGGAGCTGCCGGAGGACCTTCCGGATCCCGTCCTCGTCGTCGACAATGAGAATGCGTGCCATGCTCGTGCCTCAGCGGCCCCGATCGTAGTGGGGCAGGAAGATCACCGAATCGCCGCGTACGTACGCCGTCGACGCCCCGGCCGGGAGCGGGAGCGCCAGCGCGTCGGGCGGCAGCCCCGGCTCGTCCGTCCGGCCGAACCGTCGCAGCACGGTCGGGATCAACCCCCGCGGGAGTGGAACGCGCGCCGCCGTGAGTTCGTCGACGGCGAGTCCCACCCGCGGGCCCGCAAGAGGGATCAACTTGCCCGTGACGCCGATGAGCGTCGTGTCCGGCAGGAAGCCGATCACGTCGACCAGCTCATCCATGCGCGGGAATTCGGCGGTCGGCACACGCGCCTGGACCCGCAGCCGGTCCCGCTCCAGCGACACCTGGGGTGCGACGATGTACTTCGGCAGGTAGCTCGCAACGCGGAACTGCACCAGGCTCTGGATCTCCGCCTCGGAGAGCGCGACGCGCTCACGATCGCTGGTCAGCGAAGCCAGCTTCGCCTGCGCGGAATCGGCGAGCTCGGGGCTCGGGACCTGCGCGCTCGCGGCGCCTCCGGTGTAGCTTCGCCACACCGCGAGGATGCGGTCGCGCTGGTGCCACGCCAGGGCGACCGCGCCGGCCACGAGCAGGAGCGTGAACAATCGCCGCACACAGCCTCCGAGCAGTCCGAACACTCGCCGATCCCTCCCCTTCCGACCGATTCGACTCTACCCCAGCGGCGCGGAGGCGATCCGCTCGTAACGTGCGCCCGATGGCGAAAGGTGACTCCGTATCAGGTCGATCTCCCGAATGGGGACCACGGCGGTCGCATCGACCTCGTCGAGGACGGCCTCGAGCTCGCGGAAATCACCGGCGCCCGCCTCGCGCAGCGCACGACCCAGCGTGATGTGCGGCTGGAACGCGCGCAGCTCCGTCTCGAAGCCCAGCCCGGCGAAGGCCCACTCCAGGTCCTGCTTGAGTCCTCGCAGCGGCGGCGTCGCCTCCACGCCGACCCAGATCACTCTCGGACGTCGAAGCGACGGGAACGCGCCGATCCCGCCCACGCGCAGCTCGAAGGGTCGCGTGTTCGCCGTGGCGCCAGCCATCGTCTCGCGGATCTCGTCGACACGCTCCGGCCTCACCCACCCCAGGAACTTGAGCGTGACGTGGAGCGACTCCGCCTCCACCCAGCGCACCGGGAACCCGGCATCCCGGAGCGGCGCCGCCGCCTCGTACACCGTGTCGCGCACGTCGGCCGGCAGGCTCAACCCGATGAACAGTCTCATGCCCTCAGTACGTTGGCGACCGCCTCGACGGCGCGGTCGACCTCCTCAGCCGTGCTCGCCCAACCGAGCGAGAAGCGAACGGCGCCCGACCTGTCGGTCCCGAGAAGCCGGTGCACCTCGGGCGCGCAGTGCAGACCCGCGCGGACCAGGATCCCGTGCTCCACGTCCAGCCGGCGCGCGAGCGTGGGCGCGTCCACGCCGTCCGCGGTGATCGTGACCACGCCGACGCCGTCCGGCGCCGGAGGCGAGTGGACGCGCACGCCGCGCACCGCTTCCAGCCCGTCGCGGAGCCTGGCCTTCAGCCCTGCCACATGGCGATGGATCGCCTCCGGCGTCTGGCCGAGCACCCATTCGACGCCGGCCAGGAGCCCCGCGATCCCGGGGCCGTTCATCGTGCCCGCTTCCAGGTGGTCGGGGTAGGCGTCCGGCATCGACCGCAAGAGCGAGTCGCCGCCGGTGCCGCCCCTGAGCAGCGGCTCCACGTCGACTCCGTCACGCACCCAGAGCCCGCCCGTGCCCTGGGGGCCGAGCAGCCCTTTGTGCCCGGTGAAGGCCAGCAGGTCGACTCCGTCGGCGGCGACGTCCATCGAAACGTGCCCGGCCGTCTGCGCCGCATCGACGAGTGCCAGGGCGCCGGCCTCGTGGGCGAGGCGGCAGAGATCCCCGACCGGGAGCGTCGTCCCCAGGACGTTGGACGCCGCGTTCACGACCAGCAGCCGCGCGCCGTCGAGGAGCCGCGCGGCCTGGTCCAGGTCCACTGAGCCGTCCGGCGCGCCGGGGATCATCCGCACGACCACGCCTCGCTCGCGCTCCAGCGCATGCACCGGACGCAGCACGGCGTTGTGGTCGTAGGCGGTGGTCACGACGACGTCGCCCGGCCGCAGCACGCCCCAGAGCGCGGTGTTCAGCGCGTGCGTCGCGTTCGCCGTGAACGTGATCCGCCCCGGGTCGCCGGGGATCCCGAAGAGGCGCGCGAGCGCCAGGCGGCAGCGGAGCGCGATCCGGCCGGCCTCCACGGCGAGCCGGTGCCCGCCGCGGCCGGGCGTTGCGCCGATCCCGGCGAGGTAGTCGGCGACCGCGTCGGCCACCGCCCCCGGCCGCACCGCCGATGTGGCCGCGTAGTCGAGGTAGACCCACGCGCGCCCGGTTTCCGCGCCCATCACGCCTCCCGCGGCGTCAGGTCGAGTGCGACGTAGCGGAAGCCGAGCGCCTTGATCTCCGGCGCGAGAGCGGTCAGCGCCCCGGCCGCGGCAACCGGCGCCTCCACGGCCGCGATCTCGGCGTTGTGTCCCGCCGCGCGAACCCGCGCGCCTTCGATGCCCCGCTCCCGGAGCAGCCGCTCCACCGCGGCGATGCGGGCGTCGGCCTCGTTCATCGCGTCGCCTGGAGCCGGACCAGCGGCGCGCCTTCGTTCAGCGCGCCGCGTCGGTACCCTTCGACGTCCAGCAGCACCCGCTCGAATCCGACCTCGCGCAGTTCGACGGCGAGCTCGCCGGCCTGCTCCAGCGCCCGCGCCATCTCCGGCGCCGCGACCTCCAGCCGCGCCGCGTCCCCGTGGTGCCGGACCCGGAACTCACGGAAGCCCCGGCGACGCATCGCCTCCTCGGCCGCCTCCACCTGCCGGAGCCGCTCCGGCGTCACCGCGAGCCCGTACGGCAGGCGACTCGACAGGCACGGCGCAGCCGGCTGGTCCCACGTCGGCAGCCCGAACCGCCGCGACAATTCCCGGATCTCCGCCTTCGTCAGCCCCGCCTCCAGGAGCGGTGAACGCACGCGCTGCTCCTTCGCCGCGCGCATCCCGGGGCGATGGTCGCCCACGTCGTCCGCGTTCGAGCCGTCCAGCACGACCGCGTACCCCCGTTCCGCCGCCAGCGCCGTCAGCTTCGACCACAGCTCGGTCTTGCAGAAGTAGCACCGGTTCGAAGGGTTGGACACGTAGTTCGGATCGGACATCTCGTCCGTTTCGATCTCCGTGTGGGGGATGCCGAACCGGCGCACGCACTCCAGCGCCATCTCGAGCTGGACCGCAGGGTACGACGCACTGCGCCCCGTCACGGCCAGCACGTTCTCCGGCCCGAGCACCCCCACGGCGACCCGGGCGAGGAAGACGGAATCGACGCCGCCCGAGTACCCGATGCAGACCGACCCGCACTCTTTCAGGATCCCGGCGAGCCGGGCGTATTTATCATCCAGTGTCGTCATGTTGACCCAACTGTCTATTCCGCTGCCCCGGCCCGCCGGGAAGCTACCCGTCCCTCATCCACGATACAAGGTGGACGGGCGCTACGGCGCGTGGACCGGCTCGGTGACGCGCACCGGCAGGTAGTCCAGCAGCGCCTCGCTCCGCAGCAGCGTTGGCGCCGCTATGTGGGTGCCCATGAGGAACGCGAGCGCCGACTCCGTCCGGAGCGAGCCGTGCGTGCCGGTCACGTCCACGAGCAGGTCGGCGGCTCGACTCCCGAAGTGGTACCCCGGAGCGAAGCTCACGACCACGTTGGCGGGGTTGCGCACCACGCTGCGCATCCCGTTCATGATCCGGCGCAGCGAATCGATGTAGGGAGTACGGAGCGTCGCCTGGAGCCAGGCGGAATCCGGGCCGAACCCGTCGGCGTCCAGCACGCCGCGACGCCGGAGCGAGGCCGCTGCATCGGCAAGCTCGAGCGGGTCGCCCTCGAGCGGCAGGTAGCGGAACCGGGTCGCGTCGTCGTTCGATTCCACGATCGCGCGCCCGTCACGGCTCCACACCTGCACACGGCCGGGCACGTCCTCGAACAGGACGAGCTCCACGCCCTCCGCCTCGGCCAGCGCCCCGGCCAGCCGCGGCTCCGCCGATGGCGCGGTGTAGAAGAACGCGCTCCCCACCAGCCCGAACCGCGGCGCGACGACGTCGTTCTCGTCCTCGATCTCGCCGGCGAGGTCGAAGCCGGCGGCCTCGATCGCGTCTTCGAGGGGTGCGCGGCGCGTCGGGATCAGCTCGTTGCCGTGGTCGCTGAAGAGCACGATCTCCAGCTCCGGACCGAAGCGCATCCGGAGCTCCTCGAGCAATCGCTCAACGGCGCCCAGGTGGCGCACCAGCTCCTCGCGCCCCGCACGGTGCGCAATCGCGTCCGTGGCCACGAGGTACGCAACGACGACCGTGTCGCGGGCGGCCTCGTCGAGGATCCGATCCCGGAGCCGGTCCAGCTCTCGCCGCGCCATCATGCCCGGGAAGACGTACGAGAAGGTGGCCGAGACCCCGCCCGGCTCGATGTCGAGGTGACGCCGGAACCCGCCGTGCTCCGAGGACTTGAACAGGTGGTCCAGGAGCCCGCCCTCGATCCGGTTCTCCCCGGGGTCGAAGTAACGGTCTTCGTACCCGGGCGGCGTCTCGTGCCAGATCGAGCCGAAGGCGACTTCCGTGAGCGCCGGGAACGGGCTGATCACCTTCGAGGGCGGCCGGAAATCCTTGAAGTGGCCCGCGCGCCAGAGCGAGTCCACAATGTCGTACGGCACGCCGTCCAGCATGAGGACGAGCGTGCGTAGCGCTGCATCCCCGGCGCTCTTGCCCGGCATCGACGGGCCCGCCGCGCGGGCGCCTCCGCACGCCGACACCGCGAGGACCGCGAGGAGCGACAGCCACGTCCGGGTTCGTTTTGTTCGCATGAGTCGCAGACGGGTGGGCGGTTCGTCTGAAGCGACGAAAATACGCCGCGCCGGGAGGTTTCGTTCCGCGGACCGAAGGATCTGTGACCCCGGCCCCCGGAGTCGCGACGCCCGAGAGACGATGTGCAGGTCGACGGCCCGATGTCCCCGCACGCCCGCGTTCACGAGCGGCGCGGTACGGCTCCTGCGGTCGCGGAGTCGGCCGCCACGCGGGCACGGCCGAACCGCCGCGACGCACGAACTGGAGGACTCATGCCCGGCCGCAGGATCCTCGACGGGGGCGCCCCCGCGAACCTCGACCCCGCTTCGCGTCCATGGGATCGCCGCAAGATCCACGACGGCATCGTCCGCACCTACGGCGGCACGCCGCTCATCCGCCTCCGCCGCCTCGGAGAAGGGCTCCCGGGCACCGTCGTCGTCAAACACGAGGGGTTCAACCCCTACAATTCGGTGAAGGACCGCATCGGCATCGCGATGCTCGAGGCCGCGGTCGAGAGGGGCGAGCTCCGGCCCGGGATGCTGATCGTCGAGCCGACGAGCGGGAACACGGGGATCGGCGTCGCATTCACCGCGGCCGCCCTCGGCATCCGCTGCATCTTCACCCTGCCGGACACCATGACGGTCGAGCGACGCCACATGCTGCGCGCCCTGGGCGGGATCGTCGTCCTGACCGAGGGAGCGCGGGGGATGCGTGGCGCGATCGATCGCGCCGAGGAGATCCTCGCCCGCCTCGGCGACCGCGCCTGGATGCCACGGCAGTTCGACAACCCCGACAACCCCGCCGTCCACTACCGCACCACCGGCCCGGAGATCTGGGAGGACACCGATGGCCGCGTCGACGTCTTCGTTGCCGGCGTCGGCACCGGCGGCACCATCACCGGCGCGGGTCGCTATCTACGCGAGCGGAAGCCCGACATCCGCATCGTCGCCGTCGAGCCCGCCGAGAGCGCCGTACTCTCCGGCGGCGAGCCCGGACCTCACCGCCAGCAGGGGATCGGCGCCGGCTTCGTCCCGAGCGTCCTCGACACCGGGATCTACGACGAGGTCGTCACCGTCACCAACGAAGACGCCATCGAGACCACCCGTCGCCTCGCCCGCGAGGAGGGGATCCTCGCCGGGATCTCCGCGGGGTCGATCACCTGGGCGGCGCTGCGCATCGCCGAACGGCCCGAGAGCCAGGGCAAGTTGATCGTCTCCATCATCCCCGATTTCGGCGAACGCTATCTATCCAACCCGGTTTACGCGGAGATGCCGCCGCCCGAGGTCCCGCCCGAGCTGGAAGGGCTGGAAGGGCTGATCTGAACCGCCACTGACGACGCCCTGGCCGGTCGCGGCGTGCGGACCGGGAGCACCGCCCTTCCGGCCGAGCCGGGCACCCGTTCCGGGCGCGCCGCCCTAGAGCCCCGACGCGGCACCGGCCGGGTACGCGCGCCGGTGCATCTGCCGGTCGAGCGACCGGTACTGTACCGCCTCCGCCACGTGCGCCGCCGTGATCGACTCCGCCGCCTCCAGGTCCGCGATCGTCCGCGCCAGCTTCAGCACCCTGTGGTACGCCCGCGCGCTCAGCCCGAGCCGTGTGATCGCCGCGCGCAGGAGCGACTCGCCCGCTTCGTCGACCCGGCAGTACCGCCGCACTTCGCGGGGGCCCATGTGCGCGTTCGCGTACACACCCGGCTGGTCGCGGAAGCGCACGAGCTGGCGCTCCCTCGCGGCCACGACGCGCGCCCGGATCCGCTCGCTCGATTCGCCGTCCCGACGGGATTGGAGCTCCTCCGGCCGCAACGCAGGCACCTCGATGTGCAGATCGATCCGGTCCAGCAGCGGACCGCTCAGCCGCGATACGTACCGCTCGACCTGCCCGGGGTGGCACGTGCACCGTGCACGGGCATCCCCGAAGTATCCACACGGACAGGGATTCATGGCGCCGACGAGCATGAACCGCGCGGGATACGTCACCGCGTGGCGCGCCCGGCCGAGTTGAACGACTCCTTCCTCTAGCGGCTGACGAAGGACTTCCAGCGCCGAGCGCCTGAACTCCGGCAGTTCGTCCAGGAACAGCACGCCGTGGTGCGCGAGCGACGCCTCGCCCGGCCGCGGCACCCCGCCCCCGCCCACCAGCCCCGCGTCCGAGACCGTGTGGTGCGGCGCCCGGAACGGGCGACGCCACACCAGCGACTGCCCGGTCGCCAGGCGCCCGGCCACGGAATGGATCTTGGTGACCTCCAGCGACTCTTCCAGCGTAAGCGGCGGCAGGATCCCCGGCAGGCGCCGGGCCAGCATCGACTTCCCCGAGCCCGGCGGCCCGACGAGCAGGAGGTTGTGCGATCCGGCCGCAGCCACCTCGAACGCCCTCTTCGCGTGAGCGTGCCCGCGCACGTCCTCCATGTCCAGCTCGGCCGCCGCCGTCTCCGCGGCCGCGCTCGACAGGTCGGCTTCCACCCGCGGCAATTCCTTCATGCCGCGCAGATGTGCAACCACATCTTCGAGCCGTTCAGCGGCCCGCACGTCCAGCCCCTTCACCGCCGCCGCCTCCGCCCCGTTCGCCGCCGGGACCACCAGCACCCGCACGCCTTCCTCGCGGCAGTTCAACGCGACCGGGAGCACGCCCCGCACCGGCCTGAGCTCGCCGTCCAGCCCGAGCTCGCCGACGAAGCACATGCCCCGGACCCGCTCCGGCGCGAACACGCCCCCCGTCGCGAGCAGCCCGATCGCGATCGGCAGGTCGAACGCGCTGCCGGCCTTCGGCACATCAGCCGGTGCAAGATTGATGGTTATCTTCCTCGGCGGCAGCACGAACCCGCTGTTCTTCAGCGCTGCCGTCACCCGCTCGCGCCCCTCCCGCACCGCGCCTTGCGGGAGACCCACGACCTGCATCTGCGGCAGGCCGCTCGCCAGGTCCACCTCCACGCTCACGGCGTACGCCTCCACGCCGAGCACCGCGCCGCTCCTGACCTGCGCCAGCATCCCGCCTCCTCACTCGGTCGCGTCCGTGTTTGCCCAGTGCTACGTCCTCCACCCCACACCACCCCTCCACTCCGCGACACGGTGAGGCCGGGATCGGGGCATTGAAATGGCAGAGTGGGTCGTCCGACGACGCCGCCCTCCCCCACCCCGGCCCTCACGGATCCCACCTACTCACCCGGGGTACCCCACCCTTCGAACCGCTCCGGGCGCGACGTCCGCCGGCGGCATTGCCGCCGCGCACTCACGGGCCTGCTCACGCACGCCTGCGGGCGCCCGAGCACATCACCACCAAATCGATCGAACAAAATGCCTTCGCGTACGTCGCCGTTCTCGTCCACGTCCTCGCTGTCCCGCCCGCTCACTCTCGTTGCGGCGGCGATCGGTCTGGTGCTCACTCTGCTTACCGTCGCCTGCGCCGAGCCGGCCGGCCGTGGTGACTCCAACGGCGCGCGTGCGTCGGGCGAGGCGCCGCAGGACACGATCTTCATCGACCAGGTCGGCTATGACCTGGGCGACCCGGACGCACCCGTCATCGTCATCGAGTTCAGCGACTTCGGCTGCCCCTACTGCGCGCGCTTCGCACTCGAGACGTTTCCGGAGATCCATCGCGAGTACATCGAGACCGGCAAGGTCTATTGGAAGTACGTCCCGTTCGTCATGGGCACGTTCCCGAACGGCAGCCACGCCGCCATGGCCGCCGAGTGCGCGGCCGAGCAGGGTGAAGACCGGTTCTGGCAGATGCACGACGAACTCTACAGGGAGCAGAGGGCGTGGAAGGCGACCAATGAGCCTGCGGCGCTCCTCCGGGACCTCGCCGGTCGCCTCGGGCTCGATGCCGACCGCTTCGCCAGTTGCCTCCGCGAAGGGCGCGCCGCCGGCCGGACCCGCATGGCGAACCAGCTCGCCGCCTACGCCGGCGTCCGGGCCACTCCCACCTTCATCATCAACGGGTTCCGCGTCCAGGGCGCGCTCCCCCTCGACCACTTCCGCATGATCCTCGATCGGATGGCCGGTGCGGATGGGTGATCGAAGCGAACGACGCCCGGCCAGGTCAGGTGCAATCGACCCTGGGTAACGGCTACCGCTCCATACAACCAGAGACAAGTGCCGCTCGCAAACACGGCAGTGATCTGCGGCCTGACCCTGGAGAACGGCCACAGATCGAAGGCGATCTTCTTGCGCGCCCCCTCGCGGGCCACGCGTGAACTCAATTGAGCCCGGGAGGACGGACTCCCGCCTTGCGCCCCCGAACCACATTCGTCGACGCGACACCCTGCCGCACCGACCCCGGTCCGGATACGAGCCGCGGCACCGAGGGCGCAAGAACTCTCCCACGTCGCTTCCGGAGTCGAGCTCGACCTCCCCCGCGCCGACACCACGGCTCCCCCCCGGGCACAAACACCCCGATCGGGCGTACTCTCACACTCACGAACCAATACAAATCGTTGCAGCGCAAGAGCATAGATGAACCCCATCACCCAGGTGGCAGCCGACCATACGTCGGCAATGCCGCCCATCCGATCCGAGCCGCCCGCACCACACGCGGAGCCTGCGCCGGGCTCCGCTCACGCGCAGTCCGCGCGACGCCGCCGCGTGCGCGTGCTGGCTCTGCTCCTGGCCGCCGCCGTCGTGGCGACGAGCGCGTTGCTCCTGTCGAGGCGTGTGCCGGCGCCGCAGGTGCTGACCTACAGCGAGTTCACGGAGGCGGTCGACCTCGGCAGGGTCTCCCGGGTGACGATCGAGCCGGGCGTCGGGATCCGGGGCGAGTGGGCGGACGGCGTGAACGAGGAGTCGGACGCGTTCACCGTCGTCTATCCCGACCAGGCGCTCGACGGCCTGATCGAGCGGCTCAGCGACGGTGGCGTCCACGTCGTCTTCGAGGCGCCGCCGAACCCGCAGCGCTACAAGGAGCTGCTCGCGCTCACGCTCCAGCTCCTCCTCTTCGGCGGGATCGGCTACCTGGTCTTCCTGAACCTCAAGGGTCAGGGCGGCTCGGGCGACATCGGCGGCCGCGCCACCGGCACGCGCACCACCTTCGCCGACGTGGCGGGGACGCAGGGGGTGGCCGAGGAGCTGCGCGAGGTCGTCGACTTCCTCCGCCGCCCGGCGGATTTCGCGGCGATGGGCGCGCGCATCCCGAAGGGCGTGCTCCTCTACGGCCCGCCGGGGACCGGGAAGACGCTCCTCGCCCGCGCCGTTGCGGGTGAGGCGTCGGTGCCGTTCTTCCAGATCTCCGGCTCTGAGGTGACCGGCTTCATCGTCGGCCTCGGCGCGCACCGCATCCGCACGCTCTTCAAGCGAGCCAGGAAGCGCGGCGGCGTGATCTTCATCGACGAGATCGACTCGATCGGCGGCCGCCGCGGGAGGAACCGCGCGCACAACGAGGACGACCGCACGCTCAACCAGCTCCTGGTCGAGATGGACGGTTTCTCGCCAACGGAGGGCGTCGTTGTGATCGGAGCGACGAACCGCCCGGACGCCCTCGACCCGGCGCTCCGCCGTCCCGGCCGGTTCGACCGCACGCTCGTCGTCGCGCTCCCGACGGTGGACGGCCGCGAGGAGATCCTCCGCCTCCACGCCACGCGGCGCGGCATCCCCCTCGACCCCGGGGTCGACCTCCGCCGCCTCGCCCGGATCACGCCCGGCGCGAGCGGGGCAGACCTGGCCAACCTCCTGAACGAGGCGGCCATCGCCGCGGTCCGCGACCGGGCGAGCCGGGTCGAGTGGAGCCACATCGAGCAGGCCCGCGACCGCATGCTGCTCGGCAAGGAGCGCGTCGGCTTCCGCGCGCGGGAGGAGGAGTGGCGCGTCGTCGCATACCACGAGGCCGGGCACGCGCTCGCCGGCGTCATCGCCGTGCCGGAAGACGGGCTGCACAAGATCACCATCCAGCCACGCGGCCAGGCCATGGGCGTCGCACACTTCTCCCCCGAGGACGACCGCCACCTCCACTCGCGTCGCTACCTCGAAGGACAGATCGTGAAGGGGCTCGCCGGGCGCGCGGCCGAGGAGGCCGTCTTCGGGCCCGACCACGTCACCGGCGGCGCCGAGAGCGACCTCGAGCACGTCAACCGCATCGCGCGCCGCATGATCTACCGCCTCGGCATGGGCGGCAGGACCGGCTTCCTGGTCTCCGACGGACAGCCCGGCTCGATCAGCTCAGAGATGCAGGCGGCGATGGACGAAGAGGTCCGCGCGCTCCTCGACCGCCTCTACGCGCGCGCACGGGAGATCATCGACACGCACCGCCCCGCGCTCGACGCCCTTGCCCACGCGCTCCTCGAGCACGAGACGCTCGACGGCGAAGAGGCGCTCCGCATCCTGACCGAGCACGGCGTCCGAGCCCCCAGGGCCGCCGCCTGAGACGCCGGGCAACCCGACGCGCCGCCCCGTGCATCCAAGTGCAAAGACGGGGCGGCGCCCTCCCTCGCGCCGCTTCCCTGCTGCCAGCGTGGCAAGTACCGGAGGTCCTTGCAGGAGGAGGAGATGTCTTTCATCAACGACAGGATGAGACACGCGATCGCCTTGTCCCTCTTGGGCGTCGTGGCCTGTGGGCCGGGCGTGGCCGCTCAGGCGCAGAGCACGGGGGCCGCGGAGAAAGGGACCGGCGCGGCGACGACGGCGCCGCTCGACACGATCGCCGCGGTCCGGCTCTCGAGCGCGTTCCGCGGCGCCGCGGAACGCGCGCTCCCGGCGGTGGTCTCGATCCGCGTGGTACAGGCGCGGCAGGTGATTCGGACTCAGCCGCGCATCTTCCGCTTCTTCCCGGACATGCCGGGCTTCGAGATCCCGGAATCCTTCGAGGTGCCGCGCGAGGGTTCGGGCTCCGGCTTCATCTTCGACGAACGCGGCTACATCATGACGAACCGCCACGTGGTCAACGACGCGGACGAGGTGATCGTCACGCTCTCGGACGGCCGCGAGTACCGCGCGACCGTGGTCGGCACGGACGCGATGACCGATGTGGCGGTGATCCAGATCGAGCCGGAGCGCGGCAAGCCGCTCCCCACCGCGACGCTGGGTGATTCCGACGCCCTCCAGGTGGGCGACTGGGTCCTCGCGCTCGGCAACCCGCTCGGTCTGGACTTCACCGTGACGGCGGGGATCGTGAGCGCGAAGGGCCGGAACGTCGGGATCCTGCGTCGCGAGGCGGACCAGTCGGCGGTCGAGGCGTTCATCCAGACCGACGCGGCCATCAACCCCGGCAACTCGGGCGGGCCGCTCGTCGATCTGCACGGCCGCGTGGTCGGCGTCAACACCGCCATCGCCTCCCGCACCGGCTACTACGCCGGCTACGGCTTCGCCATCCCGATCGCGGTCGCACGCAAGGTCGCCAATGACCTGATCGAGCACGGCGCCGTCCGCCGGCCGCGCCTCGGCGTCCTCGTCGATGAGGTCGATGCGACCGATGCCGAGGTCTACGGGCTGGACGAGATCGCCGGCGCCGAGGTCAAGCAGGTCCAGGAGGGGACGCCGGCGGCGAAGGCCGGGCTTAGGGTCGGCGACGTCATCGTCGCGCTGGACGACCAGCCGATTCGGACCGCCACGCAGCTCATCAGCTCGCTCGCACAGCGGCAGCCGGGCGAGAAGGTGACGCTCTCCGTGATCCGGGACAAGAAGCGGCGCAACTTCACGGTCGAGCTTAGCCAGTTCGAGGCCGAGGCGCGGACCACGCTGCGCCGGGTCTCGCGCGCCGCGGTCGACGAGCGCCTCGGCTTCCGCGCGGCGCCGCTCACCCGGGAGCTGATCGGTCGCTTCCAGCTCGACGTTGACGCCGATGAGCGGGGCGTCGTCATCGTCGACGTCGCATCCGGCAGCCCGGCGGCTCAGGCGGGGCTCCGTGCCGGGCAGATCCTGCTCCGGCTGAACGGGAAGGAGATCCGCAACGAGGACGACGTGGCGGCGGTCGCCCGCGGCCTCGAGCCCGGCGACGTCGTATCGGCGGTCGTCAGGATCCCCGGCCAGGGGGAGACGATCGTCAACTACCGGACGCGGCGATAGGCTCCCGCGCCACCGGCAGTTGGATCCGGATGGCGGTGCCCTGGCCGACCTCGCTCTCGGCGGTCAGGGTACCGCCCCACCCTTCCACGAGACGCCGCACGATCGCAAGGCCGAGCCCCGTACCCGCCGAGCGCGTCGAGAAGTGCGGTTCGAAGACCCTCTCGATCAGTTCGGGCGGGATCCCCGGCCCATCGTCCCGGACCGTGAGTTCGACCCATTCGCCCGCGCCGGCCGCGGACACGGTAACGGTGCCGGCGCCGTCGAGAGCGGTGTACGCGTTCTCCAGGAGGTTGAGGATGACCTCCTTCAATTCCCCCGTCCGCGCGAGCGCGCGAGGCACGTCCGCCTCCACCTCCGCCTGGAACCGAACGGACGCATCCGAACGGTACAGCGTGAGCGCCTCGCGGATCGCGGCGACCACGTCCACCGGCTCCAGCGGGCCCGCCGCCTCGGGCGGCGCGCCGTAGCGCGAGAACGCACGCGCGATCTCCGTCAGCCGGTCGATCTCCTTCAGGATCTGCTCGACGTTCGTGTCCAGGATCTGGTCGAAGTCCGGCCGGCCGTCGCTGTATGCCCGACGCAGATGCTGAACCGCGAGCTTGATCGGCGTGAGCGGGTTCTTGATCTCGTGCGCCACCTGCCTGGACATCTCGCCCCACGCCAGCACCCGCGCGGTGTGGACCTCCTTCGCGCGCGCGTCCCTCAACCGCCGAACCATCCGGTTGAACGACGTGAATAGCTGCCCGAACTCGCCGGCGCCGTCCTCGGGCAGCCGGACGTGGAGCCGGCCCGCGCCGACCGCGCCCGCGGCACGCCGGAGCTGGCCGATGGGACGGGCCAGCGTCCGCCCCACCAGCAGCGACAGCCCGAGCGAGAGGAGTCCGCCGAGGAGCGCGGCGAAGAGGATCAGGTGCGCCAGCTCCGCCTGGCGGATCGACGCCTCGCCGGCCGCCATCGAGACCGGCACCGCGACCGTTCCCGCCGGCAGGCGACGGTACGCCACCAGGTATCGGCGCTCCCCGAGTGTCCGAGTCTCGACCACGCCCATCTCCTCGCCGCTCTGGAGGAGTCCGTACACGCGCGGCGGCATCCAGGCGCCGAAGAGACCCAGCTCGACCACCTCCGGCGAGGAGG
This sequence comes from uncultured Gemmatimonadaceae bacterium, assembly GCA_964410055.1. Lineage (GTDB taxonomy): Bacteria > Gemmatimonadota > Gemmatimonadetes > Longimicrobiales > RSA9 > CALBZE01. The sequence goes on along the minus strand of CAYPGK010000003.1, from coordinate 28,424 downwards.
CCTGCGCCAGCTCGCCCCGATGGTAGTAGAGCACTTCTTCGCCCACGCGGTCCGAGATCGCGCGCCAGTTTCCGGGCATCTCCGCGAACGCCGCGACCGCCTGCTCCACGGCCCGCTCGGCGACGATCCGCGCCGCCCGCGCCGTCTCGCCGGCGAGAGCTCGGTACGCCGTGGCGCCGAAGACGATCGTCGGCAGCAGGAAGAACGCGAACAGCGCGAGCGTGACCCGCGAGCGGAACGAACCCGTCCACGCGGTCCATCCGCCCGGCGGCGTCGGCGGCGCCCCCCGCGCCGTACTGCCGATGATCCACAGGAGCGCGAGCACGGCGAGATCCAGCGCCAGGAGCAGCGCGCCGCGCGCAGCCAGCACACCCGCCCCCGGGAGGCGGAGGTCCAGGTGCGCATGGTAGACGCCGTCCGGGTAGCTGAGCAGCTTCTCACTCCGCCACCCGGTCTCCGTCGGGATCCACTCCGCCTCCTCCGGCACGGGCCCCGCCGGCTCGGCGACCGGCACCAGCGTGAGCCGTGTGCCCGCCGCGGGCTCGCCTCCGAGGATCGGCGCGAGGATCGTCCCGCGACCCAGGCTCCGGCGCGGCGGCACGACCACCGTGACCGCCCGCTCGCCCTCGAGCGGGACTGCCAGGATCTGGCCGCCCCCGCCCATGTCGAACATCGGCTCCAGCAACGGCGTGCCGAGAGAGCGCGCGCGGTCGATCTCCGACCGTAGCCGCGCCGCCGAAACGCCCGGCGCGCGCCGCACGCTTTCCGCGTCTCCGACCGCGAGCTCGAGCGACGGCGCGTCCGGCCGCCACAGCCGGATCCGCGCGGGATACGCCTCGACCGCGAGCCCGCTCGCGACCCAGGCACGGTAGAGCATCTCCACGCCGTCCTCGCCGCGGCCGTCCCGGTTGACCGCCTCATCGGCGAAGCGGTGGAGCAGGTAGTCGAGGAACGGGTCCGGACGCGAGCCGAGCGTCGCGAGCTGTCGGTCCGCCGCGCCGATCTTCGCGGAGACCTCCGTGACCCAGAGGTGGGGGAGCACTGCGCTCGCGGCCAGCCAGCCGGCCGTGAGCCAGCGCACGATCCGGCTCGCGCGGCCGTCGTACCGCAGGATCCCGATCGCGAGCAGGGCGAAGGGGACCGCCCACAGCATGGGCAGCCATGCTTCGACCCGCTGCGTCATGCGCCACCGGGCCACCACCACGCCCGCGAGCACGACGCAGAGCGCCGCGCCGGCGAGGATCGGACCGAGCCGCGCAGGACCGGGACGTCCCTGCGGGATCGCCAGCGCCGCGATCATCGTGAGGGCAAGGAACGCCGCACCCTGCACCGCCGCCCAGTAGGCGGACCCGCCCTCGAGCAGACTCGGTGCTGCGCCCTCGAGGATCAGCCGGAGCCCGCCGGCGAAGCCGATCGCGATGACCAGCGCGCCGACTGCGACCGCGGCGTGCGCCGCCCGCCCCTCCAGTCGAACCGGCCGCGCCACCGCCGTCAATGCGGCCAGCGGGAGCAGCACGGCCAGGAGCCGGCCCAACGATGGCTCGCCAACCACGGGGAGGAGGTAGAGCGCCGGCGAGAAGAGGGTGTCGGCGCCGGTCACCGCGCCCAGCGGCGCCACCATCATCGCGACCGTGAGCCCGATCAGCGGCGCCGCGGTCTCGAGGCCGCGCCCGCGGTGGACCCGGAGCCACGCGGCCGAGAGGAAGATCAGCGAGAGCAGAGCCAGCGGCACGACCGCCCGCCGGCCCGCCTGGGCCAGGCCGCCCCGCCACTCCGCCCGCGTGATCGGCTCGAAGCGCGCGTGCAGCGTCGTGTCCGATCCCGCGATCAGCGACCAGGCGCCTTCCGGTCCCGGGCCCGCCGTGAAGTACGGCCGTGCTCCCATCCGCTCCGCGAAGCGGTCGGCGAACCCCACCGCGCCCTGCTGCTCCATGACCAGCCCCGTCTGGAGCAGCGCCGCCGCGACCACCCGCTCCCCCCTTCCCTCCACCGGTCGGGTCACGTATAGGTATCCGAAGAGCGGACGCTCGGCGTAGAAGACCGACTTCTCTCCGAGCTTCGCCTCACGCGGCAGCGCGCCCCGGTGTTCGCCTGCCCACGCGATCAGTTCGCCGGTCTCGTCGAAGAGCGCGAGCGCGGCCACGCCCGTGCGGACCCGGAGCTCGCCGAGCGTGGCGAACATGTCGCCGCGGTCGGGCGCCGCTGCGGCCTCCGCCGCCCGCTCGGCCGCGACCCGGCTCCGCTCGATGAGCTGGTCCATGCCACGGTCCAGCTCCCGGGTCAGCCGCGCCTCTCTCGTGACCTGCGGCCGGGGCCACTCCGCGTCGAGCCGGTGCAGACGGTGCTCGACCACCGCCGCGACCGCGCACGCAGCGGCGAGGGTCGTCCACGCAGTGAGGAGGAGCACCTTCGGCGTGCGCCGGGCCGGCGTCACCTCCGCCGTGCCGGGCCGACGGCTCAGCCGCCACCACGCCACCGGCGCGGCGCACAGCGCGATAGCGGCGGCCGCCAGGTACGGCGCCTCGAGCGCCCGTGACCAGGCCAGCACCAGGACCACCGCGGCGTACGCAATGCCGCAGACGAGGCCCACGCTTCGCTTCTGCGTGACGCTCAACGGACCCTCACGTCGGGTTGCTCGCAATGCATGATTCGTTGCCGTCCGTTTCACTCGACGAGATGAGTTGGGTCGATGTCGCCGCGCACCTCGCCCGCGACTCGCGTCTCATCGTACCCGTGGGCGCCCTGGAACAGCATGGCCCTCACCTGCCCCTGGGATCCAACGTCCTGATCGCGCGTCGGATCGCCGTCGACCTCTCACGGGAGTTCGGCGTGCTCCGAGCGCCGACGTTCCACTACGGCGTCAACGTGGAGGCCGCGCGCGGCTTCGCCGGGACCGCGTCGCTCACCGCCAAGACGCTCCACCGCGCGCTCAACGAGCTGCTCGGATCCTGGGAATCCCACGGGGTGACCGAGTTCATCATCCTCACCGCGCACAGGCACGCGCCGCACCTGGACGCGCTCGCGACGCTCCTCACCTTCCGCGCGCGGGTGCGCGTCGTCGAGATCTGGGACACCGACGTCTCCGCGCTGCTCGATAGACAGGATGCCCCACTCCACGGCGGCGAGGCCGAGACTTCGGTCATGCTCTACCTCTACCCCGAGCTCGTACGGATGGATCGCGCGCGCGATGTCGACGCCCCGCCGGGCGAGCTCCACCGATACCTGCACGACGGGATCCCGGTCCCGCCGCCCGACAGCGCCGGGGTGATCGGATATCCGACCGCGGCGAGCGCCGCGAAGGGCGAACGAATCTACCGCGCGATCCTGGACGCCGTGCGCCGTGCGGTGTTCCTCGAGCCCGCGCCCGCCAGGTCCGACACGCTGTGAGTCCAACGAACCCTGCCGGTGCCTGCGGGGTAATCCGGGTTTCGCCTGCTCCCACGGAGGCTGGTATGCGACGTCCCCTCGACCGCCTGCTCCCGCTCCTCGTGATCCTCGGCCTTCCGACGGCGCTCGGAGCCCAGACGACCACACTCGACGAGGGCTCGTTCCGTTTCTTCCTGGCCGGCCGCGAGATCGGGACCGAGACGTTCAACATACGCCAGAGCGGCACCGGGGACGACGCGGTCATCATCGCGCAGGGCTCGGTCGTGGTCGACACCGCCGGGGCGCCGCAGGAGGTGCGCGCCGTCCTGCGCGTCGAGGGGCCATCGCTCCGCCCCGCCGCCTACGACGTCACGGTGCGCGGCCCGGACGGCCAGCGCATCGTCGGGCGCGTCGTCGGCGGACGGTTCAGCGCACTGATCGTGTCGCCGACCGGCGAGCAGATGCGCGAGTACCTCGCCAGTGAGGGCGCCGTCCTGGTCGACGCGGGCGTCGTCCATCACCATTATTTCCTCGCCCGGCGCGCCGCCGCGGGCGCGACCCGCGTCCCGATCATCATCCCGCGCCTGAACCGCCAGGTGGCGGGCACCGTCGAGGACGCCGGCCAGGCGTCGGTCCGCATCGGCAGTCGTAGCATCCCTGCCCGGCGTCTCGTCGTCACCCTGGCTGGCGCCCCCGACGTGCACCTCTGGGTCGACGACCGCGGCCGGGTCCTGCGCATGGAGGTGCCCGAGCGGCGGTACGAGGCCATCCGCACGAACGCTCCGCGATGATCCGTGCCCGCATGGCGCCGGCGCTCGCGGCAACGCTTTGCCTCCGTAATGCGTCTGAAACCCGGGGAAAGGCCGTGCCGTATTACGCGGAGTCGTGTTCCCGACGGCAACGCGCCAACGCCGCCTCGCGCGGCGTACCCACACCGAACAGGAGATACGAGCGGTGCATTCACGCAGATCTTCAACGTGGCCGAGGGTCTTACTTCTCCTCTGTCTGGCCGTGCCCACCACGGCCGCTGCACAGCAGGCTCCGGCGACGCTCTCTCTCGAAGAGGCCATCGCCCTTGCCAGCCGCAACAACCCGGAATTCCTGATTCAGCAGAACGACGAGATCGAGGCCGACTGGGCCGTCCGTGAAGCGTACGGCGCGCTGCTGCCGTCCGCATCCATCGGCGGCAGCCTCGGGTACGACGCCGCCGGCGAGCAGCGCCTGGGCGTCTTCTCGAGCACCGACCTCGGCTTCGGTCGCACGCCGGCCTACCTCTCTTCGGGGTACGGCATCTCGGTCGGCTACCAGCTCAACGGCGATGCGATCTTCCGGCCGCGGCAGGAGAAGGCGAACCGCAACGCGACCCGGGCGCGGATCGAGGCTGCGGCGTTCAACCTGACCGCCGACATCACGCGCATGTACCTCTCGGCGGTCGCGGCGCGCGACGGCGTCCAGCTCGCCCGGCAGGAGCTGGAGCGCGCGACGGAGAACCTGAGGCTCGCCGAGGCGCGCGTCGCCGTCGGCGCGGCGATCGCGCTCGACGCGAAGCAGGCCGAGGTCGAACGCGGCCGCGCCGAGGTCGAGCTCCTTCGCGCCGAGAACCTGCTCCGCACCGAAACGCTGCGACTCCTCGAGGCCATCGGGCTCGACCTCGGCCAGGAGGTCGAGCTGACCAGCGAGTTCGACGTGTTCCGGCCGAACTGGTCCGTCGACCAGCTGGTCGACCTGGCGATCGAGCAGCACCCTCAGCTCCGGGCACAGCGGGCCGTCGAGAACGCCGCCCGGACCTCGGTCCGCATGGCGCGGAGCCAGTACCTGCCTTCGCTCAACCTCAGCATGAACTGGCGCGGCTACGCCCAGCAGGTCGGTGACGACAATTACCTCATCGAGCGCTACCGGAGCAACCTCGAAACGCGGCGTCAGCAGTGCGAGCTGACGAACGAGGTCGTCACGCGGCTCAACCCGCCGCTCCCGACCGAGGACTGCTCGGTGCTCATGCCCGACCCGGCGACCGAGGCGCGCATCCTCGAGGAGAACGACGTGTTCCCCTTCAAGTTCGCGCGCCAGCCGTTCTCGGCCTCGCTCACGATCTCGTTGCCCATCTTCAACGGCTTCGCGCGCGAGCGGCGCGTCGAGGCCGCACGCGTCGCCGCGGACGATGCCCGGCTTCGCCTGCGCGCCGAAGAGCTGCGTCTCAAGACCCAGGTCGCCACGGCGCACTCCTCGCTCGAGGCCGCGTACCGGGCGGTCACCCTCGAGGAGCGCAACCGCGAGCTGGCCGCAGAGCAGTTGGAGCTCGCCCGTGAGCGCTACCGTGTGGGAGCCATCACGTTCGTCGACCTGACCGACGCCGAGACCCGGAAGTCTCGTGCGGATCGTGAATACCTGAGCGCCGTCTACGCCTTCCACGAGGCGCTGGCCGCACTCGAGACCGCCGTCGGACAGAACCTGCGACCCCGGACCGGGGAGGAGTGAGATGAAGAGGCGTACCAAGATCTGGATCGGTCTCGGCGGAGTCGCCGGCGTCGCCATCATCGGCGCGTTCTTCTCGGGCGGCGGCCCGAGCGGGCCGCAGGTTCGGGTCGAAACGGTCGCGCGCCGCGACCTCGTGGCCACCGTCACCGCGAGCGGCTGGGTCCGGCCGCACCGCAAGGTCGACATCCAGGCGGACATCATGGGCCGCATCACGCGACTCGAGGTCGCCGAAGGCGATTCGGTCCGTCGCGGCCAGCTCCTCCTGCGCATCGACCCGACGCAGTACGAGGCGGCCGTCGCCCGCGCCCGGGCGGTGGTCAGCGAGGCGCTCGCCCGTGAGGCGCAGAGCCGCGCGAACCTGATCCAGGCGGAGCGCGCGCTCGAGCGTGCGCGCAGCCTCGCCGCCCGCGACACCGGTTTCGTCAGCCGGCAGCAGCTCGAGGAGGCCGAGACCAAGGTCCTCGTCGAGCGCGAACTGCTGCGTGCCGCCGAGCACGGCGTCGCCCAGGCGCGCGCCGCGCTGCGCGAGGCCGAGAACCAGCTCGACAAGACGTCCATCGTCGCGCCGATCGACGGCGTCGTCACCCGGCTCAACGTCGAGGAGGGCGAGACCGCGATCGTCGGCACGATGAACAACCCCGGCAGCCTGCTGCTCACGATCAGCGACCTGTCGGTCATGGAGGCCGTGGTGCGCGTCGACGAGACGGACGTGCCGCACCTCTCGCTCGGCGACAGCGCGAGCATCACGATCGACGCGTTCCCGCGCCAGACCTTCACCGGGCGCGTAACCGAGATCGCGCACAGCTCCGTCCGGCCGCCGGAGAGTGTGACGAGCAGCGGGCCGGGCGGGCAGGGTCAGGCCGTCGACTTCGAGGTCGTCATCCGCCTCGACAATCCGCCGCCGACGCTGCGCCCCGACCTCTCGGCCACGGCCGACATCGTCACGGACATCCGGCCCGGCGCGCTCTCGATCCCGATCATTGCGCTCACCGTCCGGGACAGCGACGCGCTCGAGGCGCTGCCGCAGGAGAGCCCCGAGGCCAGCAGCGCGGCCGACCGGATCGAGAAGCAGACCGACATCGAGGGTGTCTTCGTCGTGCGGGACGGCATCGCGCGCTTCGTCCCGGTCGAGGTCGGCATCGCCGGCACCGAGCACTTCGAGGTCATCAGCGGGCTCGCCGAAGGCGATTCCATCGTAGCCGGCCCGTACGGGGCAATCCGCGACCTGACCGACGGATCGCCGATCCGTATCATGGGCGCGCAGTCCAAGTCCACCAAATCAGCGTCGGAGGAGAACGAATGATCGCCCAGCAGGTGATCCGGACCGAGGGTCTGACCAAGGAGTACCAGCTCGGTTCGGAAATCGTCCGCGCCCTGCGCGGCGTCGACCTCATTGTCGAGAAGAACGAGTACGTGGCGATCATGGGCCCGTCGGGCTCCGGCAAGTCCACGTTCATGAACCTCATCGGCTGCCTCGACACGCCGACCTCGGGCGAGTACTGGCTCAACGGCCAGGCCGTCTCCGAGCTGTCCGACGATGAGCTGGCGCGCATCCGCAACAAGGAGATCGGCTTCGTCTTCCAGACGTTCAACCTGCTCCCGCGCGCGACCGCTCTGCACAACGTCGAGCTCCCGCTGATCTACGCCGGCGTGCCGGCCAAGGAGCGGCGCGAGCGGGCGGCGAGCGCGCTCGAGCGCGTCGGCCTCGCCGAGCGCATGGATCACAAGCCGAGCGAGCTCTCCGGCGGGCAGCGCCAGCGCGTTGCGATCGCCCGCGCGCTGATCAACAACCCGGCGATCCTGCTCGCCGACGAGCCCACGGGCAACCTCGACAGCAAGACGAGCGAGGAGATCATGGCGCTCTTCGACGAGCTGCACGCGGACGGCCAGACGATCATCCTGGTCACGCACGAAAACGACATCGCCGATTACGCGCACCGCGTGGTCACGCTGCGTGACGGTCTGATCGAGAGCGACGTCTCCCGCAAAGCCGCGGCCGTCTGACGATGTTCATCCGCGAAGGGGTCCGGCTGGCGCTCCAGCAGATCCGGGCGCAGAAGCTCAAGAGCTTCTTCGCCGTGATCGGCGTGGTCATCGGCGTCATGTTCCTCATGACGGTCGTTACCGTCATCGAGGGGATGAATCGGTACATGAAGGAGGACTTCGCCCGGACCATCTACGGGCTCAACACCATCACGCTCAGCCGCTGGCCCGAGGTTCAGATCAACACGTCCAGCGAGCAGTGGCGGGAATGGATCCGTCGTCCGCGACTCACGTTCGAGGATGCGGAGGCGATCCGGGAGCAGCTCCAGGTCCCCGCCCTGGTCGCGGTGGAGAGCGGCGGCGGCGGGCGAGTCGCCGGCGAGGATGGGACCGAGATCGAGAACGTCTGGCTGACGACGGCCTCCGCGGAATACTTCCGCATCCGCGAGTACAAGTTGGCACGCGGACGCGCGTTCACGGCGCCCGAAGACCGCATCGGCGCACCCGTCGTCATCCTCGGTCACGAGGCGGCGGAGAAGTTGTTTGCCGGTCGTGATCCGATCGGGCGGACGGTCAAGATCGCCGGGCACCGGTTCCGCGTGATCGGCGTCCTCGAGAAGCAGGGCACCCTCCTGGGGATTTCCATGGACAACCGCGCGATCGCGCCGTCCCGGTCGATCCTCGCGCGGCAGACGGCTCCGCACGGCGTCGTCGACAACATCCTGATCCGCGCGGCCGACCCGCAGCAGATGGCCCAGGCGCTCATCGAGGTCGAGGCCATCATGCGCGTGCGCCACGGGCTGCGCCCCGACCAGCCCAACGACTTCGCGCTCGACACCGCCACCGATTCCATGGCGTTCTGGGAGCGCATCAGCCGCATCCTCTACCTCGCCTTCCCGACGCTCGTCGGGATCGCGCTGGTCGTCGGCGGGATGGTCATCATGAACATCATGCTCGTGTCCGTCATGGAGCGGACACGCGAGATCGGGATGCGCAAGGCGATCGGCGCGCGCCGGCGCGACATCATCCTCCAGGTCCTCGTCGAGTCGGCCACGCTCTCCGGCTTCGGTGCGTTGATCGGGATCGGGATCGGCATTGCGCTCGCCCAGATCGTGAGCGCGGTTTCCCCGCTCCCCGCCTCGATTTCGGCCGGTTGGATCATCGTGTCGATCGCGCTCGGCGCCGGCGTCGGGATCATCGCCGGGCTCTATCCGGCCACCCGCGCGTCCCGGCTCGATCCGGTCGTCGCGCTCCGCTACGAGTGAGTCATGCGCTTAGAGAGTTTCGCCGAAGGGATGCAGCTCGCGGTCGACCAGCTCCGCGCCAACAAGTTCCGGTCGGCGCTGACGATCCTCGGCATCGTCGTCGGCGTTGCGACGGTCGTCGCGATGAGCGCGGTCATCTCCGGGATCCGCGGCAGCATCCTCGAATCGATCGAGGCCGCGGGGCCGAAGAACTTCATCGTCTCGCGCTTCGACTTCAACGACGTCCAGATCGTCAGCGACGGCAGCCGGCCGGCGTGGATGGACAACGACCCGATCACCGTCGCCGAGATCGAGGCGATCGCCCGGCTGTCCACGGTGCGCACCGCCATCGTGGACGGCAACGTCAACCGGGACATCACTGCCGGCAACCAGCGCCTCACCAGCGTCCAGATCTCGTCGACGAGCGTCGGCTGGACGGATTACACGCAGGGCGCCTTCGTGGCCGGGCACGACTTCCTGCCGGCTGACCTCACCGCCTCCCGACCGGTGGCGGTAGTCTCCGAGCCGCTCGCCGAGGAGCTGTTCGGACAGCTCGATCCCGTGGGACGGACGATCCGGATCGGCGGCATGCCGTTCCGCATCATCGGCGTCTACAAGCTCGCCGAGAACATCTTCAACAGTGCGGTCAAGCACTTCGCCGTGGTGCCCTACACGTCGGCGATCAAGCACCTCGGCCTCGACCAGCGCTGGCTCTCCGCACTGGTCGTGACCGCCGACCACGCGACGCAGCAGGAGGCGATGGACCAGGTCATCACCTACCTGCGCGTCTCGCGCGGGCTCCGGCCCGCGGAGCCGAACAACTTCGCCGTCATCCGCCAGGAGGAGATGGTCCGGACCTTCAACCGGATCACGGGCGTCTTCTTCATCGTGATGCTCGCCCTCTCCTCCGTCGGTCTCATGGTCGGCGGCGTCGGCGTGATCGGGATCATGACGATCGCCGTCACCGAGCGGACCCGCGAGATCGGCATCCGCAAGGCCATCGGCGCGACCCGCGGCGAGATCCTCTGGCAGTTCCTCGTCGAATCGGCGACGGTCACACTGATCGGCGGTGCGTTCGGCCTCGCCATCGGCGGCGGGCTCGCCGCGCTCGTCGCGGCCGTCTCGCCGATCCCTGCGACCGTGCCGCTCTGGGCGGTCGCCGCCGCGCTGGTCATGGCCGCCGGCGCCGGCGTCCTCTTCGGCCTCTGGCCCGCCTGGCGCGCCGCGCGCATGGACCCCGTCGTCGCTTTGCGCTACGAATGACCGAGAATACCCCTCCCTACGAGACCGACCCCGCCGCATACCCGGCGGGGTCGGCGCCCGAAGTCGATCTCCTCGCCATCATGGCGCACCCCGACGACGCAGAGCTCCTCTGCGGCGGTACTCTCATCCGCGCGGCGGACCAGGGCTACCGGACCGGCGTGCTCGACCTGACCGGCGGCGAGAGCGGGACGTGGGGCGACGTGGCCGGGCGGCGCGAAGAAGCCGAAACCGCCGCGCGGATCATGGGGCTATCCGTCCGCGCCAATGCCGGGCTCCCGGACGCGGCGCTCGAGAACACGCCCGACGCACGCTGGGCCGTCGCCCGGCACATCCGCCGGCTCCGGCCCCGCGTCGTCATCCTCCACTGGCCCGAGGGCCGGCATCCCGACCACCGCGTCGCCAGCCAGCTCGGCTACGACGCCTGCTTCCTCGCGGGACTCCGCCGTGCACCCATCGACGGCGAGCCGCACCGGCCCCACAAGGTTCTCTACGCCCTGGCCTACCGCGAAGAACCGGTGCAGCCCTCCTTCGTCGTCGACATCACCGACCAGTTCGAGAGAAAGCTCGACGCGATCTTCGCCTTCGGCTCACAGTTCGAAGGGAAGACCGCAATGGGCGAGGTCTTCGGCGGCGGCGAGCGACCGCTGCGCGAGCAGCTCCGCGCACACGCCGCACACTACGGCTCACTCATTCGCCGTCCCTACGGCGAGCCGTTCGTCACCCGAGAGACGCTCCGCGTCGACGACGTCGTCGCTCTCGACGTCAATAGCTTCTGATCGTTCCGAAAGGAGAGGATTTCCGCGCCCTCGGGGCCGAGGCGAGTGATTCGGGGACGTTCGTCCGAGGGCGCGGATTCGTGGGTACAGCTATTTACCAGCACAGGTGGGGACTAATTGTGCGTGATACCGGCCGTCCTCCCGATGGTGCAAGAGCCGGTCCGCCCGTGCCCACTCATGCCGGTCACATCCAACATCTTGCGACTCCACCGGTTATCATTCGTGCCGTATAATCATGCATGGATTTTTCGTACCAGCGGTGTCCCATCCGTGTCCCAGGGATGTCCCAACGAGACAGCCTCGCGTGACGGCGGGCCATGGTGCGGCCCGGCGCGGGCGGCTCTCATTCCCGTCGCCGCCGGCTCGTGGTCGGGCGTCAGGCGGCGCAGGTGACCTCGATGAGGAGGCGCCTCCAGCTCGGGACCTCGGGCCCGCGCACCCGTAGCGCACGCGCCGTCGCCCGCCCGCCCCTGAGCATCCAGGGCGCGAGCCATGCCTCGATCTCGGGCGGGAGGTGGCCAACGGGGTCGCCGCTCGGGAGGTGGATCCAGACGCCGGGGTCGTCGTCGAGGGGAGGGTCGGGGATGAGGAGGAGTTCGTCGCCGTCGTGGAGGGATTCGAGGAGTTGTGCTCTGTCACCGAAGACGGTGCCGTGCACGGTGGCGCGGAAGCACGCCGGCCGGTGTGCCGGCAAAGGCGGTGGAGCGGAGGTTTCCATGTCGGACTCCGGACAGAGGTGGGCGAAGGGGTCCATGGGCAATCTAAGGGGTTCGGGGTGCAAGTCTAGGGCCGGGGGGGGACATCAGGTATCGGGACTGCAGGTCTCAGGTCTCAGGTCTCAGGTATCAGGCGCGGGCGGCGCGAGTCTATCTGCGGGACGCGATGCTGATACCTAGGACCTTCTCCCCCGAATCCCGGGACCCAGGCGCGCCTCCGGGGTAGGATGCGAAGACTGGAACCGACGGAGACGAAAATGAACCCAATCTACCTCGACCACGCGGCCACGACGCCGGTGCGACCGGAGGTGCTGGACGCGATGTGCGAGGCGCTGGCGGAGGTGTCCGGGAATCCATCGAGCCCGCATGCGTGGGGTCGGGAGGCGCGGATGCGGTTGGAAGAGGCGCGGGAGCGCCTGGCGGCGGTCCTGGGGGCGGCGCGGCGAGAGGTCTACTTCACGTCGGGCGGCACGGTCTCGGACAACCTGGCGGTGCTGGGCCGGTGGCGTGCGGCGCGGGGCGGCTCGGACACGGGCGCGGGCGGGGCGGTGGTGTACTCGGCGATCGAGCATCGGGCGGTGCTCGGCGCGGCGGAGGCGGCGGGGCGGGAGGGCGCGCGGCTCGTGGTCCTCGGCGTCGACGAGCAGGGGCGCGTTCCGCCGGAGTCGCTCGAGGAGGCGCTCCCGGCGAATCCGGCGGTCGTTTCGGTGATGTGGGGGAACAACGAGGTCGGGACGCTGCAGCCGGTGGAGGCGCTCGCGTCGCGCTGCCGCGAAGCGGGCGTCGTCTTCCACACGGACGCGGTCCAGGCGCTCGGGAAGGTGCCGGTCCGGGTCGACCGGGTCCCGGTCGACCTGCTCACGGTGACGGCGCACAAGATCGGCGGACCGAAGGGGATCGGCGCGCTGTACGTGCGGGCCGGCGTCGAGATCGAGCCGCTCGTGCACGGGGGCGGCCAGGAGCGCGGCGTGCATCCGGGTACGGAGAACGTGGCCGGCGCGATCGCGTTCGCGCTCGCGGCGGAGCTGGCCGACCGGGAGCGCGAAGCCGAGGCCGCGCGCCTCGCCGCGCTGCGCGACCGGCTCCAGGCGCTCCTCCTGGACCGGGTCCCGGACCTGGTCGTGAACGCCGATGGCGCGGACCGGCTGCCGCACATCCTGAACGTCTCGCTCCCGGACGCGGATCAGGAGGCGATGCTGGTCTCGCTCGACCTGGAGGGCGTGGCCGTCTCGAGCGGCTCGGCGTGTCAGAGCGGGACGGTGGAGCCGAGCCACGTCCTGGTGGCGATGGGGCGCGGCTCGCCGGACGACGCATCGATCCGTTTCTCCCTCGGGAGGGCGACGACCGAGGCGGAGATCGACGCGGCGGCCGAGCGCTTCGCGCGTGTCGCGCCGCGGGTGCGGAAGTGAAGATCGGTCGGCCCGGCGAAAGAAGTCGCATGAAGGGCCACGGGAAGGGATCGGGATGACGATTCTGGTTGCGATGTCCGGCGGCGTCGACTCGTCGCTCGCCGCGGCGCTCCTGGTCGAGCAGGGGCACCGCGTCATCGGCGCGACGATGAAGACGTTCTGCTACTCGGAGAACGACGGTCCGAAGAACACCTGCTGCGGGCTCGAGGGGATCATGGATGCCCGCGCGGTGTGCGACCGGCTCGGGATCCCGCACTACGTCTTCGACATGGAGGAGGCGTTCACGCGGGATGTGATCGACGACTTCGTCGCCGAGTACGTTGCGGGCCGGACGCCGAACCCGTGCGTGAACTGCAACTCGAACACGAAGATCCCGGACCTGCTGCGAAAGGGGCGGATGCTTGGCGCGGACGCGATCGCGACGGGTCACTACGCGCGCACGCGGGTGCGCGACGACGGCGCGCACGAGGTGCTGCGCGGCGTCGATCGGGCGAAGGACCAGAGCTACTTCCTGTGGGGCGTGCCGCGCGACGTGGCCCGGCACCTCCTCTTCCCCGTCGGCGAGCTGACCAAGCAGGAGGTACGCGAGCGGGCGCGCGAGCTGGGGCTCACGACGGCGGACAAGCCGGAGTCGCAGGAGATCTGCTTCGTCCCGACGAACGACTACACGGACTTCCTGGCGCAGCGGCTCGGGCCGGACCACCCGGCGCTCTCGCCCGGGCGCATGGTCACGCCCGCCGGCGCGGTCGTGGGCGAGCACGGCGGGTACGCGCGCTACACGGTCGGGCAGCGCAAGGGGCTCGGCGGCGGGTTCGGCCGGCCGCTCTACGTGCTGGGCGTGAGACCGAAGACGAATGAGGTGGTCGTCGGCGATGCGTCTCAGCTCGAGCGGACCGACGTCGAGCTCGGCGGGCTGAATTGGCTGGCCGAGCCGCCCGCCGTCGGTGAGCGTGTCGAGGTCCAGGTCCGCCACCGCGCGCCCGCCGTGCCGGCCGTCGTCGAGGCGGCCGACGGCGACACGGTGCGGCTTCGCCTCGAGACCCCGCAGCGCGCGATCACGCCCGGGCAGTCCGGCGTCGTCTACAGGGGCGAGGTGCTCGTGGGCGGAGGGCGGATCCGCTAGCCGCCCCGTCACTTAGCGGATCCGCCGCGGTACGGCGATTGCTCCTATCGAACGTGGGGGCCGCTCCGTCGAGGGCGCGCCCGCCCGAGCGGAAACCGCGTGTAGTCGAAGGGAGCTGGATATGCGACGGAAGCGGAACGCCTACGCCCTGCGCCTCCTCGCCCTGCTGGCGCTGCCCTTCCTGGGGATCGCCTGCGACAGCGGCGCCCAACAGGAGGAGTTCGTCGAAACCCCGCCGGCGGGCGAGATGCCCATGGACACGGTGAGCGGGTACTGATCCGACCGGGCGCGCCTCTGTGCCCGGTCTTCGTTGCAAGCGGGGCCGGGGCCGGGATCGCTCGTGCGTGGGCGCGGCTTCCCGGCCCTACCCCCTATCTCTCCCCTACCCCCTGGTCTCGAGCCCCGCGATGAAGGCCCGGATCTCCTGTGTCGGTTCGTCGATGCTGTTCGTGACCGGGACGAGGAAGCGGCGGACGAGCGCGTCCGCCACCTCTTCGACCGGGTAGCGCTCCGGGTCCAGTGCGAAATGCTGCGCGGCACCGTCGATCGCCGCGAAGAGGAGCCGCGACTGCAGCTCGGGGGACGGCACGCCTGCCTCCCGCAGGAGCGACTCGAGCCGGTGCCGCGTCGCCTCGATCCACTCCCCCACCCCTGCGCCCAGCCCTTCGACCACGCCCGGCTGCATCCGGGGCTGATAGGAGAGGCGCCAGAAGGGGAGATTCTCGCGGACCAGATCGAAGGCCGCGTGCACCAGCCGCTCGATCCGCTCCACGGGCGTCGCGCCGACGGCCGCGCCGGGTCCGGATCAGCGAACACGGTGGGAGCCGGATCAGCGCACGCGCCGCCCCGCTACCAGCGCAGGCCGGCGCCTTCCGCGAACTTGCGGAACTCCTCCGCCTGTTCCTCGGTGAGGGATTCGGGGGCGACGATGCGGACCTTGACGTACTGATCGCCGCGGCGGCCGCTCTTCTCGATCCCCTGCCCCGGGATGCGGAACCGGGTCCCGGAGTGCGTGCCGGGCGGGATGCGGAGCGCGACGCGCTTGCCGGCGATGGTGTTGACGCGGATGCGGGACCCGAGCGTCGCCTGGGCGATGTTGATCGGGACGGTGCAATGGATGTCGAGCCCGTCGCGCTCGAAGAAGCGGTGGGGCTTGACGCGGAAAGTGATGATCACATCTCCGGGCGCACCGCCGCCGACGCCTCGCTCTCCCTGTCCGGAAAGGCGGATCTTGGAGCCGGTCTCCACGCCGGCGGGCACGGTCAGGGAGACGGTACGCTGTTCCCTGTGCTGGCCGCTTCCGCCGCATGCGCGGCAGGGGTCGCTGGGGATCTGGCCGCGCCCGTAGCATGCGGGGCACGGCCGGTTGACGGCGAAGCCGCCCTGGCCGAAGGAGATCCGTCCGGTCCCGCCGCACTCGCCGCAAGTCGTGGGGCGCGACCCGGGCGCGTTCCCCGACCCCGCGCAGGCGGCGCAGTCCTCGTTCACGGGGATGCGGACGGTCGTCTTCCCGCCGCGTGCGGCGAGGAGGAAATCGATGTCGACGGTGAGTTCGACGTCCCGGCCGCGCTCGGCCGCGGTGCGGCCGCGGCGCTTGCGGCCGCCGATGTCGAAGATGGTGCTGAAGATGTCGCCGATCCCGCCGAGGTCGCCCAGGTCGTCGACGGAGAAGCGAAACCCGCCGGCGCCGGCGGAGGCGTTCCCCGCGCCGGCCCCGCCGAAGCCGGCGAAGGGCCCCATGCGGCGGACGCGGTCGTAATTGGCGCGCTTCTCCGGGTCGGAGAGCACGCCGTACGCCTCGCCGACCTCCTTGAAGCGCTCGGCGGCGGCCGCATCGTTCGGGTTGGCGTCGGGGTGGTACTGCTTGGCGAGGCGGCGATAAGCCTTCTTGATCTCGTCCGCCGTGGCCGACTCGGAGACGCCGAGAATCTGGTAGTAATCCTTCGTGGTCGCCGAAGCCATCGCCCGCGCCTACTCTTGAGGCTCGTACTTCCGCACCCGAACACGCGCGGGGCGGATGAGCGTGTCCTTGAAGAGGTAGCCCTTCTGGAAGACGTCCGCGACGACGTCGTCGTCCTCGGGCCGCTCCGCCGGGACGGTCATGAGCGCCTCCATGGTCATCGGGTCGAAGGGCTTGTCCTCCGCCTCGACGGCGACGAGGCCGGCGCTTTCGAGCTCGCCGCGCAACTTCTTCTCGACCAGGCGGACCCCCTCGAGGACCGATTCCACGCTGGCGCCATCGGCCTCGAACGCGGCTACGCGCTGGAGATCGTCGAGCGACTCCAGCAGGCGGACGACCAGATCGGCCTGGGCGCGTGTCCACGCCTCGCCTCGCTCCCGCTCCGTGCGCTTGCGGTAGTTGTCGAACTCCGCCGCGAGGCGCAGGTAGCGGTCGTTCAGCGTATCGAGCTGGGCGCGAAGCGCCGCCAGCTCGGCCGCCGCGTCCGCTTCCGCGGCGACGCCCTCCGCCGACTCCGCGCCTGCGGGCTCGGTCGCGACCCCGCCCTCGGCGGCCGCGTCCGCCGCCGCCACGCCGTCGATGTCCATATCGGCCGCGCCAGCCGCCGCGGCCTGCTCGTCGTTCATCCGCTGTTCGTCCGTCATCGCTCTCGGTGGTTCGTGGAAATACCGCGGAGTACTACCCCGAAGCGGGATCGAGGTGCGCAAAGCCCGCGACCGGGCGCGCCGTCATCCGGTCCGGCGCCCGGTCACGGTCTGGATTGCTTCCTGTCCGATGCGCACGCGCGTGCCGGATCGCAATCGCGGTGCCAGGCGACCCTGCCACAACGACAGGAGAACCCGGCCGCCGACCGGCCTGCCCGCTCCCGCGTCCGCGCCTACCCGTC
This sequence comes from uncultured Gemmatimonadaceae bacterium, assembly GCA_964410055.1. Classification (GTDB taxonomy): domain Bacteria; phylum Gemmatimonadota; class Gemmatimonadetes; order Longimicrobiales; family RSA9; genus CALBZE01. The sequence continues at coordinate 11,223 of CAYPGK010000003.1, read as the reverse complement.
CAACCGGCCGTCGATCCAGCGCCGGAGCGTCTCGATCACCGGCCCGCGCTCCGGCTCGAAGAGGACCTCGTGGAAGAGCCCGTCGAAGGTGTGGACTTCGACGTCGCCGGGGAGATCGCGAGCGAAGCGGACCGCGCGCGAGGCGTCGACGATGCGGTCGTCGCCGGCGATGAGGAAGAGGAGCGGGACGCGGAGGCGGTCGGCGCGGCGGTGCGCGAGCGCCATCGCCGACGACGCCTCGGTGAACAGCCGCGGCGTGATCGTGCCGTGGACGAGGGGATCCTCGCGGTACGCATCGACGACGGCCGCGTCGTGACAGAGGTCCTCGGCCCGCAGCCCGGTCGGGACCGGGAGCGACGGGAGCAGACGGTTCGAGACGTTGGCGAGGAGAACTTTCCAGCGGGGGACGGGCACGGCGGTTCCGAGCCAGGGCGAGACGATGATCCCGCCGCGGAACGGCGCCTCGAACTCCTCCAGGTAGCGGAGCGCGATGAGGCCGCCCATCGAGTGGCCCGCCAGGAACAGCGGGCAGTCGGCGGAAACGATCCCCTGCACCTCCCGGCGGAAGCGGTCGAGCTCCTGGAGATAGATCTCGAAACGAGGCACGTAGCCGCGGCGCCCGTCGGAGAGGCCGTGGCCGCGGAGGTCGAAGGCGAAGGTCGACAGGCCGAACGTCGCGAGCGTCTCCGCGAAACCGTCGTAGCGGCCGCTGTGGTCCGAGAGGCCGTGGACGAGGATGATGGCGGCCCTCGGCGTGGGGACCTCCCAGCTCCGGTACTGGAGGCGGAGGCGGTGCATCCCTTCGAACGTGCCGTGATTGCGTTCCAGCGTCGCGGTCGCTGTCATGGGCGCTCCTCCTGCCCGAGGTGTCGCCAGAGGAGTGCGAGCGCGGCCTGTGCGGCGCGCTCGCGCACCTCGTCTCTCTCGCCGAGGAAACGGAAGCGGCGGGCTTCCACCGCATCGTCCATGGCGATGCCGATCCAGACGGTCCCGACGGGCTTCTCCGCCGATCCGCCGCCCGGCCCTGCGATCCCGGTCACGGAGACGGCGACGTCGGCGCCGAGCGCGCGCCTCGCGCCCACGGCCATCTCCCTCGCGGTCTCCTCGCTGACTGCGCCGTGCGCCGCGAGCGTCGATTCGCGCACGCCGAGCAGCGCCTGCTTCGACTCGTTCGAATACGTCACGAGCCCGCCCAGGAAGTACGCCGACGAGCCGGCCACGTCCGTGATCCGCTTGGCGATCAGGCCGCCCGTGCAGCTCTCGGCGAGCCCGAGGGTGAGGCCCCGGCGGCGGAGCGCATCGCCGACGACGGCGGCGAGGTCGTCGCCGTCGGTGCCGTAGATGTAGCCGCCGACGCGCTCGCGGAGCGCGGCCTCGGCCTCGTCCAGACGACGCACGGCATCGGCCGCGTCCATCGCGCCCCAGGAAGTCAGCCGGAGGTCGACGCCCGTCAGGCGCGGGAGATAGGCGACGGTGATGGGCCGGACCGCTTCGGCTACGTCCGCAATCCGGTCGGCGAGGACGGACTCGGCGATCCCAGTCGTTCGGACGACGCGGTGCAGGAGCGGCCGCGCGCCCGCGGGCCAGCGCCGGCGCAGGAACGGGAGCACGTGCGCCTCGACGATCCGTTCCATCTCACGGGGCACACCGGGAAGGACGACGACGAAGCGGCCGGCGTCATCCTCGAGGGCGAAGCCGGGCGCGGTGCCCCAGTCGTTCGGGAAGACGATCGCGCCGTCGGGGCGCTCGGCCTGCACGCGGTTGCGCTCGGGCATCTCGCGGCCCTGCTCGGTGAAACGGGCGCGGATACGGGCAAGGATCTCCTCGTCGACGCGCAGCTCGCGCCCGAAGACGCGTGCGACGGCAGGGCGCGTCAGGTCGTCCTCGGTCGGGCCGAGCCCGCCGGTGCAGATGACGGCGCCGGTCCGATCGAGCGCGGCGCGGACCGCCTGGACGATGGCGTCCTCGTCGTCGCCGACCGTTTCGCGGCGGGCAATGCGGATCCCGACGGCGCCGAGGCGCCTGGAGAGCCAGGGGGCGTTGGTGTCGACGATGTCGCCGAGGAGCAGCTCGTCGCCGATCGAGAGGAGCTCGACGGCGGGCACGCGCTCGCTCACGCGGCCTCCCTCACCATCGCGCGCCAGTTCCAGAGGTAGACGACGAGGGAGAGGACCGTGAGCGCGACGGAGACGAGGAGCACGAGCGCGAGGACGACGCCGTGGAAGACTTGCCAGAAATCCCAGAAGGGACCGGCCCATCCCTCGGCGTGCGCCTCGGTCTGGAGCGCGTACCAGAGGAGGATCGCGCCGCTGGCGATGTTCTGCGAGAGCGCCTTCCACTTCCCCATCTTCCCGGCCGGGACGACGGCGCCGCGCCGCGCGGCGACCATCCGCATGATCGTGATCAGGAGCTCGCGCCCGAAGACGACGAGGAGGACCCAGAGCGGCAGGTCGCCCCAGTAGGGGAGCGAGCCGACGGGCCCGGCGCGGTGCGAGAGGATGTAGAAGGGGACGAACGTGGCGACCAGGAGCAGCTTGTCGGCGAGCGGGTCCATCAGCTTGCCGAAATCGCTGATCCAGCCGTGCTTGCGCGCCAGATAGCCGTCCCAGAGGTCCGAGACCGCGGCGACGACGAAGAGGATGAACGCGAGCAATCGCGCGCCGAAGCTCGGAACGAAGACCAGGAACGCGACGACGGGCGCGAGGATGACGCGCCCGACGGTGATCACGTTGGGGATCGTGCTGCGACTGAGCAGCGACATGAGGCTCAGCTCAAAGACTGGATGACGAGTTTGCTCACCGCCTTGAGCGTGTCGAAGACCCCGGTCCCCTCCGTCGCCACCGCTTCGAAGTCAGGGACGCCGCCGGGGTTGAGCTGCGCGCGCAGCTCCTCGACCGGCACCGCATCCGGCAGGTCGCGCTTGTTGTACTGGATCACCTGCGGCAACTTCGCCGGGTCGTATCCATACTCCTGTAGGTTCTCGTACAGGTTCTGGAGCGACGCGATGTTGGCATCCATCCGGTCCATCTTCGAGTCGGCGACGAAGACGACGCCGTCGACGCCCTTCAGGATCAGCCGCCTGCTCGCGTTGTAGTAGACCTGCCCGGGAACCGTGTACAGGTGGAACCTCGTCTTGAAGCCGCGGATGCTGCCCAGATCGACCGGCAGGAAGTCGAAGAAGAGCGTACGCTCCGCCTCCGTCGCCAGCGAGATGAGCTTGCCGCGGGTCTCCGGATTGACCCGTCCGTAGATGTACTCGAGGTTCGTCGTCTTGCCGCAGAGGCCGGGGCCGTAGTAGACGATCTTGCAGTTGATCTCCCGGCTCGCGTAGTTGATCATCGACATCGGCCGCCCCCTACTCGCTGAAGAGGCGGTCGATCTCGCTCGCGGCCGCGGACGCCCAGTCGGCGGCCAGCGACTCGCCCGGCTCGGGCGCGCGGCGCGCCGCATCCGCGAAGAGCGCGGCCAGCTCCGGCGTCACCTCCCGCGCCTTGAGCCGGACCAGCCCGAGCGTCGTGTCGGTGTCGAAGACGGCGGCCAGGACCGCATCGCCGTCCACGTCGGTCAGGAACATCGAACGCGTATCCCCCTGGTGCACCAGCGACGAACACTCCTCCTCGCCCATGAGCCGCGCGAGCTGGTCGCTGGCGGCGAAATCCGCTGCGGCCAGCGACGCGAAGGCGACGCCGTCGATCCCGTCGGTCTGGCCGGCCATCGTGAGCAGCCGCCCGGTCCGGTCCATGAGTACGGCGCAGCGGGCGCCCGCGGCCTCGACGAACCCGAGGAGGAGCGAATCCAGGCGCTCGAGATCCTCGCGCCCGAGCGAACGCGGCTTCTCGTAACTCATCCTGCCACTCCGCCTGCGTGAGTTGCGGACTCGGCCATCCGGCGCTCCATGCGCGCCAGGATCTGCTCGGCCCGGCGGCGAAGCAGCGGGCGCGGCTCCCACGCCACGTAGTCGTGGAGCAGGCGCGCCGCATCGACGCTCGGATCGAGCCCGGCCAGGAAGCCGAGCGCGGCCAGGCGCCGGAGCGGGTGCGGGCTGAAGAGGTCGCGACGGTGGCGCGAGATCTGGTCGCGCACCAGGAGCGCGCCCAGCGCGGCGACTGCACCGATGATCAGCGTCACGAGCCCGACCGTCCGGAGCGCGCGCCGCTCCTTCTTCCGCCTCAGGATCCGCTTCTGCTTCATGTCCGGAACCGCCTAGAGTTCTCGCCGGCCCGCCAGGGCCTCGGCAATGGTGACGCCATCCGCGTATTCCAGGTCGCCGCCGACGGGGAGCCCACGCGCAAGGCGCGTGACCCGCACGCCGAGCGGTCGGATCAGCTTCTGGAGGTAGAGCGCCGTCGCCTCGCCCTCCACGCTCGGGTTCGTGGCCAGGATGACTTCCCGCACTTCCGAGCCCTCCCCGATGCGCGCGAGGAGCGACTGGATGTTCAGCTCGCCCGGCCCCACCCCCTCGAGGGGCGAGAGCCGGCCGCCCAGCACGTGGTAGAGCCCGCGGTACTCGCCCGTCTTCTCGATGGCCGGGATGTCCGACGCCTCCTCGACCACGCAGACGAGCGTCGCATCACGCCGCGGGTTCTGGCAGATCGCGCACGGATCCGCCTCCGTCAGGTTGCCGCACCGCGAACACGAACGCACCCGCTCGACCACGCCCTCCAGGGCGCGCGCCAGGCGCCGGACCTCGTCCGGCGGCCGCTTGAGCAGGTGGTACGTGAGCCGAAGCGCGGTCTTTCGGCCGATCCCGGGCAGTCGGGCGAACTCCTCCGCGAGATCGTCGATGACCGCCATCAGGGGAAGTTCGGCAGGTTGAACGGAAGCTGGAATCCGCCGGTCAGCTTCTTCAGCTCCTCCTCGTACAGCCCCTGCGCACGCTGCTGCGCCTCCGACACCGCCGCGAGCACCAGGTCCTCGAGCATCTCGACGTCCTGCGGGTCGACGACGGTGGGGTCGATCCGGACCTCACGGATCCGGCCGCGCCCGTCGGCGGTCACGGTGACCATTCCGCCGCCGCTCGAGACGGTGACCGTCTTGTTGCCGAGCTCCGTCTGGAGCTTGTGCATCTGGGCCTGCACCTGCTGGCCCATCTGAAGGAGCTGCTGAAAGTTCGTCATGATCGCGAACCCGTGTACGGAGAATTCCAAAAGATAGGCGCCGTGCGGAGGGCTCCGCAAGGCGCGCCGGGGGCGCGAGGGTCGGGGCCGGATCCAGGCCCGGCGCCGGGCATCGTTCCGATTCGCCCGGGCGCGTGCCCGTCCCCGCCCGTCAACCGATCAGGGGGCAAAATTCCCCGAATCATTCCTCGAGCTCCAGATCCCATTCTTGTACCGCCCTCCCCAGGAGGGGTTCCTCCTGCAGGAGGCGACGGAGCCGGTCGGCCTTGACCTGCTCGGGCGTCAGGCGACGCGGCGGCGCGGCGGCCCGCTCCCCCGCCCGGCCCTGCGCGCGCACCTCCAGCGCGACCGTCCGGCCGAGCCGCCGGGCCAGCGCGCTCTCGAGCTGCTGCCTGGCGGCGTGCTCCGTCGTCAGCCGCTCGAGGCCGGGGCCGGGGGGCAATTCGAGGACCACACGGTCCGGCGTTTCCTCGGCGATCGTGGCCGCCTTGAGGAAGAGGCCGAGGCCGCGGGGGATTCCGTCGTTGTCGGCCAGCATGGCGTCGAGGGCCGCCGTTGCGGTCAGAGCGGCAGGGTCGAGCGCCACGGCAGCAGCGCTTGGGGCTGCGGCTGCGGCGGCGCTGTCGGCCGCGGGCTCGGCGCTTTGCGCGGGGGCGGCCGTGGCGGCCGCGAGCGGGCCCGTGGGGTCAGCGGGACCGTGGGCGGGCGCCGGCTCGATGGGAGCGGGGGCCGCGGACGGGGCGGCGCTAGGCGCCGCGGAGGGGGCCGCGACGCTGGGCGCCGGCGGCGGGGTGGTTTTCTTGCCGAGCGCCTGGGCGAGGGCGGCTTTGGCCTGATCCCAGGCGGCGCGGCCGGTGGCGGCGCCGGTGGCGTGTGGGGCGCTCGTGCCGTGGGCGGTGGTTGCGTCCACGCGCGTGCTCCCACCCCCTACTCCGTCCCCTTCCCTGCCCGCCATCGCGGGGGCGCCGCCGGTGGCGGCGCGCACGAGGTCCTCCAGCTCGACGGTGCGGTCGAGGTGGGCGAAGCGGAGGAGGACGGCTTCGAGCAGGATCCTCGGGTTCGCGCTCTTGCGGAAGCGGCCGTCGGTGTCGAGCTCGGCGACCTGGGCGAGCATGCGGACCAGGTCGCCGGTCGAGAAGAGGGCGGCGGCGGCGGCGTAGGCGTCGCGCAGATCCTCACGCACCTCGATGGCGTCGGGGCCGTCGAACTTCACGACCATGAGCGTGCGCAGCGCGTCGGCGAGGCCGCGGTAGAACTCGGCGAGGTCGTAGCCCTCGTCGAGGAGGCGCTGGACGAAGCGGAAGACGTCGCCGTGGCGGCGGTCGGCGATGATGCCGAACAGCTCCAGATACAGCTCCTCGCCCACGAGGCCGAGGACCTGGCGCACGTCGTCGGCGGTGACGGCGCGGTCGGCGGCGAAGGCGAGGACCTGGTCGAGGAGGGAGAGCGCGTCGCGCATCCCGCCCTCGGCGCGGCGCGCGATCGGGACGAGCGCGTCGTCGGCGACCTCGATCCCCTCGGCCTCGAGGACCTGGCGAAGGCGCTCCACGATCCCGCCGACGCTCATCCGACGGAAATCGAAGCGCTGGCAGCGCGAGAGGATCGGCGGCGCGGCCTGCTGGATGCGCTGCGGCTCCGTCGTCGCGAAGACGAAGACCACCCGCGGCGGCGGCTCCTCGAGGATCTTGAGGAGCGCGTTCCACGCCTCGCGGGTGAGCATGTGCGCCTCGTCGATGATGTAGACCTTGTAGCGGTCCTCCTCGGTCGGCGCGTACATCGCGCGCTCGCGCAGGTTGCGCGCGTCGTCGACGCCGCGGTTCGAGGCGGCGTCGATCTCGACGACGTCGAGCGACGTGCGTCCGGACCAGATCCGCTCGCAGCTCTCGCAGACGCCGCACGGCTCGCCGTCCGGCGCGCGGTCCGGGCAGTTCAGCGCCATCGCGAGCACGCGCGCGGCCGTCGTCTTCCCGACCCCGCGGGGGCCGGTGAAGAGGTACGCGTGCGCGGCGCGCCCGCGCGCGACGGCCGTCTTGAGCGTCTCCGAGACGTGGTCCTGGAGCGCGATCTCACGGAAGCCGCGCGGACGGTAGCGACGGGCGAGTGCGGTACGGGTCATGGGCTGGTCGAGCGCTCTTCTCGTCGGGGGTTCGATCCTTCAACGTCCGCGACGCACGGGTCGTGCGGGGCTCGCACTTCCCGGGTCCACGGAATCGCCCGCGCGCACGAGAGCGCGGGGCGGATGCCAGCATACCGCCGGGGTGCGCGCGGGGCAACCCGCGGGCGGCGGCGTGGCCGTGGCCGCCGGCATCGCAGCCGGCACGGCCGCCGGGACATCCGTAGACATCGATGCGGGTATTGTGGGGGTGATACCCGGCGTTGCGCGGGCGGTTCTGGGGGCGGGGCATCGGAGGCAGGGCACAAAAAAACGCCCCAGGCCGACCGAAGCGACGTCCGCCGCGCTTAGCGCTGCTACCTGCGGGGTCCTGACGCGGTTCACGGGCTCGCGTCCTTCGGGCCTGGGGCGCATCTTGAAGCTAACGGAAGCCGGAAGGAGGGTCAACCGGGGGCGGCCATGGCGGTGAACGAAGACTGGAGACGGAACCTCATCGAGGACGACGACGCGATCGCCGCGCTGCTGCGCGATGTGCGCCGCGTCGCGGTGCTGGGAATCAAGCCGGAATCCCATTCGCACCAACCGGCGCACTACGTGCCGGCGTACCTGAAGCGCGCGGGGCTCGAGGTGGTGCCGGTCCCCGTCTACTACCCGGAGGTCGAGGAGATCCTGGGCGAGCGCGTCTTCCGCAGGGTGTCGGACATCCCGGGGCCGATCGACGTCGTCGACGTGTTCCGCCGCCCGGGCGACATCCCGCCGCACCTGCCGGACCTCCTCGAAAAGAAGCCCCGCGCGGTGTGGTTCCAATCCGGGATCCGCAACGACGAGGCGGCGGAGACGCTGGCTCGCGCGGGGATCGCAGTCGTCCAGGACCGCTGCCTCATGGTCGAGCACCGCAGGATCTCACGATAGGAGAGAACATGGCCGGATTGGACTTCAAGCGCGCGACGGACCTCTTCCTCGGCACCGAGCGCGAGCTCGCCCTCGCCCTCGGCATCTCGGAATCCGAGCTGCGTGCCCACCGTCGTGACCCAGACCGCGTTCCGAACGAGGTGCTGGACCGGCTGGCCCGCGTACTGATCGAGCGTGGGCGCGGGATGATGCGGGTGGGCGAGATCCTCGGCGGCGAGTGAGGGCGCACGCGCCCCAACGGGTGGCGACGCCGGGACGCCGGCCCCACACCGCAGCGGGCGCCCGGCAGCGTCGCCATCGGCCGCAAGTCGTATCGTGGTCCGGAGTTGGAGGACTCCATTGCGCCGTACCGACCCGGGCATGAATATTGCCCCTGCGCTCGGCGCCCCGGAGTTCCAGTTCGCCCGTGGATGAACGACATGTCACTGCCACTCCGACCGCGTACGATGCCGTACGCGCCCCTGGGCGCCCGTAGCGACCGGGCCGAAGCACGCCCGGCATGGCACCTCGGCGCACAGGCAGGCGTGGACGACGGCGCTCGCGCGGCATCCCACGTCCCTTCGATCCTGCTCATCGATTCCATAGAGCGACGCATCCGAGGCCTCGGATGCGATCCGGTCCGGACCTTCGACGCGCGGCGCCGCTGGCGGCTGGAGGCGGCGGGCGAAGTGATCGCCGAGGGCGGGAGTCTGGACGAGCTCGCTCGCGCGGCGCACGCCTGGCTCGAAGCGCGCCAGGGTCCGGGCTAGCTAACGACCCGGTTCGACCCACCTTCTCCCCGGAGGATTCCTATGGCTATCCAGGTCGGCCATCGTGACTCGCTGGTCGAGGAGTGCGGTGTTGCCATCTGGCGCTGGTTGATCCAATCCGTACACCAACGATGGCCGGGCGCCGACGTCCGCTATCAGGCATATTCCGGCATCAATTACAGGCACTGGCGCGTCCTGCTCCCCACCGGCCAGTACTTCATGCTCGCCATGACGGAGGACACGCTCGACGCGCTCGGGCCGGAAGCGATCACCGCGCGCCTCGAATCGGCCGGCTGGCCCGACCGCGCACTGAAGCTCCCCACCGCCGGCGTACTCCTGACCCGCGACGGCGAGCTGGTCTCCTGGGAGCCGCACGCGGGCGCCGCGAAGGTCTGACGCCGGCCACGCTCCGCGCCCGCCGGCCACCGCGGGCGCGGAGCTACTCCAGCCGCCACGCATCCTCCACGTGCTCTAGCCGCCAGCCGCCCGACGCGGTGCGGACGAGCGCGATGGCGTCGAACCGGTAGACGTCCCCCCGGCGACCGTGACGGGCGATCCACGCCCGGGCGACGGTCGCGATCTCCGCGCGCTGGGCCCTGGTGATCACCTCGAGCGGGTGCCCCCACCCCGGCCCGGCGCGCGTCTTCACCTCCACGAACGCCACCAACGCCCCCCGCCGCACGATCAGATCCACCTCTTTGTGCCCGAACCGGAAATTTCTGGCGAGGATCGTCCAACCGTTCCGGGCAAGCCACCGCGCCGCCAGTCTCTCGCCCGTACGCCCGAGATCGTGGGAATCGCTCATGAGAGAAAGGGTTGCGCGCGCTGCGGGGCGTTGCCATGGCACGCCGGGACCCGCCAGGCACGGGCATTGCACCCGGCACCACCGCTCCCCGACACGACCCCACGGCGACCGGAGGTACCGATGTCGATCTGGATCGTGGGCGGTATGATTCTTCTGGTGGAGTCGATCGTGCTCGTTTGGATGTGGGCGCTGTGCCGCGCCGCTGCGCTCGCAGACCGACGCCTCACGGCGGCCCTTCCCGCGACCCCGCAATCGATTCGCGTCCACCCTGCCCTGTTGCCACGGGACGCCTGGCGTAGGGCGGCCGTGCGGCACGCCGCGCGCGGGTAGGGCGAACGCTGGAGTCGATTTCGGTGCGGGAATCGGCCCGGCCCCTCACGAAGTCACCCACTCTGCTTGCCTCACCCCTTGGGATGCGGTATCTTCTGCGTTTCATCGCGGGGCGACATCGAGCCTTCTCCGCGCGCCCGCGGACGTCCTGAGTCCAGCGCGGGACCGTAACGTTCTCGTCCACACGCAGCTCATGTCAAAATCAATCCGGCGCGCCGCAGCCCACTTCACGGCTGCCGTCGCCCTGTCCGTGTCCGTCGCTGCCTGTGCCCATACCCCGGCATCTCCGCCCGACATGGGGCCGGAGCCGCTCGTCCTCCTCCCCGGCGACATGGTTCGGCTCCGGGTCTGGCGCGGCGACAACATGAACGGCGACTACCTGGTCAACAACGACGGCACGGTCGTCTTCCCGCTCCTCGGACCATGGCCGGTCACCGGAAAATCCGCGGACTCGTTGAAGGCGGAGCTCGTCGCGGAGTACGCGCAGTACCTGCGCACGCCCTCGATCGAGGTACTCCCCCTGCGCCGGATCGTGATCACCGGCGCGGTGCAGCGCGGAGGTATCCACCCGGTCGATCCGACCATGACGCTTGCGGATGCCCTCGCCCTCGCGGGCGGCACCACAGCGCACGGCGATCCAAACAAGGTCGACCTCATCCGCGACGGTCGCGTCATCCGGGCCGAGCTCCGGCAGGACACGCGAATCCTGGAGCTCCCGATCCGCTCCGGTGACCAGCTTTTCGTCCCCGAACGGAGCTGGATCAGCCGGAACGCCGGAGTGGTGAGCGCAATGATCTCGGCAACCGCATCGCTCGCAGTCGCGCTCCTCTCCTTCTACAGAGATCGAAACTAATAGTAGAATGGAAACTGCATCTCCGGCGCCGAACGGCCGCCCCGACGACGAGATCGACCTCCGGGAAGTCTGGAACCTCCTGCGCCGGAACCAATGGCTGATCGCCGGGTGCCTGGCCGCCACGGTCGCGGCGGCGGTCGCACTGACCCTGTTGGCCACCCCGGTCTACGAGGCGTCGACCTCGATTCGGATCGACGAGAGGCAAACGAACCTCCCCGTGCTCGACGTGCTCCAAACGATGGCAAGCAGGAGCGAGGTCGACACTGAAATGGAGGTACTACGTAGCCGGACTCTCGCCGAGATGGTCGTGGACTCGCTTGCACTCCAGCTCGTGGTGCGGAAGC
>CAYPGK010000002.1:0-72989 GCA_964410055.1 uncultured Gemmatimonadaceae bacterium | reverse complement strand
CCACTCCTGGCGGCACTCAAGTAACCAAGTCTCCGAGAAACCCGGTGCGGTTCAGCACCTGCTTCCTGAAACCTTTCACCCAGCACCCCGACTCCCGACACGAACTCCCGATCCCAAACGCTAATACCTGACCCCTGGTACCTGGTACCTAGGACCTGATACCTGACTCCTGATACCTGATACCTAAGACCTGCTTCGGGGTACCACACCCTATGCCAAAACTTAAGACAGTATTCTTCTGCACCGAATGCGGTAACGAGAGCCCGAGGTGGGCGGGGCGGTGTCCGGCGTGCCAGGCGTGGAACACGCTGGTCGAGGAGCCGACGTCGCGTAGGCGCGGCGGTGCGGGCAAGGCGGTGAGTGCGGCCGTGCGGGCGGTAGGCGGGGGCGCGCCGCCGGCGCGGCTGTCCGAGGTCGAGGGCGGCGACGGCGAGCGCTGGCGCACGGGGCTCGACGAGTTCGACTTCGTTCTCGGGGGCGGCGTCGTCCCGGGTTCGCTCGTGCTGGTGGGCGGCGAGCCGGGGATCGGGAAGAGCACGCTGCTGCTCCAGGTCGCGGCGCGGCTGGAGGCGGCGGGCCGCTCGACACTCTACGTCTCGGGCGAGGAATCTGCGGCGCAGGTGCGGCTCAGGGCGGACCGGCTCGGCGCCGGCGCAGGCGACGTCCTCTTCCTCGCCGAGACGGAACTGGACTCGATCCTGGCACGGGCGGCCGAGGCGAAGCCCGCGGCGCTCTTCGTCGACTCGATCCAGACGGTATTCACGCCCGAGTTGGACGGTGCGCCGGGGAACGTGAGCCAGGTCCGGGAGTGCGCAGCGCGGCTGCAGCGCTACGCCAAGGAGGAGGGCGTGGCGGTCTTCCTCGTCGGGCACGTGACGAAGGGCGGGATGGTCGCGGGGCCGAAGACGCTCGAGCACATTGTCGACACGGTCCTCTACTTCGAGGGCGCCGGCAGCCTGGATCACCGCGTGCTGCGCGCGAACAAGAACCGTTTCGGCGGCGTCGACGAGATCGGCGTGTTCCGGATGACGCAGGAAGGGCTCGTCCCGGTCGAGAACCCGTCCGAGCTGTTCCTGCGCGAGCGGACGGTGGGTGTGAGCGGCGCCGCAGTCGTGGCGACGATCGAGGGGACGCGCCCGCTGCTCGTGGAGGTGCAGGCGCTGTGCACGAAGGCGAGTTACGGCGCGCCGCAGCGCGTGAGCACGGGGTTCGATCGGCAGCGCCTCGCGCTGCTCCTCGCGGTCCTCGAGAAGCGGGCAGGGATCGGATTCGGTCAGCTCGACGTCTTCCTGAACGTGGTCGGCGGTGTGCGCCTGGTCGAGACCGCCGGTGACCTCGGACTCGCCGCGGCGCTCGCCTCGAGCGTCTTCGACCGGGAGGTTCCGGGCGACGCCGTGTTCATCGGTGAGATCGGCCTGGGCGGAGAGCTCCGCGCGGTCGGTCAGGTCGAACGACGGCTCGCCGAGGCGGCGCGCATGGGGTTCGAGCGCGCCTACCTGCCCCGGCGCGCGGTGCCGAAGGGGTGGGGGAAGGCAGAAAAGTCGCGTCTCGAACTCATCCCGGTCGACACGGTCGGTGAGTTGATGGAGCGACTGTTCAGATGACGTCAGGGGTCAGGTACCAGGTGTCAGGTATCAGGAGTCGGGTGTCCGGTATCGGGCTTCATGGGGAGGGTGTCAGGTGTCGGGTTTCGGGGGCGGGTGCCTGATGCCGGGGGTAGAAGGGCGACCGGTGCCGGAGGGGAGGGAGCGACGCGTGCGCGCGGCGGTGGTCATCGCCGCCGGCGGATCCGGGCGGCGGATGGGCGGGGTCCGTAAGCAGTACGCCGAGCTGCTGGGCGAGCCGATCCTGCTCCATTCGCTCCGGCCGTTTCTCGCGCACCCGTCCGTGGAGTGCGCGGTGGTGGCGCTCCCCGCCGAAGATGCGGCGGACCCGCCGGCCTGGCTCACCGGCCTGGGTGAGCGCGTGGTGCTGGTGGCCGGCGGCGCAGAGCGGGGGGAGTCGGTGCACCGGGGGCTCGAGGCGGTCCCGGAGTCGGTCGACGTCGTGCTGGTCCACGATGCGGCGCGTCCGCTGGTGACGCGGGAGGTGATCGACCGGGCACTCGCGGTGGCCGCGACCGGCGTCGGCGCGGTGGTCGGCGTGCCGGTCACGGACACGCTGAAAGAGGTCGATGCCGAGGGGCGCATCGTGGGGACGCCGGATCGGGCGGTGCTGCGAGCGGCCCAGACGCCGCAGGCATTTCCGCGCGCGATGCTGCTGGACGCGTACCGGCGCGCCGAGCAGGAGGGCGTCGTCGCCACGGACGACGCGGCGCTGGTCGAGCGGTACGGCGGCACGGTCGTGATCGTCGAGGGCGCGCCGGAGAACCTGAAGGTGACGCGGCCGTCGGACCTGGTCGTGGCCGAGGCGCTGCTGCGGGCGCGGATTGCTGCGGGCGGATGAGGCGAGTCCCGTTCGCGAGTGGGGCGGACTACGCGGCGCAGGCGCCGCGGGTGGCGGAGCACCTCGGGCGCGGCGGGCTCATTGCCTACCCGACGGAGACCGTCTACGGCTTCGGGTGCGCGCTCGAGCCCGGGGCGCTGGAGCGGCTGGCGCGCCTGAAGTCACGCGCGGCGGTCAGTCCGTTCCTGCTCCTGGTGCTGGACCGGTCACAGGCGGCGGGTCTGGAGTGGACGGAAGAGGCGCGCCGGCTCGCGGAGGTGTTCTGGCCGGGCGCGCTCACGCTCGCGCTCCGGGCGGTGCGGCCGTTCCCGGCACGCGTCACGGGGCCGGGCGGAACCGTCGCCGTGAGGGCGACGCCGCACCCCGGCGTTCGCGCGATCCTTCGCGCGCTCGGCGCTCCGATCACGTCGACCAGCGTGAACCGGCCGGGCGAGCCGCCGGCGATCGACGTGGAACAGGTCGTGCGAGTGGCCGACGCCGCCGGCGCGGGGGACGAGCTGTGGGTCCTCGATGGAGGCCGGTTGCCGCCGTCGCCGCCCTCCACCATCGTGGACTGTAGCATCTCGCCGCCGAGGGTCGTGCGGCACGGGGCGATCACGCTGGACGCGCTGCGGCGCGTAGTGGACGGGATCCATGGGGAATAGGAACGAAGGCGAGCAGACGCAGCCGACCACGTACAACCTGCTCTTCATCTGTACCGGCAACACGTGCCGCAGCCCGATGGCCGAGGCGATCACGCGGCACAAGGTGCGGGAGCGGGGGTGGTCCCATGTTGCGGTCCAGTCGGCGGGGATCGCGGCGGCGACGGGCGCGCCGGCCGCACGGAACGCCGTTGCCGTGGCGGCCGAGCACGGGGTCGACCTGGGCGGCCACCTCTCCCAGCCGCTGACGCCCGAACTGGTCGAGTGGGCGGACCTGATCCTGGCGATGAGCGCCTCGCACGTCGAAGCGGCGGCCGAGCTGGGCGGGCTCGAGAAGGTCACGCTCGCCACTGACTTCGCCGAAGGAGAGACTGTGGGCACATCCGTGCCGGACCCCTTCGGCGGCGACGCCGCAACGTATCGGCGTACCTTCCAGGAGCTGGACCGGATCGTGGACGGCGTGCTGGCCCGCCTGGAGCCGATCCTGGCCCCCTGATCCGACGTGCGTCCGCTCACCGCATCGACCCGGCTGGTCGCCCTCCTCGGCGACCCGGTGGCCCACTCCCTCTCGCCTCGCTTCCAGAACGCGGCGTTCGAGACCGCGGGCGTCGATGGCGTGTACGTCGCACTTCGCTGCGATGCTGCCGACTTCCCGGGGCTCATGACCGGGATCGCCCGCGCCGGCGGTGCGGGGAACGTGACCATCCCGCACAAGGCACGGGCGGCCGAACTGGTCGAAGCTCCGACGGAAGCCGTCCTCCGCACCGGGGCGTGCAACACCTTCTGGCTCGAAGACGGCCGGATCCACGGCGACAACACGGACGTAGCCGGGTTCCGGGTGGCCGTGCGACGCCTGCTCGACTCCGTGCACGGGGCGCGGGTTCTCCTGCTCGGCGCAGGCGGCGCGGCCGCCGCCGCGATCGTCGGGTTGCTCGAGGATAGGGTAGACCGGATCGAGATCCAGGCACGGTCGCCCGAACGGGCGCGGTCGCTCGCGGCGGGGTTCGATGCAGGCACGCGGATCCAGGTGCTCGCCGGCGCGCCCGAACCCGGGGACCGGTACGACGTCGTGATCAACGCCACCCCGCTCGGACTCCACCCTGGCGACCCTTTCCCCTTCGACTTCGAGCGAGGCCCGGCCGTCGGCGCGGCGCTGGACCTCGTCTACGCGCCCGGCGAGACCGCCTGGATCCACGAGGCGCGTCGGCACGGCCTCCCGGCTGCAGATGGGCGAGAGATGCTCCTCGCCCAGGGCGCCGCCGCGTTCGAGCGCTGGTGGGGCGTGGCCGCGCCGATCGCGGCGATGCGCCGGGCCCTCGAAGAGGCGGCGCTCACGCCTCGCTGAAGGCCGGCTCCACCCGCCCGATCAGTGCGACCCCCGGCCCCCTCCGCTCATCGCGATCACCGGCGGCTCGGCCGGCTCCAGCCCGAGGTGCTCGCGGGCGCGGTTCAGCGCGTCGTCGATGTTCCCGCACACGTTTTCCTCGCCCAGGTCGTCGAGGATCCCCGCACGGTCGAGCGCGATCAACGGCTGGGTGTGCACGCCGGAGAGCACGACCAGCGTGCCCTCCTTGCGGCTCCGTTCGATCACCTGGCGTAGCGCATGGATCCCCGTCGCATCGACCGCGGGCACGTTGCGCATCCTGAGGACCAGGACCTTCGGCTTCTTGTCGAAGCGCGATAGCTGCTCGCGGAACCGCTCGGCCGCGCCGAAGAAGAACGGGCCGTGGATTTCGTAAACCTGGACGCCTTCCGGGACCTCGCGCCAGCGCAGCGCGAGCGGGTCGGCCATCTCCTCCACGTCGCTGACGTCCCGGAACTCGCGCGTGAGGACGTTCACGTTGGTGACTTCGGCCATGCGGCGCATGAAGAGGAACGCCGCGAGCACCATCCCGACCTGGATCGCGATGACCAGGTCGAAGAGGACGGTGAGCGAGAAGGTCGAGAGGAGGACGAGCACGTCGCTGCGCGGTGCACGCAGCTCGGCGCGGAACGAACGCCACTCACTCATGTGGTAGGCCACGACGACCAGGATCGCCGCCAGTGTCGCGAGCGGGATCATCGCGGCCCAGCGCCCGAAGAAGAGCGTGATCAGCAGCAGCGTGAGGGCGTGGACGATTCCGGCCACGGGCGTGCGGCCGCCGTTGCGGACGTTCGTCGCCGTCCGTGCGATCGCGCCGGTCGCCGGGATCCCGCCGAAGAGCGGCGAGGCGAGGTTGGCGACGCCCTGTGCGACGAGCTCCATGTTCGAGCGGTGCCGCCCGCCGATCATCCCGTCGGCGACGACGGCCGAGAGCAGCGACTCGATCGCGCCGAGCATCGCGATCGCGAAGGCGGGCCCGACCAGGTCGCGCAACATGCCGAATTCGACCCGGGGCAGGGTCGGCCGCGGCAGCCCCGCCTGGATCTCGCCGAATCGGTCGCCGATCGTCTCGACCGGCAGGCCGAAGAGCTGGACCACCGCGGTCGAGGCGAGGAGCGCCACAATGGCCGGCGGGATGCGACGGTTGAAACGCGGCCAGAGGATGAGGATCGCCAGCGTGCCCGCGGCAACGGCGATCGTCGTCAGGTCCGCCGTGTGGAGGTGCGTGGCGTAGACCTTCCACTTCTCGATGAAATCCGCGGGGACGGACCTCACCTGCAGCCCGAGCAGGTCGGCGACCTGTCCGGAGAAGATGATCACCGCGATCCCGCTCGTGAAGCCGACGGTTACGGGGTAGGGGATGAACTTGATCGTGCTGCCGAGGCGCGTCACGCCCAGGGCGATGAGGAGTGCGCCCGCCATGAGCGTCGCCACCAGCAGCCCTTCCAGCCCGTGGCTCTGGACGATCCCGTAGACGATGATGATGAACGCGCCCGTAGGCCCGCCGATCTGTACGCGGGACCCGCCGAGCGCAGAGATGAGGAAACCGGCGATGATCGCCGTGTAGAGACCCCGCTCGGGGCCGACGCCGCTCGCGATGGCGAACGCGATGGCCAGGGGGAGCGCGACGACGCCGACGATGACGCCCGCCGTCACGTCCGCGGCGAACTGGCGCCGCGAATAATCCTTCAGGGTTGTAAACAGCTTCGGGACCAGCACACACCCTCCACACCCCGATCGGGGTGCTGAAGAGACCAGTGTCACGGCTTCACGTCGTATCCTAACGAGATCCACACGAACGTCAATACGCCGTCCCCCGGCGCCATGGCCTCGCCCCGCCGCCCGGGCTACCGCTCCTGTCGACCTCTTTCGGGAGGCCCTGTGCGACGTCTATTCGAAGCCCTCCTCGACCTCGTCTTCGCGCCGACGTGCCTGGGGTGTGACGGTCCGATCGCGCCGGGCGACGACGCGCGCCTCGTCTGCCGCCTCTGCCGCACCCGGCTGCGCCCGGTGCCCGGGCCTCTGTGCGACCGGTGCGGTGCGCCGCGGCTACGCACCGGCCGCGAGGCGGGCGTGCGGTGCGGCGAGTGCCGGGATTGGCCGGCCTCGCTTCGCGCGGCGCGCTCGGCCGTCCTCCTCCTCCCGCCCGGCGATCGCCTCGTCCACCAGCTCAAGTACCGCGGCTGGCATGCGCTCGCAGAGCCGATGGCGGAGCGCATGGCCGCGCTCCCGCTCCCGGCGGACGTGGAGCGGGAGGCGCGCATCGTCGTCCCGGTCCCGACGACGCCTTCGCGGATCCGGGAACGGGGCTACAACCAGGCGGAACGACTGGCCAGCGCCTACGCGCGGCTCACCGGGCGTGTCCTGGTCGAGGCGCTGGAGCGCGCTTCGGCCAGGTCCACCCAGACGGTCTTGCAACCTGTGGCCCGGCAAGCTAACGTGGCGGGCGCGTTTCGACCCGCAGCCGGAGCGGCCGAAATCGCCGGCGCTCATTGCCTGCTGGTCGATGACGTTCTCACGACGGGCGCCACCGCGACGGAGTGCACGCGCACGCTCGTCGCAGCAGGCGCCCGTTGTGTCAGTATCGTCACGTTCGCCCGCGCGCTCGACGCGCGCCGGCTCATCGCAACTTGACCCGGGAGTCGCTCATGGCAACCCGTGTAGCCATCAACGGATTCGGCCGCATCGGCCGCAACATCCTTCGCGCGGCGAAGAAGTCCGGTGCCGACCTGGACTTCGTCGCGGTCAACGACCTGACCGACAACGAGACGCTCGCGCACCTGCTCAAGTACGACTCCGTGCACGGGATCTACCCGGGCACGGTCGAGACGACCGAGAACGGCCTTCGCGTGGACGGTGACGAGATTCGAGTCACGAGCGAGCGCGAGCCCGGCAAGCTGCCGTGGAAGGACCTCGGCGTCGACATCGTCTTCGAGGCGACCGGCCGCTTCACCGATGCCGAGGCCGCGAGAGCCCACATCGAGGCCGGCGCGAAGAAGGTGATCATCACCGCGCCCGCCAAGAAGGAGGACGTCACGATCGTCCTCGGCGTGAACGAGGAGAAGTACGATCCGGCCAACCACCACATCATCAGCAACGCGAGCTGCACGACGAACTGCCTCGCGCCGGTGGTGAAGGTCCTGCTCGACAGCTTCGGCCTCGAGCGCGGGCTCATGACGACGGTCCACGCCTACACGAACGACCAGCAGATCCTCGATCTGCCGCACAAGGACCTGCGCCGTGCGCGCGCGGCGGCGATGTCGATCATCCCGACCACGACCGGCGCCGCGAAGGCGACGGCGCTCGTGCTCCCCGAGGTCAAGGGGCGCATCGACGGGATCTCCATGCGCGTGCCGACGCCCGACGTCTCGATCGTCGACCTGACCGCCGAGCTCGGCAAGTCGGTGAGCGTGGACGAGGTCAACGACGCGTTTCGCAAGGCCGCTGAGGGTCCGCTCGAGGGGATCCTGGCCGTCTCCGACGAGCCGCTCGTCAGCGTCGACTACACGGGCCATCCGGCCAGCTCGATCGTCGACCTGCTCTCGACGTACGTCATCGAGGACCGCATGGTGAAGGTCCTCGCCTGGTACGACAACGAGTGGGGCTACTCGAACCGTTGCGTCGACCTGGCGAAGTACGTGGCCGACCGCATGTAATCGTTCGCGCCGTGCACGGCAGACACCTGCCGAGGATGCGGCCCCCGGTGGCTCAGCCACCGGGGGCCGTGTGCGTGGCCTGGCACGCAACTCGCCTCATGAACGCGTTCAGATTCTCTTGCGGCGCCGGTGGTGAGCCATGGCTCATGCGAATGAACAACACCACGGCACCTACCGCTGTCCGGTCTGCGGCCGCCGCGACATCGCGGTGGTCGGCTCCCGCCTGGGCCGCGTCCGGGTCATCTGCAGCAACTGCGAAACGCCGCTGGACGTATCGCTCCGCGGGCTGGATTCCGTCCGTCTCACCGTCCAGGTCGCGGAGACGCACGCCCGGTTCTGAGCCACGGGGCGGGTCGTGACGGTGCACCACCCGACCGCAGCGGGCCGCGTGGCGACGCGCCTACGCGACGCCGATTACGCACTCAGCGCCGCAATGGCTGACCTCCTCTCCGCGGCCGACGTGGCGGCGGAGAGGAGGTGGGCCGATGTCGAGGGCGGGCGCCTCCATTACCTCGAAATGGGACGCGGGCCCACGGTCGTCCTGCTCCACGGCGCGGGCGGCGGCGCGGCCAACTGGTTCGGCGTCCTCGGCCGACTCGCCCAACGCTTCCACGTCCTTGCGCCCGACCTGCCGGGGTACGGCCTCTCTACGCCCGTTGAGCCACGAATCGGGCTGGGCGGACAGATCGCCGCGATCGTCGATGCCTGGCTGCGCAGGCTCGGCGTCCAGCGCTTCCACCTCGCCGGGACCTCCTTCGGCGGTCTCGTCGCGTTGCGGCTGGCCCAGCGCTGGCCGGACGGCGTGCTGCGCCTCGCGCTGATCGATTCGGCGGGGCTGGGGCCCGAGCTGCCGGCGCTCGTTCGCCTGGCCGCGCTGCCTTTCCTCGGGCCGTTCCTCCTCCGACCCAGCCGCAGGGGCACGCTCTGGCTGCTCCGCCGCGTCCAGACCGCGGGGCGGCCGCTCGACCCCGTCGTCGAGCCGGCGCTCCTCGAATACCTGTACCGGTCCGCACAGGCGGGTGACCCGGCGCTGCTGTCCCGCGCCTTCCGCCTCTTCATCGGCCCACGTGGGCAGCGCGAGGTCTTGGGCGACGACGAGCTCGCCGCGCTCCGCGCTCCGACTCTGGTCGTCTGGGGCCGGCGCGACGCGTTCTTCCCACCGCGCCACGCAGAACGCGCCGTGGCCAGGATCGACAATGCGTCGCTCCACTGGGTGCAGGACGCCGGACACTCGCCGAACTGGGAGGCGCCGGGCGACGTCGCGGGTGCACTCGTGGACTTCTTCTGGACTGCCGCCGACCCGGCTTGATTGCGGCGGCGGGCGGGCGCTAGGTTACGCGCCGCCCAGCGCCGGCACCCCTGGCGCACGACACGAGCGCGGCCGTGGGGCCGCATCGCCGAACGATCGAACATGGAAACCAGGACGCTTCAGGACCTTCCCGATTCCGCCCTCCAGGGCAAGCGCGTCCTCGTACGCGTGGACTACAACGTGCCGCTCGAAGACGGCCGCATCACGGACGACACCCGGATCCGTGCGACGCTCCCCACGCTGAAATACCTGCTCGCAAGGCAGGCACGCGTGATCCTCGTCTCCCACCTCGGCCGCCCGAAAGGGCAGTGGAAGCCCGAGTTCTCGCTCCGCCCCGTGGCCGAACGACTGGCGGAGCTCGTCGAGGTGCCGGTCCATTTCGTTGCCGATGTCGTGGGGACAGAGGCACACGGCGCCGCAGATGCGCTCCGTCCCGGAGAGATCCTCCTCCTCGAGAACGTGCGCTTCCTGCCGGGCGAGGAGACGAATTCGGAAGAGCTTGGCGAGGCGCTCGCCGCCCTCGGCGACGTATACGTGAACGACGCGTTCGGCGCGGCGCACCGCGCGCACGCATCCACGTGCGGCGTCGCCCTCGTCATGAAGCAGGAGCGCCGCCCGGCCGTGGCCGGCCTCCTCATGGAGCGCGAGCTGCGCTTCCTCTCCTCGGCGCTCGAGTCGCCCGAGCGGCCGTTCGTCGCGATCATCGGCGGCGCCAAGATCTCGGGCAAGATCGACGTCATCGAGAACCTGCTCCCGCGCGTCGACCGGCTCCTGATCGGCGGTGCCATGGCCAACACCTTCTTCCGCGCGCTCGGCCTCGAGACCGGGACCTCGCTCGTGGAAGAGGACCGCGTCGAGCTCGCACGCGATCTCCTCGAGCGCGCCGGGGACAAGCTCGCGCTCCCCGTCGACTGCGTGGTCGCCGGCCAGGCGGAGCCCGGCGCCCGGACCTGGCTCCTCGACCGAGATCAGGTGCCGCCTGAGGGGATGATCCTCGACATCGGCCCCAAGAGCGTCGCGACCTTCGCCGAGTACCTGAGCGGCGCGCGCACCATCCTCTGGAACGGGCCGATGGGAATGTTCGAGATCCCCGAGTTCAGCCACGGGACCGACGGCGTCGCGCGCGCAGTCGCCGAGGCGACGGACCGGGGCGCTACGACCATCATCGGAGGCGGTGACACCGCCGCGGCCGTCGAGGCCGCCGGTGTCGCCGACCGCGTGACGCACGTATCGACCGGCGGCGGCGCATCGCTCGAGTTCCTCGAGGGGAAGACGCTCCCCGGGGTGGCCGCGCTGGAGCAGAAGGGAGGAGAGTGATGGCGGACAACGCGCTGCGTACCCCGGTGATCGCCGGGAACTGGAAGATGCACAAGGGGCCGTCCGAGACGCGGGAGTTCTTCCGCGACTTCACGGCACGCTACGCGCCTCGTGACGACCGGACCGTGATCTTCTTCCCGCCCGCGATCTCCCTCGCCGCGGCGGCCGATGCCCTCGCCGGCCGCGACGACCTCGGGCTCGGCGTCCAGAACATCCACTGGGAGCCGCAGGGTGCGTTCACCGGCGAGACCTCGATCCCCATGGCCAGGGACGCGGGCGCACGCTACGCGCTGATCGGACACTCGGAGCGCCGCCACATCTTCGGCGAGTCCGACGAGGACGTGCGCCGCAAGACCGCCGCGGCGCTCGACGGCGGCCTCATTCCGGTCGTCTGCCTCGGCGAGACGCTCGAGCAGCGCGAAGCCGGCCGGCTCGAGGCCGTCATCCTCGGCCAGCTCGACGCCGCACTCGAAGGGCTCGACGCCGGGCAGATCGCCCGCATCGTCGTCGCCTACGAGCCCGTCTGGGCGATCGGTACCGGGAAGAACGCGACGCCGGACGATGCGGCCGCCGCGCACGCCATCCTGCGCCGGCGGCTCGCCGAGCGCGTCGGAGACGATACGGCCCGTCGCATCCCGATCCTCTACGGCGGCTCCGTCAAGCCGGCCAATGCGGGAGAGCTCCTTGCCGCATCGGACGTGGACGGGCTCCTGGTCGGCGGCGCGAGCCTCGATCCGGCCGGCTTTGCCGAGATCGCGACGACGGGGCCGGTCCGCGCCTGAGCCGGGCACTTCGCGACCCGTGCGGAGTACACGGTACCGGCGGCACCGCCCACGGACGCGCTTGACATGCCCTCGCGCGCTCGGGATATTACAGGGCTTCACCGCGTGAAAACGGCGAGAGGATCACTACATGTTCGGATTTCTACTCACGCTCCTCATCCTCGACGGCCTCTTCCTGATGGTCGTGGTGCTGCTCCAGGCCGGGAAGGGCGGCGGGCTCGCCGCGATGGGCGGCGGCGCGGGGACGGAGACGTTCCTGGGCGGGCGCCAGGCGGCGACGCTGCTCACGCGTGCGACGTGGATCGCCGGCGCGATCTTCCTGTCGCTCGCGCTGGTGCTCTCGATCCTGTCGACGCGGCAGCGGATCCCGGAGTCGATCCTTCAGCAGGAGTTCCGGCAGACGGCGCCCGTGCCGCAGCCGGTGCTGCCGGGCGTGCAGCCGCAGGAGGGCGAGGCGCAGCCGGGCGCTGGAGAGGCTCAGGGCGCGGCGTCGGGGCAGGAGCCGGGCTCGCAGCCGTAGCTCGGGCGCGGCCCCTGCTGCGCCCGGCCGTGGATCACGGCTGGATGATGGTCCGCTCGGTCGCGTAGCCGTGGGCGATGTCGTACGCGGTTTCGTAAGGGCCGAGGTGGTTTTCGGCCCGGGGCGCCAGGGTCCGTCGGGCGGTGCCTTTGCGCCGGGCTCGACGCCGGTCCCGACCGGGCTCTCCAGGACGTTGCGGCGCAACGTCTCGGGTTCGACGGGTAGGCCGGGACTCGGGCGCGGCGAATGGTTCTCGCGACATGATGGCCTTCCGCGGTGGCGGTCGAGGCGCCGCATCCGATTGGGTGCGGCGCTTTTTCGTGCATGGGGGCTCCTTCTCGCATCGCTCGGGGCACGAGGTGCAAGGAGCGCACCGATGGGCCTGCGGCCGTCCGTCCAGGCGGTGCGCCCGGACACCCTGGGGACCGGCCGACGTCGCGCCTGGCCTTGGCTTGACGCTCTTCCCGGGGCGGCCCATAATGTCGGCGGATCGCGGCAGTTACCGAGAGCTCGAGAGGATCGGCGGCAAACCCATGGCCGAACAGACGGGGGCGGCGGTGAGCGGCGAGGTCGTGGCCGGATTGTCACGCCAGCAGTTGCACGAGATCTACTCCTACCTCCAGCTCACGCGGCAGGTCGAGCAGGTCCTCACGAATCTCTATCGTCAGAACAAGGTGATCGGCGGGCTGTTCCGCTCGCTGGGGCAGGAGGCGACGGCCGTCGGGAGCGCGTACGCGCTGCGTCGCAGGACCGATGGGACGGGCGACGTCATTTCGCCGGCGATCCGGAATCTCGGCTCGCTCTTCCTCATGGGCGCGCGCCCGGTCGAGGTCATGCGCCAGTACATGGCGAAGGGTGACTCCCCCACGGGCGGGCGCGAGCAGAACGTCCACTTCACGGACTACCGGAAGGGGTACATCGGCCTGATCTCCCACCTGGGCGTGATGGTCGAGGTGATGGCGGGCGTCGCGCTGTCCTTCCGGCTCCGGGGCGAGGACCGCGTCGCCCTCGTGTATTCGGGCGATGGGATGACCTCGACCGGCGCCTTCCACGAGGGGTTCAACCTCGCGGCCGTGCGTCGCCTGCCTCTGGTCGTCATCGTCGAGAACAACCAGTACGCTTACTCGACGCCGATCTCGAAACAGACGGCGGCTGCCTCCTTCGTCGACAAGGCCGAGGGGTATGGCGTCTACGGCGAGCAGTGCGACGGCAACGACGTGCTCGCGGTCTACCAGATGACGAAGCGGGCGGTCGAGCGGGCCAGGGCAGGGGAGGGTGCAGCGCTCCTCGAGGTCCTGACCTACCGGCGCAAGGGGCACGCCGAGCACGATGCGCAGGCGTACGTGCCGCCGGGCGAGATCGAATACTGGGAAGCGCGCGACCCGATCGACCGCTTCGAGAAGCAGTTGCTGGAAAACGGCTGGGCGACGCAGGACGAGCTGGACGCGATCCAGGCCCGCGTCGCGGCGGAGGTCGACCAGGCGCGGGAGGAGGCCGAAGCCTCTCCGCTGCCCGAGCCGGACACCGCGCTGGATGGCGTCTACGGCGACCGCGTAACCGCGCGGCCGTGGACGCGTCTTGCGATCCCTGACCCGCACCACGCGTGAACGGTATGGCGACGGCGACGAAGGAGTCGAAGCGAGGGCGCGAGCGCCCTGAACACGTCCGGCACACGGAGCAGGGCAAGCCGGTCACCTTCCTGGAGGCGATCCGTGAGGCGCTCTGGGAAGAGATGGAGCGCGACGACGCCGTCTTCCTCATGGGCGAAGACATCGGCGTCTACGGCGGCGCCTTCAAGGTGACGGACGGCTTCATCGACTTTTTCGGCGAGGATCGCGTCATCGACACGCCGATCAGCGAGGCCGGCTTCACCGGCGCGGCTGCGGGCGCGGCGCACATGGGGTTGCGCCCCGTCGTCGAGATGCAGTTCATGGACTTCGTCTCGTGCGCCTACGAGCCGCTGACGAACTACATTGCGACGTCGCGCTGGCGTGGGAGCGGGCCCGTCCCGATGGTCGTGCGCGGACCGGTCGGCGGTGGCGTGCGCGGCGGGCCGTTCCATTCGCAGAACCCCGAGATGGCGTTCTTCCACACGCCGGGGCTCAAGATCGTCTACCCGTCAACGGCGTACGACGCGAAGGGGCTGCTCAAGGCCGCGATCCGCGACGACGATCCGGTCCTCTTCTTCGAGCACAAGAAGCTCTACCGTCTGCCGGCGCTCCGCGAGGTGCTGCCGCAGGAGGACTACATCGTTCCGTTGGGGAAGGCGCGCGTGCACCGTGAGGGCTCGGATCTCACCATCGTGACGTACGGGATGATGGTGCACGAGAGCCTGAAGGCAGCCGAGCAGTTGGCGGAGGAGGACGGCGTCCAGGTCGAGGTCGTCGACCTGCGGACGTTGCTCCCCCTCGATGAGGACGCCATCATCGAGAGCGTGAAGAAGACGAACCGCCTGCTGGTGGTTCACGAGGACACCCGCACCGGAGGAATCGCCGGCGAGATTGCGATGCGGGTCAACGAAAAGGCGTTCGAGTGGCTGGACGCGCCGATCCTGCGCGTCACCGCCATCGACACGCCGGTGCCGTACTCGCCGCCGCTCGAGGATTATTATCTTCCCCAGGTGGCGGACATCGTGGCCGCTGCGCGGTACATGGCGAAGTACTAAGGGCGGTGCGCCTCCGGCGCGCCGCTGTCTGAACGACGATCCATAGCCGGAGCAAACGAAATGGCGCGTATCGAAGTCCCGATGCCCCAGATGGGCGAGTCGATCGCCGAGGGGACCGTATCGAAGTGGCTGAAGAAGGTGGGCGACACGGTCGCGAGAGACGAGCCGTTGCTCGAGATCTCGACGGACAAGGTCGATGCCGAGATCCCCGCGCCGGCCGCGGGCACACTGGTCGAGATCACGGCACAGGAGGGTGAGACGGTCGAGGTCGGGACCATCGTCGCCTACATCGAGACCGAGGCGGGCGCGGCGGCGGCCGCTGCGCCTGCGGAGCCGGCTCCGGCGCCGGCGGAGGAGAAGCCGGCCGAGGCCGCAGCTCCTGCGCCCGCGGCACCCGCGCCCGCGGCGACGCCTGCGGCCGCGGAGGCAGGGCGCGAGGAGACGGCCGAGGACCGGCTGCGTCGCCGGTCGTCGCCGCTGGTGCGCCGGATCGCCGAGGAGCACGGCGTGGACCTGGCCCAGGTGCAGGGGACGGGCGAGGCCGGTCGTGTGACGAAGCAGGACATCATGGCCTACATCGAGGCCCGCGAGAAGGCGCCGGCTGCCGCGCCGGCCGCACCCGCGGCCGCTCCGGCTCCCGCACGGCCCGCCGCGCCGGCCGCCGCCGGGCCGGTTTCCGCAGACGACTTCTGGAAGACCTTCTACGGCCAGGTCCAGCATCCGGAGTTCCCCGTCCGTCCGGGCGACGAGGTCGTGCCGATGGACCGGATCCGGCGCCTGACCGCGGACCACATGGTCCGGGCCAAGCGGATCGCGCCGCACGTCCACTCGGTGATCGAGATGGACTTCACGCGGATCGACCGGATCCGTCGCGCGAACAAGGCCCGCTGGGAGCAGCAGGGCACGAAGGTCAGCTACACCGCCTTCGTCGCGTGGGCGGTCGCGCGTGCGCTCCAGGAGTTCCCGATGGTCAACGCGACCGTCTCGGGCGACAGCATCATCTACCGCGGCGACATCAACATCGGGATCGCCGTGGATCTGAATCCGGGGCTGATCGTGCCGGTCGTCCGCAACGCGGACGAGCTCAACCTGGTCGGGATTGCCAAGCGGATCAACGACCTGGCGGCCCGCGCGCGGGCGCGGCAGCTCAAGCCGGATGAGATCCAGGGCGCGACCTTCTCGATCACCAACCCTGGCGTGCTGGGCACCATGGTCGGCATGCCCGTGATCCCGGAGGGCACGGCGGCGATCCTCGGCACCGGGTCGATCGACAAGCGCCCGGTCGTGGTCCAGGCCGACGGGATGGACACCATCGCGATCCGGCTGCGGTCGTACTTCTCGCTCGGCTACGACCACCGTCTGGTCGACGGAGCCGACGCCGCGCGCTTCCTCTCGCGCCTGCGTGAGATCCTGGAAACGTTCCCCGAGGAGGCTTGAGCCGGTCGGGGCGAGGAGTAGCAGGGCCATGGAAGGAGCGGTAGACGTGGCCCGGACCCAACAGGCGGGGCGCGGGGGCGACGACGTCGCTCCCGCGCCTGCGCGGGAATTGGAAGTTCGGTGGCTCGGCACCGTGCCGTACGCCGCCGGCCTGAAGTATCAGGAAGAGCTGGTCCGCAAGCGTCGCGCGGGCGAGGTCCCGGACCAACTCCTCCTCCTGGAGCACCCCCACGTCATCACGCTCGGCACCTCGGCGCACGAGTCGCACATCCTGGTGGGCGAGGAGGAGCGGCGCCTGCTGGGGATCGAGCTCTTCGAAACCGGTCGCGGCGGGGACGTGACCTACCACGGCCCGGGCCAGCTCGTCGGCTACCCGATCCTGGACCTCAAGCCCGACCGCTGCGATCTGCACCGCTACGTCCGTGACATCGAGGAGGCGCTGATCCGGGCACTCGGCGACTTCGGCGTCGAGGCCGGCCGCATGGAAGGGATGACCGGCGTCTGGGTCGGCGGCGAGAAGGTCGCCGCGATCGGCGTGCGCGTCTCGAGCGGCTGGATCACGTCGCACGGCTTTGCGCTGAACGTGAACACGGACCTGAACTTCTTCGACGCGATCGTGCCGTGCGGGATCCGCGAGTACGGCGTCACGTCCCTCGCCCGGCTCACCGGCGAGTCCGCCGACCTCGACGTGGTCGGCGAACGGGTGGCCGAGCGCTTCGCCGAGGTCTTCGAGCGGGAGATCGCGTAGGCGGCGCGGTGGCCGGTCGGTCCTCAGCCGTGCGGGATCGATGTCGGGCGGAACGCCTCCTCCCCCGGCGGCTGGAACTCGAAGACGTCCAGGTAGCGCCCCTTCTCCCGTTCGGCGTCGAGCCAGCTCTCGTACCCCGATGGGACGAACCCGCCGGACGAGGTCTGCTCCTTTGCGGCCCGGATCGCCAGGTAGTTGGCGTATTCGTTCTGCGGGTGGCCGGCGTGCCCCCGGACCCAGCGCCAGTCGACCTGGTGCCTGCGTGCCTCGCCGACCAGGGTGCGCCACAACTCGACGTTCTCGATCGCGCCGGTCTTCCGTTTCCAGCCCCGGCGGATCCAGTCGGGCACCCACTCGCGCATCCCGCGGATCAGGTACTGGGAGTCGGAGGTGAAGACGACGCGGCACGGCACGCGCAGTCCGCGGAGGCCCTCGATCGCGCTACGCAGCGCCATTCGGTTGTTGGTCGTGGCCGGCTCGCTCACCCAGTAGTCGCGGCGCTCCCAGCGGTCGTTGCGCCAGAACTCGACGAGCCCGGCGGCGCCGCCAGGCGAATCGCGATCGGTGAACTGGATGCCGAGGCACGACTCGTCGGCATAGATGTAGACAAGCGGTTCCATAGGTGCGGAAAGGTCGCGAGCCGGGCCGCCCGACGCAACCGGCGCGGGCGCGCGCGGCGCGGTCACCGGCCGTCGCGATCTCGCTTGACAGGGGCGAGTGGGCGCGTAAATTCGCCCGCGACTTGATCCTCGGCCGAAAGCAACCGGAGGTCCATTGGCCGACGCAGCATATCTCCTCCTCGAAAACGGTCGCGTGTTCCCGGGCGTGTCGATCGGCGCCCGCGGCGTCGCCCTCGGCGAAGTCGTTTTCAACACCTCGATGTCGGGCTATCAGGAGGTCCTCACCGACCCGTCCTACGCAGGACAGATCGTGACCATGACCTACCCGATCATCGGCAACTACGGCGTGACCGGCGAGGATGAGGAATCGTCGAGGCCACACGCGGCCGGGTTCGTCGTGAGGGAGCTGGCTCGGAGGCACAGCAACTGGCGGGCGAAGGAGCCGCTCGAAACGTACCTGGCCCGCGCGGGGATCGTGGGGCTGTCCGACGTCGACACCCGGGCGCTCACGCGCCACATCCGCTCCGCGGGGGCGATGCGGGCCGCGATCGCGCCGGCCGACGTTCCGGTCGATGAGGCCATGGCTCGGGTCCAGGCCCACCCGCGCATGGAGGGGCTCGACCTGACCGGATCGGTCACGACACCGGAGCCGTACGAGGTGGCGGCGGTCGGTACGGAACGCTTCCACGTCGCCGCTTACGACTTCGGTATCAAGGCCGGATCGCTCCGGCACCTGGCGGAGCGAGGCTGCCGCGTCACGACGGTTCCGGCCACGACGTCGCCCGAGGCGCTCCTGGAGCTCGAGCCTGACGGGCTCTTCCTGTCGAACGGTCCGGGAGATCCGGCGGCCGTCGAGCACGCGTTGCGGGCGATCCGCCTCTTCGCCGAGCGTGGCACGCCGGTCTTCGGGATCTGCCTCGGCCACCAGCTCGTCGGCCGGGCGTTCGGCGGGACCACGTACAAGCTGCTCTACGGCCACCGGGGAGGGAACCACCCGGTACGCCGGCTCGAGGACGGCGCGGTCGAGATCACGGCGCAGAATCACGGCTTCGCCGTTCGCGGCGGCCCGGGCGACACGGTGCAGGGCGCACCCGCCCTTCGTGTGACCCACGTGAATTTGAACGACGGGACCGTCGAGGGGCTTGCGCACCGGGAATTTCCGGTCTTCAGTGTGCAGTACCACCCCGAGTCGTCACCCGGCCCCCACGATTCGCGCTACCTCTTCGACCGCTTCGTGTCCGCAATGGAGGCCGGGTCCCGATGAGGCTTGACGGCCGTGGGCGGCGGGAGTTAAGCTATGCGCCCGCCTCTCACCGACATACCGCACTCGTGATGGTGATTCTCGCGTGTCCCGGCGCTCGGTCATAATCGCGCTCGCCGTAGGTATCGTATCCCTGATGACGTTGGCAGGGATCGTGCTGGCCGTGGTCGTCGCGCTACGCGGCGATGACGGGCTGGCCTGGGGCGAGCGGATCGCGGTGCTCAACGTCGACGGCGTGATCACCGACGATGCCGAGTACCTCGAGCAGCTCCGGCGCTTCCGGCGAGACCCGTCGGTCAAGGGCTTCCTCGTCGTGATCAATTCGCCCGGCGGCGTGGTCGGGCCCGCCCAGAGCCTGTATCGAGAGCTCACGCGGCTGCGCGAGGAGGGATACCCCGTCGTCGCCACGATCAGCGCCGTGGGCGCATCCGGCGGCTACTACGTCGCGCTCGGGGCCGACTCGATCTTCGTGCTCCCCGGCTCGCTCACCGGCTCGATCGGCGTGCTGATGGAGCTGCCGGACGTAAGCGCGCTGCTCCAGAAGGTCGGCGTCGAGATGCAGGTCGTGAAGAGTGCCGAGCACAAGGATGTGGGCACCATGTACCGGCCGCTCTCGCCCGAGGACCGGCAAGTCCTCGACGCCCTGATCAGCGACGTCTACGAGCAGTTCGTCGAGGTGGTCGCCCGGGAGCGGGGGCTCGCGCCCACAGAGGTGCGGCGGCTGGCGGACGGGCGGATCTTTTCCGGAAGACAGGCGCTCGAGATGGGCCTCGTCGACCGGATCGGAAATCTTCAAGACGCCCTCTCGGCGGTGGGGCGTATGGCGGGTCTCGGCGACGACCCGCGCGTAGTGCGACCGCCGCAGGACAAGTTCACGCTCCTGGACGTACTTCTGGGGCGTGGGGCGACGTCGAGCCTGACGCAGCTTCTCAGGCCGTTGGAGCAGGCCGGAGGGCCCCGCCTGAAGTTCGTCGTCCCGTTTTAGGAACGGCGGGAGCGCGGCTCCCGGCACTCTCACGTAACGTATTTCGGTACGGAGGAATCATGACCAAAGCCGACCTCGTCGAGCAGGTAGCCGAAGCCATCGGCCCTGGGATCACGAAGAAGGACTGCGCCCTGGTCGTCGACGGGCTCCTGAACGCGATCAAGAACGCGCTCTCGGCTCACGAGAACATCGAGATTCGCGGGTTCGGCACGTTCAAGGTGCGCAAGCGGAAGTCTCGTATGGCGCGCAACCCGCGGACGGGCGACCCGGTCGAGGTGCCGGCGCGCGTCGTACCGATCTTCAAGCCGTCGAAGGACCTGCGCCAGCAGGTTTCGAGGGGCTGATCGTCCCACGCCAATCGGCTCGTGCGACGCCCCGCTCGTGACGACCGCGAGCGGGGCGTCCGCGTGAGCGGCGTACGCGCGCACACCCCGATTCCACTCGATTCACGCGCGCCGAGCCTGGCACGCTCCTTGATCCCCGGCCGGTACACCCCTAGCTTCCCTGGTTCACCGAATCAATCGAGCATTCTCGCATTCGTCGGGAGGGGCCGCCCTGAAGTGACATGAGGGTCCGACTTCTCTTCTTTGCGTTGTATCGTGAGCTCGCCGGGACCGGCGAGCTGGATGTGGATCTGCCGCGGGGCGCCACGGTCGCTTCTCTGGTGCGTGAGCTGCGCGCACGCGGCGGCGGTTTCGGGCGCTTGCCCGAGGCGCCGGTCGTGGCCGTCAACCAGGTCTACGCCGCGCTGGACGCGGTCCTTTCCGATGGCGACGAGGTGGCGCTCCTGCCGCCCGTCGCCGGGGGGTGAGCGTTGAAGAGCTGGGTCACGACCGAGCCGCTCGATCCGACCGCCATCCTCGACATGGTCGGCGCCGAGGAGGACGGCGCGGTGCTCCTCTTCCTCGGCATTGTGCGGGACCACAACGATGGCCGGCGAGTCTCGGGGATGCGCTACGACGCCTACGTGCCTATGGCCGAGAAGGTGCTGGGGGAGATCGCGGCGGAGGCGGCGGCGCGCCTCGGGACGGATCGCATCGTGGTGGCGCATCGGATCGGCGAGCTGCAGATCGGTGAGGCGAGCGTCGCGATCGCGGTCTCGAGCCCGCACCGTGCGGAGGCGTACGAGGCGAGCCGGTACGTGATCGAGGAGATCAAGAAGCGGCTGCCGGTCTGGAAGGAAGAGCACTACATCGAAGGCGACGCACGCTGGCTCGACGGACAGGTGCCGCCGGTTCCGGAGGCGGCAGGTGACTGAGCGTATGCAGGGCGGCGCAGGAGAAATGCGTGACCGCTTCGGCCGCCGCATCGAGTACCTGCGCATCTCGGTCACGGACAAGTGCAATCTTCGCTGCGTCTACTGCATGCCGCTCGAGGGGCTCCAGTGGCTGCGCAGGGACGAGGTGCTCCGCTTCGAGGAGATCGCCGAGATCGTCCGGACGATGGCGCGGATGGGGCTGCGACGCGTGCGGATCACGGGCGGGGAGCCGCTCGTGCGGCGCGATCTGCCCGCGCTCATTCGGATGATCGCCGCGGTCCCCGGGATCGAGGACATCGCCCTCTCGACGAATGGTGTGCTCCTGGGGCCCATCGCGGAGGAGCTCCGCGACGCGGGGGTGCGCCGAATCAATGTGTCGCTCGATTCGCTCCGCCCCGAACGGATCGATGCGATCGCCCGCCGACAGGGCGTCCACGCTGACATCTTCGAAGGCCTCGCCGCTGCCGAGCGCGCTGGTCTCGAGCCGATCAAGATCAACACCGTGGTCATGCGGGGGCGCAACGACGACGAGCTCGAGGACTTCGCGCGCATCACCCTGGAGCGTCCCTGGCACGTCCGCTTCATCGAGGTCATGCCCGTTGGCGCGAACCTCGACATTTCCGCGAAGGAGTACATCCCCGCGTATGAGATCCTGGACCGCGTGCGCGCGATCGGCGACCTCGAACCCGTCGACGGCCCCGTCGGCAACGGGCCGGCCCGGTACTTCCGCCTGCCCGGCGCTGCCGGGACGGTCGGCGTCATCACGCCGATGAGCCACAACTACTGCGACCGCTGCAACCGGATGCGGCTCACGGCCGATGGGCAGCTCCGCCCGTGCCTCTTTGGCTCGCTTCAGACGGACCTGCGCGGCCCCCTGCGCCGCGGAGAACCGCTTGAGCCCCATATCCGGCACACCCTCGAGGTCAAGCCCGAAAGGCACCTTCTCATGCAGGGGACGGCCGCTGGGTCCGGCGGCCTCGTCGCACTCTCTCAGGTCGGCGGCTGACGCGTCGCGTTGACAGCTTCGTAGCCCTCCCGTACTTTGGCCCCGCTACCGGTTTCTTCGATTTTCGGTAAACACCCCGGGTGGTGTGGAATAGAGTCATGGTCAACAAAATCACCGTCGTCGGCGCTGGCCACGTGGGTGCGACTGCCGCGCAGCTCCTCGCGCAGAAGGAACTCGCGCGCGAGGTCGTCATGGTGGACATCGCCGAAGGGATCCCTCAGGGGAAGGCGCTCGACCAGTGGGAGTGGGCTCCGATCGAAGGGTTCGACACCCGCGTCATCGGCAGCAACGGCTACGAAGAGGCGGCCGGCTCGGACCTCTTCATCGTGACGGCGGGGATCGCCCGCAAGCCGGGGATGAGCCGCGAGGACCTGCTCCGGACGAACGCGGGGATCGTGCGCCAGGTCTCCGAGCAGATCCGGGAGACGTCGCCCGACGCCATCGTCATCATGGTCTCCAACCCGCTCGACGTCATGGCCTACGTCTGCAAGGAGACGACGGGCTTTCCGCGCGAGCGGGTCATCGGTATGGCCGGTGTGCTCGACACGGCGCGCTACCGCTCCTTCATCGCGCTCGAGGCCGACGTCAGCGTCGAGGACATCCAGGCGCTGGTCCTGGGCGGCCACGGCGACACGATGGTGCCGCTCATCTCCTACACGACCGTGAGCGGGATCCCCCTCACGCAGCTCCTGCCGCGTGAGCGGATCGACGCGCTCGTGGAGCGCACCCGCCACGGCGGCGCGGAGATCGTCGGTCTGCTCAAGACGGGGAGCGCGTACTACGCGCCCGCCGCTGCCGCGGTGCAGATGGCCGAGGCGATCGTCAAGGACAAGAAGCGGATCCTCCCCTGTGCGGCGTGGCTCGAGGGCGAGTTCGGCATGAGCGGCCTCTTCCTCGGCGTGCCGTGCAAGCTCGGCCGCAACGGCCT
This sequence comes from uncultured Gemmatimonadaceae bacterium, assembly GCA_964410055.1. GTDB lineage: Bacteria > Gemmatimonadota > Gemmatimonadetes > Longimicrobiales > RSA9 > CALBZE01. Next base: position 50,048 of record CAYPGK010000002.1, on the reverse strand, counting down.
GGAGGGGATCATCGAGGTCGAGCTGACCGATGAGGAACGGGCGGCGCTCGAGTCGTCCGCCAATGCGGTCCGGCAGACCATGGCCCTGCTCTAACAACCGTCAAATGGCGACAAGAACAGTGTACCGGCGAGGCGTGCCCATCCTGGAAGGGCTCCGCTACCGCGGCCGCGAGGGGATGCTCGCGTGGCTCCTGCACCGCGCATCGGGGCTGGGGATCCTGCTCTTCCTCGCGCTCCACATCGTGGACATCTTCCTGATGGCTTTCGGACCGGAGATCTTCAATGCGCTCCTGGTCCTCTACCACGCGTGGTGGGGCCGCATCATGACGGTCTTCCTCCTGTTCGGCGTGCTCTTCCACGCGCTGAACGGGTTCAGGATCATCATCCAGGACTTCTGGCCGAAGCTCTGGCCCTACGAGCGTCAGTTGATCTGGGTCGAAGCCGCGATCTTCCTCCCGATCTTCCTGTGGGGCGCGTACCAGTTCCTGCTGCCGATCTTCGAGCACTGATATGAACGGGAATCTGAGCCGGGCGTTCGTGAACCGGCGTGGCCGGGTACCGCACGGGAACTTCGAGCTCTATTCGTGGCTGTTCATGCGGATCTCCGGGCTCGTCCTTCTCGTGATCGCGGTCTTCCACCTCTTCTACATGCACTTCGCGATCGGCGTCGACAACATCGACTACGACCTGGTCGCCCAGCGGTGGACGAACCCGCTCTGGAAGATATTCGACTTCTTCCTGCTCCTCTTCGCCCTCACGCACGGCATCAACGGACTGCGTTACATCGTCGACGACTACGTCCACAAGCCGGGGTGGGCGGTTGCGGTCAAGTCGTTCATTTTCCTGGTGTACGTGACCCTGCTCGGGCTCGGCGCGTACATCATCCTGACGTTCCAGTTCACCCCGGAAAGCGTGCAGGCGGCTCTGCCATGAATCACGTACACAACTTCGACGCGATCGTGGTCGGCGGCGGCGGCGCGGGGCTGATGGCCGCGCTGCACCTGACCCGTGGCGGCGCCAAGGCCGCGGTACTCACGAAGCTGTATCCGTCTCGCTCCCACACGGGCGCAGCCCAGGGCGGGATCGGCGCCGCACTGGGGAACCTCGAGGAGGACCACCCCGAGTGGCACGCGTTCGACACCGTCAAGGGCAGCGACTACCTGGGCGACCAGGACGCGATCGAGATCATGTGCAACGATGCGCCCGAGGTCATCCTCGAGCTGGAGCACATGGGGCTCCCGTTCTCGCGGACGGAGGACGGGCGCATCGCGCAGCGTCGTTTCGGAGGCCATTCGCACCACTTCGGCGAGGGCCCGGTTCGGCGGAGCTGCTACGCCGCCGACCGTACCGGGCACATGATCCTCCAGACGCTCTACCAGCAGTGCATCAAGAACGACGTCACGTTCTTCGACGAGTACCAGGTCGTGGACGTGATCATGAGCGAGGGGCGTTGTGCGGGCGTCGTCGCCTACCGGATGCAGACGGGTGAGTTGCACATCTTCCGTGCGAAGGCCGTAGTCTTCTCCACCGGCGGGCACGGCCGCATCTTCGCGGTCACGTCCAACGCCCACGCCTTCACCGGTGACGGGCCGGCGATCCTGTACCGGCGCGGAGTCCCGCTCGAGGACATGGAGTTCTTCCAGTTCCACCCGACGGGGATCGCGAAGCTGGGGATCCTGATCACGGAGGGCGTGCGTGGCGAAGGCGGCGTGCTGCGCAACAACGACGGCGAGCGCTTCATGGAGCGCTACGCACCGACGATGAAGGACCTGGCCAGCCGCGACGTCGTCTCCCGCGCGATCTACATGGAGATCCGTGAAGGGCGCGGCATCGGTGGCAATCGGTGGGTCCACCTCGACGCGACGCACCTCGGCCGTGAGGTCGTCGAGACGAAGCTGCCGGACATCACGGACTTCTGTCGGACGTACCTCGGGATCGACCCGGCGGTGGATCCGATCCCCGTCGCGCCCACGGCGCACTACGCGATGGGGGGGATCCCGACCGACGTGAACGGCCGCGTCGTGATCGACGACTGGAAGACGATCGTACCGGGTCTCTACGCCGCCGGCGAGTGCGCCTGCGTGAGCGTGCACGGGGCGAACCGGCTCGGAACCAACTCGCTCCTCGACCTCGTCGTCTTTGGCCGCAGGGCAGGGCGCCACATGGCGGAGTTCTGCAAGCAGGCCGACCTGCCGCCGATCCCGGCGGATGCCATGGAGAATGCCCGCGAGTCCTTCGACCGCCTCTTCTCCGGCAAGGGCGACGAGTCGCCGGCCCGGATCCGCGAGGAACTCCAGCACGTCATGATGGACCAAGTCGGCGTCTTCCGCGAGCAGGCGGGCCTGGAGCACGCCGTCGAGAAGGTCCGGGAGCTGAAGGAGCGCTACACCCGCGTCCGCGTCCAGGACCAGAGCCGGGTGTTCAACACGGACGTCCTCGAAGCGTGGGAGCTCCGCAATCTGCTCGACGTGGCGGAGGTCACCGCCGTGAGCGCGCTTAACCGGACCGAGAGCCGCGGCGCGCACTCGCGTGAGGACTACCCGAACCGCAACGACGAGGAGTGGCTCAAGCACACCCTCGCCTACCGCACCGAGGACGGGGGCGTCGAATTGCGCTACAAGCCGGTGATCATCACCAAGTTCGAGCCGAAGGAGCGCGTGTACTAGCATGAAGGCGACATTCCGCATCCAGCGCTTCGACCCGACGAAGGACAAGAAGCCGTACTACAAGGAGTACCAGGTCGAACTGGAGCCGACCGACCGGGTGCTCGACGGGTTGAACCAGATCAAGTGGTACCAGGACGGCACCCTCACCTACCGTCGCTCGTGCGCCCACGGCATCTGCGGTTCGGACGCCATGCGCATCAACGGCACGAACGGTCTGGCGTGCAAGGTGCTCATGCGCGACGTGGGCGAGAAGGTCACCCTCGAGCCGATCCTCGGGCTTCCGGTGGTCAAGGACCTGATCGTCGACATGGAGCCGTTCTTCGCGCAGTACCGCTCGGTCATGCCGTACCTCATCAACGATGAGGAGCCGCCGGACGGCCGGGAGCGGATCCAGTCGATCGAGGAGCGCGAGCGCTTCGACGACACGACCAAGTGCATCCTCTGCGCCGCCTGTACGACGGGTTGCCCGTCCTACTGGGCGAACGACAACTTCGTCGGGCCGGCGGCGATCGTGAACGCGCACCGCTTCATCTTCGACTCGCGCGACCGCGCCGGGCAGGAGCGCCTCGACATCCTGAACAGCAAGACGGGCGTCTGGCGCTGCCGCACGATTTACAACTGCACGGTCGCTTGCCCCCGCGAGATCCAGGTCACCAGGGCCATCGGCGAGGTCAAGCAGGCGATCCTCTACGGCGAGACGACCGGAGTGGGCGAAGTCGCGAGCTGACCGGCGGCGACACCAGGTCGGGCGAAGCGCCGCGACCAGTCGCGCAGCGTCCAGATGCGAACGCCCCCCGGAGACCACGGCCTCCGGGGGGCGTTCGTCTTTCCCGCTTCCTGGTGTACCCTTTGCATCGTGCCAACTCCAGACCAGCACTTCGGGGGCGGTGAGATGGCCACACCACGACCGAAACGAGAGCCGGAGTTCGAAGGGGGCGCTCAGCCCGTCCCCGAGCGGCCGCCGGACGAGCCGGGACGCGGCCGCGCCGCGCTCCTCACCATCGTCGGCGTCCTGGCCTTCCTCATCCTCCTCATGCCGGTGCTCTGGGGGATCGGCGCCATCGCCACCGTCGGCAGGGCTGTCGGGACCGCTGGTCTCATTATCCTCTGGGTCACCTGGGCCATCATGGTCGTGGCCTTCGCGTGGCTCGCGTGGTCCATGTGGCGCCGCTCGGCGTGAGATTGCCGAGCACATCGCACGGGTCGCACTCGCGCCGGCGCAACCCTCGCCGGCGTGCCTCTCCGCGCCGAGTCGATCGGACCCACGCGACGCTGCATCAGAGCCGCGGCAGCGTCACCCCGACCTGGCCCTGGTACTTCCCGTTGCGCATCGCGTACGTGATCTCGGGGACCTCATCGCCCTGGAAAAAGAGGAGCTGCGCGATCCCTTCCTCGGCGTAGATCTTGGCCGGCAACGGAGTCGTATTCGAGATCTCCAGCGTCAGGTACCCCTCCCACTCCGGCTCCAGCGGCGTCACGTTCACGATGATCCCGCACCGCGCGTACGTCGACTTCCCGAGGCACACCACCAGAACGTCCTTCGGGATCCGGAAATACTCCATCGTCCGCGCCAGCGCGAACGAATTCGGCGGGATAATGCAGTGGTCGGCTTTGATGTCCACGAACGACTTCGGGTCGAAATTCTTCGGATCGACCACCACGCTGAACACGTCCGTGAACACCTTGAACTCGTCCGCCACGCGGATGTCGTAACCGTAGGACGACAGCCCGTAGCTCACCACGCCATCCCGGACCTGACCCGCCTCGAACGGCTCGATCATGCCGTGTTCTTCCGCCATCCGTCGGATCCAGCGGTCGCTCTTGATCGCCATGTGGAACGGGCCTCCGTCAGCCGTGTAATGGGACACGAGATGTCCGAAAGATAGACGGCCACGGACGGGCCGTGCAAGCGGACTCGCGCTTGACACCCGGGGTGCGGCGCGGTAGTTTTTCGGCCAAGCAAGTGAATCATTTCACAAACTCCGGGCGGAGTTTTCGATGCTCGAATCCTACGCGCCGATCCTGATCCTCCTGGGCGTGTCGATCCTGAACGCCGTCGGGATGGTGGCAGCCTCGCACCTATTGCATCCGCCGAGGCACACGCCGGTCAAGGACATCCCGTACGAGTCGGGGATGGTCCCGATCGGGAGCACACGGGAGCGCTTCAGTGTGAAGTTCTATATGGTTGCGCTCCTGTTCATCGTTTTCGACATCGAGGTAGTATTTCTCCTTCCGTGGGCCGTGGCGATGCGGGATCTGGGTTGGGCTCCGTTCGTCGCGGTTTTGATCTTCCTGATCGTGCTCACGGTCGGGTTGATCTACGAGTGGAAGAAGGGAGCGATGGAATGGGAGTAGAGGCGCGCAGTGAACTGCCGGTGCTCGGGCACGAGAAGGACGGGAGCCCGGGCTTTCTTCTAGGCAAGCTGGACGAGCTCGTGAACTGGGCGCGTTACGGCTCCCTGTGGCCATTGCCGTTCGGGACGGCGTGTTGCGCGATCGAGTTCATGGCGACGGCGGCGTCGCACAATGACATTGCGCGGTTCGGGATGGAGCGTCAGGCGTGGTCGCCGCGTCAGGCGGACGTCCTGATTTGCGCGGGCCGCGTGACGTACAAGATGGCGCCGGTGCTGCGGCGGGTGTGGGACCAGATGCCGCAGCCGAAGTGGGCGATTTCGATGGGGGCGTGCGCGTCGAGCGGCGGTGTGTTCGACGTGTACTCGATGGTGCAGGGGATCGACACGATCATCCCTGTGGACGTGTACGTGCCGGGGTGCCCGCCGCGTCCGGAGGGGCTGATCTACGCGATCCTGATGCTGCACGAGAAGATCAAGGGCGAGTCTCTGACGCGGAAGTCGCTGCGCGAGGAGGACCCGTCGAAGGTCGGTCGTCCGAACCTGCCGCCGGAGGCGATCGAGGAGCTGGCGCTTCCGTTCGGGAACTCGACGGCGCAGAACCGGGTGAGCGGTCTGGTGTCGACGGGCGCGCTGGCGCGGCCCGAGGATCGGAAGTCGTAGAATGGCAAAGGACTTCGAAGAGGCCCTGGAGGGTCTGGATTCGGGTCCGGCGTCGAGCGACGCCGGCGCGGAGGCGACGCGCGGCCCGGAGGCGGATGCGTCGTCGCATCCGAGTGTTGCGGCGCTGCGGGAGACCTTCGGCGACGCGATCCTGCACCACGAGCTGGTGGCGGGCGACGAGCACGTGGTATTCGTCGCGCCGGACCGGTGCAAGGAGATCCTCGGTTGGCTGAAGGACGCGCCGGGCCATGAGTACGACCTGCTCGTGGACGTGACCGCGGTGGATTATGGCGGAGGCCGGCCGCTGCAGCTCGTCTATCAGCTCTGGTCGATTGCCCACAAGCGCGCGCTCCGGCTGAAGGCGGAGCTGCCGCTGGATGCGCTCGAGGCGGAGACGGTGGTGGATCTGTGGGCGACGGCGGATTGGTTGGAGCGTGAGGTGTACGACATGTTCGGGATCCGCTTCCGCGGCCACCCGGACCTGCGGCGGATCCTGATGCCGGAGAACTACGCCGAGGGCTACCCGCTGCGCAAGGACTTCCCGCTGCGGGGGCGGTTCAGCCGGGCGGAGCAGACCCGGCGGGCGCTGCTCCTGGACATGGAGTCGGATTACGCTCCGCACGAGCTGGCGGTCGCCGAGCGCGTCGCCGAGCGCGAGGCGGCGGCGTCGAACACGCAGACGCGCGGGGCATGAGCCCCGTGGAGGTCGGATAACATGGCGACGAAGACGGTCGAGTACCTGGTCAGGCGCAACCCTGAGATGGGGGTGGACGGGCGGCCCACGCACGCGCCGCTTTTCCCGGTCGGGGTCGAGCCCGAGATCCAGGGTGAGCACATGCTCATCAACATCGGGCCGCAGCACCCGGCCACGCACGGCGTGCTCCGGCTGGTGCTCGAGCTCGATGGCGAGACCGTGGTGCGTTGCACGCCGCACATCGGCTACCTGCACTCCAGCTTCGAGAAGCTGGGCGAGTACCGCGGCTGGAACCAGATCGTGCCGCTCACCGATCGCATGGACTACCTGGCGCCGCTGATCTACAACTGCGCCTACGCCATGGCGGTCGAGAAGATGATGGGCATCGAGGTGACCGAGCGCTGCAAGGTCGTTCGGGTCATCCTCATGGAGCTCGACAGGATCTTCGGTCACCTGCTGTGGCTGGGGACGACGGCGATGGACGTCGGCGCGACGACGGTCTTCCTCTACGCGTTCCAGGAGCGTGAGCGGATCTACAAGCTCCACGAGGACTACACCGGCGCGCGCATCACGACCTCGGCCACCCGCATCGGCGGGATGATGGCGGACCTGCCCGCCGGGTGGACGGACCAGCTACAGCACTTCATCGACACGCTGCCGAGGACGCTGGACGAGATCGAGGCGCTCCTCACGAACAACCAGATCTGGATCAGCCGGCTGCAGAACGTGGGCGCGATCGGGCCGGAGGAGGCGATCAACCACGGGCTGACCGGCCCGAACCTCCGTGCCTCCGGCGTCGCCTACGACGTGCGCAAGGACCGGCCGTACTACGACTACGAGACGTACGACTTCGATGTCCCCGTCGGCGAGCACGGCGACTCCTACGACCGCTACCTGGTCCGCATGGAGGAGATCCGCCAGAGCCTGCGGATCCTCCAGCAGGCGCTCGATCGCCTGCCGGACGGCCCGATCAACGTCGACGATCCCCGGGTGATCCTGCCCGGGAAGACGGACGCCATGAGCGACATGGAGTCCATGATCCATCACTTCAAGCTGGTGATGGAGGGCATCAAGGCGCCCGTGGGCGAGAGCTGGTTCAGCGTCGAGGCGTCCAAGGGCGAGCTCGGGATGTACGTGGTCAGCGATGGCGGCTCGAAGCCGGTGCGCTGGCGCGTGCGGGGCCCAAGCTTCGTCAACATCTCTGCGTTGCCGAAGCTGGTCGAGGGACACCTCCTGAGCGACGTGATCACGATCAATGCGAGCCTGGACATCGTTCTGGGCGAGATCGACCGATAAGGGGCGGCGCAGGGCGGGGCTGAGGCGAGAGAGCTAGGAACGGCTTGGAGATAGGTGTGAGTGTGAAGAATCCAGGTTGGGCCGGAGAGACGGGGGACTACCCCCATCTGACCGAGGCCGACGTCCGGGGCACGGACTTCGTGGGGCGTCGGCCCGTCGAGGGCGGTCACCCTGGTGGCGCCTGCTCGTATCCTTACATCCTCGCGGAGAAGAACCCGGACGCTCCGCTCTTCGAAGGCCCCTACCGCGAGCGACTGGACAAGATCCTCTCGCGCTACCCCGACCGTCGGGCGGCGCTCCTGCCGACGTTGAACCTGGCGCAGGAGATCCGGGGGTACATCTCGCCGGAGACGATGGAAGAGGTCGCGCGCGAGCTCGAGCTCTCGCCGGCGTACGTGCGTGGTGTGGTCACCTTTTACACCATGTACAACAAGGCGCCGGTCGGCCGCTACCTGGTGCAGGTGTGCACGAACGTGTGCTGCAACCTGTGCGGCGCGGACGAGGTCCTGGAGGCGTTCCTCTCGGCCACGGGGACCGAGCCGGGCGAGACGAGCGAGGACGGGCAGTTCACGGTCGTCCAGGCGGAATGCCTGGGTGCGTGCGGGTTCCCGACGGTGGTGCAGATCAACGAGCGCTACTTCGAGAACGTCGAGCCGACGGACGTCCCTGCGATCCTGGAGCGGCTGCGGGCCGAGGCGGCGGGCGCCGGGACCGGCGTGCCGGCCGGCGGCGCGCCCGCGCCCGAGGAGAGCGGGGAGGAGGTATAAATGGCGTACCCCTATCGTCACGACAAGGAAGTCCGGATCCTGAGCGAACACTTCGGCGATCCGGCCGCGCGCACGCTCCAGGGTTGGCGCGAGCGAGGCGGCTACGAGGCGCTGAAGAAGGCGCTCGAAATGGGGCCGGATGCGGTGATCGAGGAGGTCAAGAAGAGCGGCCTCCGGGGCCGGGGCGGCGCGGGCTTCCCGACCGGCATGAAGTGGAGCTTCATGCCGAAGGACGATGGCAAGCCGCACTACCTGCTCATCAACGCGGACGAGTCGGAGCCGGGCGCGTTCAAGGACCGTGAGCTGCTGCGCTGGACGCCCCATCAGGTGGTCGAGGGCGCGCTGATCGGCGGCTTCGCGATTCGTGCGACGCACGTCTACATCTACATGCGCGGCGAGTTCTTCGAGCCGGCGCAGATCGTCGGGCGCGCGATCGAGGAGGCGTACGCGGCCGGGTTCGCGGGCAAGGACATCATGGGCTCGGGCGTCGACCTCGACATCACGCTGCACATCGGTGCGGGCGCCTACATTTGCGGCGAGGAGACGGCGCTCATGAACTCGCTGGAGGGGCGCCGCGGCCAGCCGCGCGTGAAGCCGCCCTTCCCGGCGGCAGTCGGCGCGTTCGGGATGCCGACCACGATCAACAACGTCGAGACGATCAGCACCGTCCCGCACATCATCAAGAACGGCGGCGATTGGTACCGCCAGTGGGGGACGGAGAAGAGCCCGGGCACAAAGCTGTTCAACGTCTCGGGCCACGTGGTCCGGCGCGGCAACTTCGAGCTGCCGCTCGGCTTCAACATGAAGGAGCTGATCTACGACGTCTGCGGCGGGATCCGCGACGGGCGCAGTCTCAAGGCGGTCATCCCCGGCGGAAGCTCGGTGCCGATCCTGAGCGCGGACGAGATCGACATCGCGATGGACTACGAGAGTGTGGCGGCTGCGGGGAGCATGCTGGGCACGGCCTCGGTCATCGTGATGGACGACCGGACCAACATCGTCAAGCAGGTCCGGCGCATGGTCGAGTTCTACGCCCACGAGTCGTGCGGCCAGTGCACGCCGTGCCGCGAGGGTACGGAGTGGCTGGCCAAGATCCTCCGCCGCATCGAGCGGGGGCAGGGGACCGAGGAGGACCTGAACACGCTCCTCGAAGTGGGCGCGAACATGACGGGCACGACGATCTGCGTGCTGAGCGACAGTGCGGCGGCGCCGGTCGCGAGCTCGATCCGGAAGTTCCGGGACGATTACCTGGCGCTCATTCCGAGCGGCGAGCGGCCGGTGGCCGTGGCCGCCGGCGCGTGATCGGCCGGGTCGACGGCGAACCGTAGCGACAGGCCAACGTCGGCGAACAGGCTACGGGGAGGAGAACGTTGGGAGCCAACGAGCAAAAGGATACGATCACCTGCACGATCAACGGCGTGCAGGTCGAGGTGCCGAAGGGGACGCGGATCATCGAGGCCGCCGAGCGGGCGGGCATCGGGATCCCGCACTATTGCTACCACCCGGGGCTTTCGGCGCCGGCCCAGTGCCGCATGTGCCTGGTCGAGGTCGAAGGGATGCCGAAGCTGACGCCCGCGTGCGTCACGCAGGTGGCCGACGGGCAGGTGATCAACACTGAGAGCGAGAAGGCGCAGACCGCTCGCACCGGCGTCCTCGAGTTCTACCTGGTCAACCACCCGCTCGACTGCCCGGTCTGCGACCAGGCCGGCGAGTGCAAGCTCCAGGACTACGTCGCGCAGGAGGGGCGCAAGCACGGGCGCTCGGTCGAGCCGAAGCGCATCTTCGGCCGTGACGACTTCGGCGGCGACATCCTCTACGAGGGTGACCGCTGCATCATGTGCACGCGGTGCGTGCGCTTCATGCGCGAGGTCGCCGGCGATGAAGCGCTGGGCGTGGTCCAGCGCGGGAACCGCTCGGTCATCGACACCTTCTTCGACCACGGTCTCGAGGGCTCGATGTGGGCGGGCAACATCGTCGACATCTGCCCGGTCGGCGCGCTCATCTCCAAGGACTTCCTGCACAAGGCGCGGGCCTGGGATCTGGACCGCACGCCGTCGATCTGCCCCAACTGCTCCCAGGGGTGCAACATCCGGATCGAGACGCGCGACAACGTGGTCCAGCGCCTCAAGCCGCGTGAGAACCCGGACGTCAACGCGTACTGGATGTGCGATTACGGCCGGCATCGCTACGAGTGGATGAACCGGCTGGACCGGATCGAGGCGCCGCTGGTGCGGGACGAGAGCGGCAAGCTCGTCGCCACGAGCTGGCAGCAGGCGATGACCGCCCTGGTCGAGCGGCTCTCGGCGGTCCGTGGCACGGCGCCCGTCTACGCCGTCGGCTCGGCGATGCACGCCAACGAGGACAACGGCTTCCTCGCCCGGCTCGTGGATGCGCTCGGCGGCGGGACGCTGGTCTACCGTTCGGCGCGTGCCGACGACGAGGTCGCCTGCCCCGGGTTCCCGAAACTAGCTCGCCGGCGGGACCTCTCGGCCAACTCGCACGGGCTCGACGTGCTCGGCTTCAAGCGGACGGGTGACGACGAGGCGCGTGGCGGGCTCGACGTCGCCACCGGCGCGACGCTCATCGTCCTCGGCGATGCGCTGGCGGACCAGCCCGAGACGTTCGGCGCAGACGCCGGCCTGTTCGTCTACCTCGGCGATCAGCTCGGCGCCGCGGCGCGGAACGCGGACTTCGTCCTCCCGCTCACCACGTTCGCGGAGCAGGAGGGCACGTTCACGAACTTCGAGGGGCGGGTCCAGCGCTTCTGGCCGGCGCTCCAGGCGCCCGGGCTGGCTCGCCCGGCGTGGCAGATCCTCGGCGTGGCCCTGGCCGGGCTCGAGGATGCGCAGGCGCCGGCGAGCGCGGCGGACGCGTTCCTTCAGCTCGGTGCGTCGTTCGGTGCGTTCAAGGGGCTCAGCTATGAGGTGATCGGGCCGCGCGGCGCGCTTCTCAACGAGTCGGTCAAGATCACGGCCGGCGGCGCGGAGGTGGTGTGATGCACGAGGTTGGTGCCCTCTCGTCCACGGCGTTCCTCGTGAGCTCGGTGATCAAGGTCATCGCCGGGTTCACGGTGCTCCTGGTCGCGGTCGCGTACCTCACGCTGCTCGAGCGCTGGCTTTCGGCCTGGATCCAGGACCGGCGCGGTCCGAACCGCGTCGGGCCGAAGGGGCTCTTCCAGCCGCTCGCGGACGGGCTGAAGAACATCCTCAAGGAGGAGACGCTCCCGGCGGAGGTCTCGAAGTTCTTCTTCATCCTCGCGCCGATGTTGTCGATCATCCCGGCGCTGGTCACGTTCTCGGTCATCCCGTTCGCGGCGCCGCTGCCGACGCCGTGGGGGGTGGTCGACATGATCGTCGCCGACGTGCCGATCGGGATCCTGCTGATCCTGGCGCTGAGCAGCCTCGCCGTCTACGGCATCGTGATGGCCGGCTGGGCGTCGAACAACAAGTACGCGTTCCTGGGCGGGCTGCGCGCGAGCGCGCAGATGGTCAGCTACGAGGTCTCGATGGGGATCAGCCTGATCCCGCTCTACATGCTGGCCGGCAACGTGACGCTCACGCAGATGGTCTGGACGCAGCAGCAGGAGCTCGGCCTCTGGTTCGCGTTCCCGCTCGGGCTGTCGTTCCTCTTCTTCGTGATCTCGGCGTTCGCGGAGACGAACCGTCTGCCCTTCGACATGCCGGAGTCCGAGACCGAGCTGGCGGCCGGGTTCCACACCGAGTATTCGGCGATGAAGTTCAGCATGTTCTTCATCACCGAGTACGCCCACGTGCTGACGGCTTCGGCGCTCATGGCGACGCTGTTCCTGGGCGGGTGGGACATCCCGTTCACGAGCTGGGACGACATGCGGGTCGTTGCGCCGGGCGTCGTCGAGGGCGCGGCGCCGAGCGTGCTCAAGACGCTCGCGACGTTTGCGGCCTTCGCCGTCAAGACCGGATTCTTCGTCTTCCTCTACATGTGGGTGCGCTGGACGCTGCCGCGGTTCCGGTACGACCAGATCATGCACCTGGGGTGGAAGGTGATGCTGCCGATCGCGCTCGTCTACGTCGTGGTCATGGCCGTCGCCATCCTCGGGCTGGATGCGATCGGGATGGAGTTCGGCTTCGTCTACGGGCTGATCCTGACTGCGATCAACGTGGTCGCCACCGGGATCTTCCTGTGGGTGTTCGACCGCGACCGGGTGATCTCGGGCGCGGCGGCGCGGCGTGCGCCGAGGCGGGTGCCGCCGCGGCCGGCGCTGGTCCTCGAGGGCGAGCCGGCGGTGGGTGTGCCCGCGACGGAGCCGGCTTTCGTGCCGGCCCGCTCGGACTGAAGCATTCGAACGACTGGAGCCGAGGCATGGCGATCGGTGTTAAGACGGTAAGGCGCCCCGAGGAGTCGACCTCCTACCTGCGGGCGACGCTCAAGGGGATGGCGCTCACGTTCCGGCACCTCGTCAACCCGAAGAAGGTGACGCGGGAATACCCGGACGAGAAGCCGGAACTCTCGCCCCGGTGGCGCGGGACGCACCGCATGGAGGTCCATGCGGACGGCCGGCCGAAGTGCGTCGCCTGTGGGCTGTGCCCGACGATCTGCCCGGCCAACTGCATCCGGCTGGTGCCGGGTGAGGACGACCAGGGCAACCGCTACCCTGTGGTGTACGAGATCGACGAATTCCGCTGCATCTTCTGCGGGATGTGTCAGGAGGTCTGCCCGGTCGAGGCGATCCACGTCGGGCAGGACTACGAGAACGCCGAGTACACGCGGGAGCGCTTCGTGTACGATCTGGACCGGCTGATGGCACAGGATCACCCGGTCACCGTGTTGTGGGACCCGAGCGATCCGTTGAGTCAATGAGCGATCTCCTGTGGTGGGTCTTCGCCAGTCTGGCGGTGGGCGGCGCGGCCGGAACGGTCCTCGGCCGTAATCCGGTCGCCAGCCTGCTCTCGCTGGTGCTGACGTTCTTCAGCCTGGCCGCGATCTACATTCTGCTCGGCGCGCACTTCATCGGCGCGGTGCAGATCATGGTCTACGCCGGCGCGATCATGGTGTTGTTCCTGTTCGTGATCATGCTCCTGAACCTCGGTCACGACTTCCGGCCGGACCTGCGCAAGGGCGCGTGGCTGGTTTCGGGCTTCGCGACGACGGGGCTGATCTTCTACTTCATCTGGCGCTCGTTCGCGGGGGCGGAGGGGCTGGCCATGGGCGGCGATCCGCTGCTCGAGAAGGCGGCCGAGGGCGGCAATGCGGTGTCGATCATCGCCGAGCCACTCTTCAGGGACTTCCTCGTTGCCTTCGAGCTGACGTCGATCCTGCTGCTCGTCGCGGTGATCGGCGCCGTCCTCCTCGCCAAGCGGAGGGTCTGAGCGGTGTTGACGAACTCGCTGGTGCTGGCGGCGATCCTCTTCTCGATCGGCGTGCTCGGCGTCGTGGTCCGGCGCAACGCGATCATTCTCTTCCTCTGCATCGAGCTCATGCTCAATGCGGTGAATCTCGCGTTCGTCGCGCTCTCGCGCGCGGTCGGGATCGAGGGTCAGGTGTTCGTGTTCTTCGTCATGGCGGTGGCGGCGGCCGAGGCGGCCGTCGGGCTGGCGATCGTGATCTCGCTCTTCCGCCACTCGGAGACGGTGGATCTGAAGAACTTCAACCTGCTACGGTGGTGACGTGCAGCACTTCGAACCCACTCTACTCGGTGCGATCGTACTGCTGCCGTTGCTGGGCTTCGCCGTCAACGGACTGACGGCGTTCCTCGCACCGGAGCGGAAGACGATCCCGTCGGTCGTCGGGCCCGCCGTCCTCGGGCTGGCGTTCCTCATCGCGCTGACCAACTTCCTGCGGATGCTGGGGGCGGATCTGGCCGAGCCCTACGTCCACAGCTACTGGTCGTGGATGCCGGTGGGGAGCCTCCAGATCGATGCGGCGCTCCAGCTCGATCAGCTCTCCATGTTGATGACGCTGATCATTACCGGCGTCGGGACGCTGATCCACATCTTCAGCATCGGCTACATGAAGGCGGACACGGGGTACGCGCGCTACTTCGCGTACCTGAACCTCTTCGTCTTCTTCATGCTGGTGCTGGTCCTCGGTGCGAGCTTCCCGCTCATGTTCGTGGGGTGGGAAGGCGTCGGGCTCTGCAGCTACCTGCTGATCGGCTTCTGGTACAAGGAGCGCAAGAACGCGGACGCGGGGAAGAAGGCGTTCATCGTCAACCGCATCGGCGACTTCGGCTTCATCGTGGCCATGATGCTGATCTTCAGCAACCTGGGCACGCTGGACTACGTCGGGGTCTTCGAGGCGGCGCCGAACGCGTTCGTCTACGGCGGCGGGGTGATCACGGCGATCACGCTGTTCCTCTTCCTCGGCGCGACCGGGAAGAGCGCGCAGATCCCGCTCTACGTCTGGCTGCCTGACGCGATGGCCGGTCCCACGCCGGTCAGCGCGCTGATCCACGCAGCCACGATGGTGACCGCGGGCGTCTACATGGTCGCGCGCGCGGGCGTCCTCTTCGCACTCGCGCCGGTCAGTCAGGTCGTGGTCGCCGGTGTGGGTGCGCTGACCGCGCTCTTCGCCGCGACGATCGGCCTCAAGCAGTACGACATCAAGAAGGTCCTGGCGTATTCGACCGTCTCGCAGCTCGGCTACATGTTCATCGGCGTGGGCGTCGGCGCGTTCGCCGCGGGCGTGTTCCACCTGATGACGCACGCCTTCTTCAAGGCGCTCCTCTTCCTGGGCTCGGGCGCGGTCATCCACGCGATGCACGAGGCCTTCCACCACACGAACAAGGACTGGGACCCCCAGGACATGCGCAACATGGGCGGTCTCAGGAAGTACATGCCGATCACCTTCGGCACGATGTGGATCGCGACGCTCGCGATCGCGGGTGTCTGGCCCTTCGCTGGCTTCTTCTCGAAGGATGAGATCATCTGGCAGGCCGCGGCCCATGCGGTCGGGCCGTACGCCGGCTGGTACAAGGTGATCTGGGCGGTTGCGCTCTTCGCCGCGGTCCTGACCGCGTTCTACATGACGCGGATGATGGTCATGACGTTCCACGGCGAGAACCGCACGGGCGAAGCCGAGCGCAAGCACCTGAGAGAGGTGCCGGCGGTCATGTGGGTCCCGCTCGCGGTGCTCGCGGTCCTCTCGATCGTGGGCGGGTGGATCAACGTTCCGCACGTGGTCGCCGAGCTGCCGGTCTTCGGCTGGATCCCGAACTCCGAGTGGCTGCACGAGTGGCTGCACCCGATCACGGCGAATGCGGACGCGATCATGGCGGCCAACCTGCCGGCGCTGGCCGAAGCCGCGCCGATCGGCGGAAGTGCGGCGTTCTGGGCGGTTGCATCGTGCGGGATCGCGATCGCCGTGATCCTGATCGCTTCGCGGATCATCGGGAGCCGGCAGTACCGGCCGGCCACGGAGTCGCCGGAGCCGATCGGGCTCGGGCGTCTCCTCCACAACAAGTGGTACATCGACGAGGTCTACGACGCTGTGGTGGTCCGGCCGATCGTGGGCGCTTCGAAGGCGCTGTGGCGCTACGTGGACCAGGGACTCATCGATGGCGCGGTCAATGGTTTCGGCCAGGCGTCCCGCGCCCTCGGGTGGGTCGGCTCCCGGCTCCAGACGGGGCAGCTCAACACGTACGCGTTCGCGGTTGCGATCGGCGTGCTGATCCTCCTCGGCTTCGTTGCATTCTGAGGGCGGCATGGAAGCCTTTCTGAATTCGATCCATTACTCGGCCTGGGCGCTCCACTTCCTGCTGCTGTTCCCGCTCGTGGGGATGGTGGCCGTGCTGCTCGCCCCGGCCGAGCGGGCCAAGCACGTCGCGTTCGGCGCCTCGCTCGTCGAGCTCGCCGTCTCGTTGCCGATCTGGTCGGCGTTCAACGCGGCTTCCGGCACGTTCCAGTTCACGCTGGCCTCGCCGCTGAACTGGATTCCGGCGTGGGGGATCCACTACCAGGTCGGGATCGACGGGATCAGCGTGCTGCTGGTGCTGCTGACCACCGTGATGATGCCGCTCGCGCTGCTCGGCTCCTTCCGCTACATCCAGACGCGGGAGAAGACCTTCTACTCCATGATGCTCCTGCTGATGACGGGGGTGGTCGGCGTCTTCATCGCGCTCGACGTCTTCCTCTTCTTCATGTTCTGGGAGCTCATGCTGGTGCCGATGTACTTCATCATCGGCATCTGGGGCGGCGAGCGCAGGATCTACGCGGCGATCAAGTTCTTCCTGTACACGGCCGTCGGCTCGCTCCTCATGCTCGTCGGGATCCTGTACCTGGTCTTCAAGGTCCAGGCGCAGACGGGCGAGCTGTCGTTCCTGTACACGGACCTGCTCAACGTCTCGCTCACGTTCCGCGAGCAGGTGTGGCTCTTCGCTGCGTTCGCACTGGCGTTCCTGATCAAGGTGCCGGTCTTCCCGTTCCACACGTGGCTGCCGGACGCCCACGTCGAGGCGCCGACGCCGGGTTCGGTGATCCTGGCCGCGGTGCTCCTGAAGATGGGCGCCTACGGCTTCCTGCGGTTCCTGCTGCCGATGTTCCCGCAGGCGGCGACGCACCCGACGATCGTGGCGGTGCTGCTCGTCCTGGGGCTGATCGGCGTGCTCTACGCCGCGTGGGTCGCGGCGGTGCAGCCGGACGCGAAGAAGCTGATCGCCTACACGTCCGTGGCGCACATGGGCTTCGTGGTGCTCGGGATCTTCGCGCTGACTTTGCAGGGCGTGCAGGGCGGGATGATCATCATGCTCTCGCACGGTGCGTCGACGGGCGCGATGTTCCTCCTGCTCGGGATGCTGTACGAGCGGCGGCACACGCGGCAGATCACCGATTTCGGCGGGCTTGCCTCGGTGATGCCCGTCTTCGCGGCGGTCTTCGTGCTGACCGCGCTGGCGAGCATCGGGCTGCCCGGGACGAGCGGCTTCGTCGGCGAGTTCCTGGCGCTGATCGGCACGTTCCAGACGCACCCGTGGATCGCCACGCTCGCCGCGGCCGGCGTGATCTTCGCCGCGTACTACATGCTGCCCATGGTGCAGAAGATCGTCTTCAACGCCCTGGACAAGCCGGAGAACGCGGATCTGCCGGACCTCAGCCGACGCGAGATGGCCGTGCTCGCGCCGCTGGTCGCGTTGATGATCTGGATCGGCGTCTATCCGAAGCCGTTCCTGGAGCGGATGGAGGTCACGGTCATCGAGCTGTTGCAGGATGTGGATCAGCGGCGCCTCGTGAACCCGCCGCCGCTGGGCGAACTCATCGGGAGCCGGTCGGTCGACGGGCTCTCTGACCGATAGCGACTGAAGGTGGTCGAACCCATGCTTCTCGACTTCTCGACCCAGGCGCACTACCTCTGGGCGCTGCTCCCCGAGACGGTCCTGTCCGTCTGGGCGATGCTGGTGCTCCTGGTGGACGTCTTCCAGAAGGGCGATCGGAGCGAGCCATCCCGTCCGGGGATCGCGCGACTCACGCTCGTCGGGATCGTGCTTGCGGCCGTGTCCAACGCGTGGCTCGGCACGTTCCGCGAGGTGGGCACCGATGGCGTGATGGCGCTCGACGCGTTCCGGGTCTTCACGAACTACGTGTTCCTGCTCGCGGCCGGCCTCTTCGTCCTCACGGCCGAGCGCTACCTCGAGCAGGAGCGGATGAAGTACGGCGAGCTGTACGTGCTGGTCCTGCTCGCCGCCGTCGGGATGATGGTGTTCGCCGGCTCGCGTGACCTGATGGTCATCTTCATCGGCCTCGAGCTGATGTCGGTGGCCGTCTACGTGCTAACGGGCGCGAACCGGCGCGACCCGCGTGCGGCGGAGGCGTCGCTCAAGTACTTCCTTCTGGGCGCCTTCTCGAGCGCGTTCTTCCTCTTCGGCGTCGCGCTGATCTACGGGAGCGCGCAGAGCACGAACCTCTCCGTGATCGCGAGCGCCGTCGGCGTCGATGGCCTCGGCGCGAGCCCCATGCTCCTGGTCGGGATGGTGATGCTCGTCGTCGGCTTCGCGTTCAAGGTGGCTGCGGTGCCGTTCCACATGTGGACGCCGGACGCCTACGACGGCGCGCCCGCGCCGGTGGCCGGCTTCATGGCCGCCGCGGTGAAGGCGGCCGGGTTCGCGGCGTTCCTGCGAGTATTCCTGACGGCATTCCCGAGCCTGCACGACACGTGGGGCCAGCTCATCGCCGGGCTCGCGGTCCTCACGATGGTCGCGGCGAATCTGGTCGCGACGGTGCAGGGGAACGTCAAGCGGATGCTCGCCTATTCGAGCATTGCGCACGCCGGCTACCTGCTGGTCGCCCTGGCCGCGGCGAGCACGACGGGCGCGGCGTCGTTCCTCTTCTACCTCGTCGTCTACACGCTGATGACGGTGGGCGCCTTCGCCGTCGTTCTGGTCGTGGGGCGCAAGGGAGAGTCGCGCGTCGACATCGACTGGTACGCCGGGCTCGGCTGGGAGCGGCCGGTGCTCGGGATCGCGATGACGGTCTTCCTCCTCTCGCTCGCGGGCTTCCCGTTCACGGGCGGGTTCATCGGGAAGTTCTACATCCTTCGCGCCGCGGTCGAGAAGGACATGATCCTGGAGTCGGTGATCCTCGTCCTCGCCTCGCTGCTCTCGTACTACTACTACCTGCGGGTGGCGTGGTACATGTGGTTCCGCGGCGCCCCGCACGCAGAGGCGCACGAGGGGATCGCGATCTCGCCGGGCGTCCGGGTCGCGCTCATCGCCGCGGTGATCGGGATCCTGTGGCTCGGGATCTTCCCGGGCTCGCTCCTGGAGATCGCCGAGCGGAGCACGGAGATCTTCGCCCAGGCACCGGCCGGGGTGCTGCCGCTCTCGGGTCGCTGAGCGAAGGAATCGAAGACAGGGGCTCTTCCGGATTCATCCGGACCGGGCCGACGAGCCGGCCGGCGCAGCGAGGCGCCGGCCGGTTTTCGTATGAACGGCCTCGACTTTGCTTGACGCCTCTCCGTCCCGCCGCATACTTTGCCGCGGCCCGAGATCCGGGCGACCGTGCACGAGAGAGGGAGATCGATGAACGCAAATCCACATATCTTTCGGGAGTACGACATCCGCGGCGTGGTGGGCGACGACCTGACGCCGGAGGTGGCCGAAGCGGTCGGTCGAGCCTTCGCGACCGAGTTGCGCCGGCGTCGGGGCGGCGCCACGAACCTCACGGTCTCCGTCGGGCACGACAACCGACCCAGCTCGCCGGAGCTGGCCGATGGGATCATGCGCGGCATCCAGGCCGCGGGCGTCAACGTGATCGCGCTGGGCACGGTCCCGACGCCGGTCCTCTACTATTCGACGAAGCGGTACGAAACGGACGGGGGCATCCAGATCACGGGCTCGCACAACCCGCCGGAGTACAACGGTTTCAAGATGGTGATCGATGGAGGCGCCATCTGGGGCGATACGATCCAGGGGCTGCGGGCGCTCATCGAGAACGACGACTTCGAGTCGGGTTCCGGCAGCCGCGAGGAGCGCGACATCCTGCCGGAGTACGTGGCGGACGTCACCTCGCGCTTCAAGGTGGAGCGCCCGATCAAGGTCGTGGTCGACTGCGGCAACGGGACCGGGAGCCTGGTCGCAGTGGAGCTCCTCGAGGGGATCGGCGCCGAGGTCGTCCCGCTCTACTGTGTCTCGGACGGCACGTTCCCGAACCACCATCCGGACCCCGTCGTCGATGAGAACCTGGCCGATCTGATCGCTCTGGTCCGGAAGGAGAAGGCGGACCTCGGCGTGGCGTTCGACGGTGATGCGGACCGGATCGGAGCGGTCGACGAGCATGGCCGGATTGTGCGAGGCGACCTCCTCCTCCTCCTCTTCGGGCTGGATGTACTCGAGCAGCGCGGCCCGGGCCAGAAGCTGATCTTCGACGTGAAGTGCTCGCAGGCGGTCCCCGAGGTCTACGCGGCGCACGGCGGCGAGCCGATCATGTGGAAGACCGGTCACTCGCTGATCAAGGAGAAGATGCGCGAGACGGGCGCGCCGGTCGCGGGGGAGCTGTCGGGGCACATTTGCTTCTCGGACACGTTCTACGGCTTCGACGACGCGCTGTACGCTGCTTGCCGATTGGTCGACCTGGTCGCGCGGTCGGATCGTCCGCTCTCGGCCCGGGTCGACGAGTTCCCGACCTACGTCTCCACCCCGGAGATCCGCGTGGACGTGCCCGAGGAGGCGAAGTTCGACATCGTGCGCCGGGCGGTCGAGGAATTCAGCCGGGAGTACGAGGTGATCTCCGTCGACGGCGCCCGGATCCTCTTCGACGGCGGCTGGGGCTTGTTGCGGGCGTCGAATACGCAGCCGGTGCTGGTGCTTCGCTTCGAGGCCCGCACACCCGAGCGTCTCGAGGCGATCCGTCGAATCGTGGAAGGCTGGCTAGAGGCGCAGGGAGTACCGGTCTGATATGACCCGACGGCCGGGCCGGCCACTTCTCGTGGCCGGCGCCACCCTGGTCCTGTTGCTCCTGGGCGGGCGCACGGCCGTCGAGCTGTACACGGACGCGTTGTGGTTCCAGGAGCTCGGCTATCTGTCGATCTTCTGGACCCGGCTGGCGGCTGCGGCGGGCGTCCGCATCGCCGCCGGCGGCGTGGCGGCGGCGGTCGTCATGGCGAACCTGTGGATCGTCGCTCAGCGACTCGGGCCGATCCACCTCCGCAGGACGTACGGCAACATCGAGATCGCCGAGCAGGTCCCTCGCGCCTATGTGCTCGGCGGGTGCCTGGCCGCCGCGGTCCTGGCCGGCTGGTGGTTTTCGGGACTTTTCTTCGGCGGCGAGGACGCGATCCGAGTGCTTGCATGGGTCCGCCAGGCCGGGTGGGGCGTGGCGGACCCCCTCTTTGGCCGCGACCTCTCCTTCTACGTATTCTCGCTCCCCATTTACTTCCGCGTCATCGACTTTCTCCTCCTGATCACGACGTGGTCGATCGCACTCGTGCTGCTCGGCTACGTCCTGGCAGGCTCGATCCGCGTTCGCGAGCGGCGGCTCCTCGTGGTCGAGGAGGCGCGACTCCACTTCGTCGTCCTGGCGGCGATCGTGGTGTTCCTGCTCGGGGCGCGGTACTGGCTCGGGCGTTACGGTCTGCTGCTCGACGGCACCGGGATCGGTGGCGGACTCGGCTACACCGACGTCCACGCCCGACTCCCCGCCCGGCGGATCCTGGCGATGCTGGCCGTGCTCGGTTCCGTGGGACTCCTCTACGGCGCGTGGCGCAGGTCCTGGGTGCCCGCACTCGTCGGCGTGAGCGGGCTCGGGGTGGCGGCGATCGCGCTCGGGCAGCTCTATCCGGCGTTCGTCCAGAAATTCCAGGTCGAACCCAATCAGCTCGCCCGCGAGGCGCGTTTCATCGATTGGAACCTCGAATTCACCCGGCGCGCCTACGACCTCCACCGCATCGAGCGGCGCCGCATGGATTATCGTCCCGCCGCGCTACCGGAATGGGGCGACCTCGCACCGCACCTCGCCCAGCTGCCGCTCTGGGACCCCGAGCCGCTGGCCACCATGTTCAACGAGGTGGAGTCGATCCGCCGCTACTACCGATTCGCCGACGTCGACTACGACCGCTACGGCGAGGGCGATGAGAGGCGGCAGGTCGCGATCGCGGTGCGGGAGTTCCATCCGGATGGGTTGCCGCCCGCCGCGCGGACCTGGCAGACGCTGCACCTGAATCCGACGTACGTGCGGGGGATGGGCGCCGTGGTCACGCCGACGTCTTCGCGTGCGCCGAGTGGCGAGCCGTTCCGCTGGCTCCGCAATCTCCAGGGCGAGCGGGACCCCGCCGCGCCGTCGCTCTTCGACCTGGCGAACCCGAGCATCTACTTCGGTGAGATCATGGGGCGGCTGGGCGGCGGCAACGAATACATCATCCTGGGCCCG
Source organism: uncultured Gemmatimonadaceae bacterium (assembly GCA_964410055.1). Taxonomy (GTDB): domain Bacteria; phylum Gemmatimonadota; class Gemmatimonadetes; order Longimicrobiales; family RSA9; genus CALBZE01. The sequence continues at coordinate 27,782 of CAYPGK010000002.1, read as the reverse complement.
GTGATGGACAGCACGGAGGCCGCCGGGGTCGATCCCGACTGGCCGGCCGGGATCCGGCTCGGCTCCTTCCCCAGGGTCCTCGCCTTCGCGTGGCGCTTCCGCGACAAGAACCTCCTTTTCTCCAGGGAGCTCACGGGCGAGAGCCGGCTCGTCTTCCGTCGCGCGGTCCACGACCGCGTGAGCGAGCTCATGCCGTTCCTCCTGTGGGATCCGGACGCACACCCCGTCATCTCCGGCGGGCGCATCCGCTGGATCCTGGACGGATACGTCGCATCTTCGACGTTTCCGCTCTCTCGCCGCCTGGACTTTGCCGGCCGCCGGGACGTCCGCTACCTCCGCAGCAGCGTGAAGGCGGTCGTGGATGCCGTCTCGGGAGACGTCGCGCTCTACGCCGTCGACGACGCCGACCCGATCCTGGAAACGTACCGCCGCATCTTTCCCGGGTTGATCCAGCCGTTCTCGGAGCTGCCGCCGGAGTTGTTGCCGCATCTTCGCTATCCGCGCCTCTATCTGCTGGCCCAGGCGGAGATCCTCAAGGAGTACCACGTCGAGAATGCGGAGACGTTCTATGCGGGCCAGGACCTCTGGCAGCTCCCGGGCGCGAGGGGGCAGTCGAGTGCGGGCCGGACGTACCTGCCGATCCATGCCCTGCTCACGCTGCCGGGCGGCGAGCGGCCCGAGTTCCTGCTCCCCATGCCCTTCATCGCCCGCGAGCGGCAGAACATGACCGCGGTCCTGGTCGCGCGGAGCGACCCGCCGCATTACGGCGAGCTCGTGCTCCTGGAGCTGCCGCGGGACCAGCAGGTGCCGGGGCCGAGCCAGGTCGAGGCGCTGGTCGAGGCCGATCCGGCGATCTCGCCCCAGCTCTCGCTCTGGCGGCAGGCCGGCGGAAGCGTCAACCTCGGCCAGCTCCGGGTGGTCCCGCTGGAGAACTCGTTCCTCTACGTCCAGCCGATCTTCCTCTCTGCTCGCGAGAGCCCGATCCCCGAGCTCGCCCGCATTGTGGTGAGCGACGGCCGCGCCGTGAGCATGGCTCCGTCGCTCGAAGAAGCGGTGAAGCAGCTCCACTCGCCCGGCGCGGGTCCGGCGCCGGCGGCGCGGCCGGGCGCACCGGCGCAGCCGACGCCCGATCCCGAGAGCTGGTCGCGTCACGCGCTCGAACTGATGAACCAGGCAGAACAGCGGCTACGGAACGGCGATTGGGCCGGCTTCGGCGAGAGCTGGAGCGCCCTTCGAGCCCTTTTGCAGGGCGCGGGCTCGGACAGGCGGTGATGCGCTCGAACCCCCATCCGATGTAGATTCCGGACCGGTGCGCTGCGTGGCGCGATAAATCAATGAAAACGGGTTGCACCCGACGGGAGGTAGGGATATGTTAGCGCGGCTCGACGCGGAGGTTTCGCACGAGCACGGGATCGTCGTCGCGCTCGGTGGGAACGCATTGATCGCACCAGGCGAGCGAGGCGACATCGGCCATCAGTTCGCGCGCACACGCGAGAGTCTGGAGCCGATCGTCGAGCTCGCCAGGCGCGGGTGGAAGATCGCCGTCGTCCACGGCAACGGTCCTCAGATCGGTGACGAGTTGTTGCGGAATGAGGCGGCCAGCGATCACTTGCCGCCTCTTCCCCTGGGCGTGCTGGACGCGGCGACGGCGGGCTGGATCGGCTACATGGTCCAGCAGTCGCTCCAGAACGCACTCGCCCGGGCCGGCGTGCGGCGCAATGTGGTGACGATGGTCACCCAGGTCCTCGTCGACCCGGACGACGCCGAGATGCGCGCGCCATCCAAGCCGATCGGCCGGGTCATGGATGAGGCGCGGGCGCGCACCATGGAGCGCGAGCACGGGTGGCGGGTCGGTCCCGTCCCCGGAGGTTGGCGGCGCCTGGCGCCGTCGCCCAGGCCGCTCTCCATCGTCGAGAGCGATCAGGTCCGCCGGCTGGTCGATGCGGGCACGATCGTGATCGCCGCCGGCGGTGGCGGCACGCCGGTTTGCCGGGATCCCAGTGTCGGGCTCGAGGGCGTGGACGCGGTGGTCGACAAGGATCGCGCCGCGCAGATCCTGGCGCGAGAGATCGGCGCGCAGGTCCTGCTGATCCTGACGAACGTGGATGGCGCATATCGGCGTTTCGGCACACCGGAGCAGGAGCTGCTCTCCGTGCTCTCCGTGACCGACGCCGAACGGCTGTTGCAGGCCGGGGAGTTCGCCCGTGGGAGCATGGGCCCCAAGGTCGAAGCGGCGATCGGCTTCGTCCGCGATGGCGGCCTTCGCGCCCACATCGCGCGGCTCGACCAGGGGTTGGCCGCCGTACAGGGCAAGGCGGGAACGATGGTCGTGGCGGACCCGGTCGCGTTGTGCGGCGCTGGTCCGGATCGATGAGGTGAGGACGAAGAGGTCATGAACATTCACGAGTACCAGGCAAAGGAAATCCTCCGCGCCCACGGCGTTCCCGTGCCACCGGGCGAAGTGGCGACCACGCCCGCGGAGGCGGAGGCGATCGCCCGCAAGTACGGCGGGATGGTGGTCGTCAAGGCGCAGGTCCACGCGGGCGGCCGCGGCAAGGCGGGCGGCGTCAAGCTCGCCTCGACGCCGGAGGAGGCTCGCGCGCACGCCGAGCGCATCCTCGGCATGGACATCAAGGGGCTGACCGTCGAGAAGGTCCTGGTCACGCCGGCCGAGGAGATCGCCTCCGAGGCCTACGTCGGTGTGATCGTCGATCGTGCCTCGATGGCGCCGGTCTTCATGGTCAGCCGCGAGGGCGGCGTCGACATCGAGGAGGTCGCGGCGACGAACCCGGAGGCGATCCGCAAGCTGGTCGTCGATCCGCGCTACGGGCTGCTGCCGCACCAGGCGTACTGGCTCGCGGCCACGCTCTACGACGACGTCAAGCAGCAGCGTGCGTGCGCGAAGATCCTTCAGCAGCTCTACCGGGCCTTCCTGGACAGCGGCGCGTCGCTCGCCGAGATCAACCCGCTGATCACCACGCCGGAGGGCGAAGTTAAGGCGATCGACGCCAAGTTCAACATCGACGACAACGAGCTCTTCCGCCGGCCGGAGGTCGAGGCGATGCGCGATACCTCCGCCGAGCCCGAGGCGGAGATCCAGGCCCGGGAGGCCGGGCTCACCTTCATCAAGCTGGATGGCAACATCGGCAACGTCGTCAACGGTGCCGGGCTCGCCATGGCGACGATGGACCTGATCAAGTTCTACGGCGGTGAGCCGGCCAACTTCCTGGACATCGGCGGCTCGTCGAACCCCGAGAAGGTGGTCAACGCGCTGAAGATCATCACGAGCGACCCGAACGTGGAGGTCATCGTCTTCAACATCTTCGGCGGCATCACGCGCTGCGACGACGTGGCGAACGGGATCGTGGAGGCCACCCGCCGCATCGACATCAAGGTTCCGCTGGTCATCCGCCTGACCGGCACGAACGAGGAGAAGGCGCTGGAGATCCTTGCCGAGGCCGGGTTCAGCGCGACGACCTCGATGGACGAGGTGGTCCAGAAGGCGGTGGAGCTGGTCGGAGGGGGGAAGTGAGCCATGTCGATCTTCATTGACGAAAACACCAGGCTGCTGGTACAGGGGATCACCGGGCGTGATGGCTCGTTCCACGCTCGGCAGATGATGGAGTACGGCACGCAGGTCGTCGGCGGCGTGACGCCGGGGAAGGGCGGGCAGAAGTTCGACGGTCCGGACGGCCGCACGGTGCCGATCTTCGACACGATGGAGCAGGCCGTCCGCGAGACGGGCGCGAACGCGAGCGTCATCTACGTCCCGCCGGCCTTCGCTGCCGACGCGATCATGGAGGCCGCAGACGCGGGAGTCCCGTTCATCGTCGCGATCACCGAGGGGATCCCGGTGCTCGACATGACGCGGGTCTACCCGTTCGTCAGGGAGAAGGGCGCGCGCCTGCTCGGCCCCAACTGCCCGGGGCTGCTCGCGCCGGGGAAGTCGAAGGTCGGGATCATGCCCGGCCACATCGCGACCCCGGGGCCGATCGGCGTCGTCTCGCGCTCGGGGACGCTCACCTACGAGGTCGTCTTCCAGCTCACGAACGCCGGGATCGGCCAGAGCACGTGCGTCGGGATCGGCGGTGATCCGATCATCGGCACGAACTTCATCGACTGCCTCGCCGCCTTCGAGGCGGATCCGGAGACGAAGGCGATCGTGATGATCGGCGAGATCGGTGGCACGGCCGAGCAGGAGGCCGCCGAGTACATCGCCCGGAACCTCTCCAAGCCCGTCGTCGGCTTCATCGCCGGACAGACGGCGCCGCCAGGCCGCCGTATGGGGCACGCAGGCGCCATCATCAGCGGGTCGGCGGGAACGGCCGAGGAGAAGATCGAGACCTTCAAGGCGAATGGGATCGGCGTCGCCCGCAAGCCGTCGGACATCGTCGGCCTCATCCGCGAGGTGCTCTGACCGGCACCTCGCCGGGTCGAGCGTGAGCGTATGGAACTCCACGAGCTGCTTCCGCGCGAGCACGTTCTCGTGCCGCTCGAGGCGACGACGCTCCGCCAGGCGCTGACCACTCTCGTCGACGCGCTCGTCGAGGGCGGCGAGGTCCGGGACCCCGCCGCCCTCGAAAAACGCCTGTCGGATCCCCGGCTGCGCGACGTCGTCGCCGTCGGCGAGCACGTCGTGTTGCCGCACTTCCGGATCGACGGGGTCGACCGCCTCATCGTCATGCTTGGTGTGGCGCCGCAGCCGCTCGATGCATACGAGGCGGGAGTCGACATTCTTCCCCGTATCGTGGTCCTGATCCTTGCGCCGCCCGAGGCCGCGACGCTCTACCTCCAGACCGTGTCCGCACTGGCGCGGCTCTTCCGGGAGCCGGGCGTCGTGGAGCGCATTGCTCAGGCCCGCTCGCCCGACGACGTCCTTGCCGTTCCCGAGCTGCGCGCGATCCGCGTCCAGCCACGGCTCACCGTGCGCGACATCATGAGCCACAGGGTCGACAGCGTCTCACCGGACACCTCGGTGCGCGACGCCGTCGACCTCATGGTCCGCCACCGGCTGCGGGCGATCCCCGTCGTCGGCGAGAAGCGCGAGGTCCTCGGCATAGTTTCCGAGTGGGACATCATGCGTGCACTCCTGCCGCAGATCCCCAGGGCCGGCGGCGAGGCGGTCGCCTCCGCCGATGAGGGGCTCCAGCAACTCAGCATCCGCGACATCATGAGCCGCTCCGTCCTCTGCATCTCCGAGGACATGGGCGTCGATGAGGTCGCAAACACCATGATCAACAAAGACGTGGAGCAGTTCCCGGTGGTCAGCGAAGGAAAGCTCACCGGGTTCCTGACCCGCGGAGACATCATTCGTAAACTCTTCGGACGCTGATACCATGGAATTCACACTGGCCATCGTGAAGCCGGACGCCGTCTCTCGCGGCCTGACCGGCAAGATCCTGGCGCACCTGGAGGAGCAGGGCTTTCGCATCCGCGGCCTCCGCATGCTTCGTCTCACCGAGGAACAGGCCCGCGAGTTCTACGCGGTGCACCGCGAGCGGCCTTTCTATGAGAGCCTCGTGCGCTTCATGACTTCGGGACCCGTCGTACCCGTGCTCCTCGAGCGGGAGAACGCCATCGCCGGTCTGCGTGAGGTGATCGGTGCGACCGACCCGGCCGAGGCTGCGCCCGGCACCGTGCGTGCCCTCTACGCCGAGTCGAAGGAGCGCAACGCGATCCACGCCTCCGATGCGCCCGAGACTGCGCGTCGCGAGGCCGCCTTCTTCTTCGCCGCGAGCGATGTGCTGGGCACCGGGGAGACGCCACTCGGTTGACATCGCCTGGGCGCTTGGCGATCTTTAACGATTATGCTGAAAGTCGATCTGGGCCACCTGCAGCGGATGAGGCGGGTCGAGATCGCCGAGGATCTGCCGCCGGACGACCCGTTGTGGGAAGGGACCGGCCTGGCGCTCGCAAGGCCGCTAGCGGTCCGTCTGGAGGTCCAGCAGGTCGGTGACGACGTCCTCATGCGCGGCCGGATGATCGGCGCCGTGGGGTTGGAGTGCCGACGTTGTCTGATCCCGGTGACGGTCGAGATCGATGAGGCGGTGTCCGCCGTGTTTCGCCCGGACCTGGATCCGGCAGAGGCCGAGGAGGCGGAGGTTTACACCTTCGCCTCCCAGGACCGGGAGCTGGACCTGGCGCCGGCGGTGCGGGAGCAGGCAATGCTGGCCGTGCCGAAATACGCGGTCTGCCGGGATGCGTGTCGGGGGCTCTGTCCTCGTTGCGGCGTGAATCTGAATGAAGAGGAGTGCCGCTGCACGGTGGACGAGACGGACGAACGTTGGGCGGCGCTGCGAAAGTTGAAGTTCGACTGAGTCTAGGGAGGCGAAATGGCTGTTCCTAAGAAGAAGGTATCGAAGCAGCGCAAGCGGAAGCGGCGCACGCACCACAAGGCGGAGGTGCCGGGTCTTACGCCGTGTCCCCGTTGCGGTGATCCGAAGCTGCCCCACCGGGTGTGCCCGAGCTGCGGTACGTACAAGGACGTGCAGGTCGTAGAGGTCGAGCAGATCTAAAGGGGGAACGAGCGTGCGCATCGCTCTGGACGCCATGGGGACCGACCGGCACCCGGCGATCGAGGTGGAAGGTGCCGTCCAGGCGCTGCGCGAGCTGCCTGACGACTTCACGCTGATCCTGATCGGCAACCGGGACCGCATCGAGGCGGAGTTCGAGCGGTACCCCGACCTGCCCCGCGATCGGTTGGAGGTCGTGCACGCCCCCCAGCGGATCGAGCAAGGGGAATCGCCTGCGACGGCGGTGCGTCGCAAGCCGGATTCGTCGATCGTCGTCGGGCTCGAGCTGCAGAAGAAGGGCGAGGTGGATGCATTCGTGAGCGCCGGTTCGACCGGCGCCGTGATGGCGGCCTCGCTGCTGATCCTGCGGCCGTTGCCCGGTGTGGATCGTCCTCCGGTCGCGACGATGCTTCCCACGGCGGGCGAGCCGATCGTGCTGGTGGATGCGGGCGCGAACGTCGACAGCAAGCCGCACCATCTGGTGCAATTCGCGCGGCTGGGCGCAATCTACGCTCATGATGTGCTGAGGCGGCCGAATCCCCGGGTCGGGCTCCTGAACATCGGGGAGGAGCCCGAGAAGGGTGACGAGCTGGCCGTCGAAGCGCACGGTCTGCTGGCGAAGCAGCCGGGGCTGAATTTCATCGGGAACGTCGAGGGACGCGACATCATCACGGGCACGTGCGACGTGCTCGTGGCCGACGGTTTCGTCGGGAACGTGCTTCTCAAGTTCTACGAATCGATCGCCGCGTTCTTCATGGGGATCCTGAAGCGCGAGCAGGAGAAGTCGGGTGCGCGCATGGACCTGAGCGAGATCTTCGCTGCGCTCGACTACACGGAGTACGGCGGTGCGCCGCTGCTCGGTGTGAATGGGATCTCTATCATCTGCCATGGCGGTTCGCCGCCGCGGGCGATCAAGAACGCGATCCGCGTCGCGATTCGGGCGGTCTCGACCGACATGGTCGGACATATGAGCAGGGAGTTGACGATCCCGCCGGTGAATGGCGGGGGTTCCGTCGAGCCCGCGATGGGCCGATTGGCGGAGGGTGCATGAGGAAGCCGCAGCCGCTAGTAGAAATCGTGAGCACCGGGCGCTACCTCCCGGAGCGGGTGGTGACGAACACGGAGCTCGAGCGGCTCGTCGATACTTCCGACGAGTGGATTCGGGAACGGACCGGGATCCGTGAGCGTCGCATCGCGTGCGCGGAGATGGGCGCGGCCGAGATGGGCGCGGAAGCGGCTCGGATCGCGATGGAGCGCGCCGATGTTCAGCCGGGCGAGGTGGACCTGATCGTGGTCTCGACGGCGACGCCGGACCGGCTGCTCCCGTCGACGGCGTGCGACATCCAGGCGCTGATCGGCACGTCGAACGCTGCGGCGTTCGACGTCTCCGCGGCGTGCTCGGGCTTCCTTTACGCGCTCAACGTGGCGGAGGGCCATCTCGCGGCCGGCCGCGGCGAGATCGCGCTGGTGATCTCGGCCGAGAAGATGAGCGCGATCACGGACTGGACCGACCGGTCGACGTGTGTGCTCTTCGGTGACGGGGCGGGCGCGGCGGTCGTCAAGCGGAGCGAGAACGGGCGTGGCGTGCTCTCGAGCTTCATGCGTTCGGACGGCACGCTCGCCGAGCTCCTGTGGCGGCCGGGTGGCGGCGCCAAGGTCCCCTTCAACGAGGCGGTCCTCGAAGAACGCTCGCACCTCGTCAAGATGGCCGGGCGCGAGGTCTTCAAGGCGGCGGTCCGGTCGATGGCGGAGGCGGCCGACCAGGCGCTCCAGCGTGCCGGTATGACCGGCGAGGACATCGACCTCCTCATCCCTCACCAGGCCAACATCCGTATCATCGAGGCGACGGCGAAGTACGCGAACATCCCGATGGAAAAGGTCTACGTGAACGTGGACCGGTACGGGAACATGAGCTCGGCGACGCTCCCCATTGCGCTCGATGAGGTGGTCGAGCAGGGGCGTCTCCAGCCGGGCGACAACGTCCTCATGGTCGCGTTCGGCGCCGGGTTCACCTGGGCCTCGTCCGTAATGCGATGGTAGCGCTTCTCTTTCCCGGACAGGGATCACAGTTCGTCGGTATGGGCAGGGACCTCGCCGAGCGGTTCCCCGAGGCCCGTGCGGTGTTCGAGGAGGCCGACGAAGCCCTCGGATTTGCGCTCTCCCGCCTCATGTGGGAGGGGCCGGACGAGGAGCTGACGGCCACGCTCAACGCGCAGCCGGCGATCCTTACGCACTCGGTCGCGGTCCATCGCGTCGTCGCGTCGCGTCTCGGCGATGTCTCGTTCGCTGCGGGGCACTCGCTGGGTGAGTTCAGTGCGTACGTGGCGGCGGGGGCCTTGCGTTTTGACGACGCCGTGCGCACCGTTCGGCGGCGCGGCGAGCTCATGTTCCGCAGCGGCGAGGAGCGGCCCGGGACGATGGCGGCGGTACTCGGGCTGGACGATGCGGCGGTGGAAGCGGTCTGCCGCGACGCGTCGAGCGAGACGGAGACGTGCGTCCCGGCGAACTACAACTCGCCCGGGCAGATCGTGATCAGCGGTGACGTCGCTGCGGTGGAGCGTGCGATCGAGCTCGCGAAGGCCGCGGGTGCACGCCGGGCGCTTCCGCTCAACGTGTCGGGCGCTTTCCACTCGCCTCTCATGGCGGTGGCTGAAGCGGGGCTCGCGGAGCAGCTCGAGTCGGTCGCCCTGGAACGGCCCGCGTTCCCGGTGGTCTCGAACGTGACCGCCGAGCCGGTCGACGACATCGCGACGGCGCGCCGGCTCCTGGTCCGGCAGCTCACCTCGCCCGTCCGGTGGACCTCGTGCATGAGGACGATGCTCGACGCCGGCGTCGGCAGGTTCCTGGAGCTCGGGCCCGGATCGGTGCTCAGCGGCCTCCTCAAGCGAATCGAACGCGGCGCCCAGGCGGTGACGCTCGGGACCGCAGAAGAGATCGAGGCGTTCCTGCAATCGTGAGTGGGGAAGTGGCGGAAAACAGTCGTGAATTGGCTGGAAAGGTCGCCGTCGTAACGGGCGGCAGCCGGGGGATCGGGCGTGCGATCGCCGAGCATCTGGCCCGGGGCGGCGCGCGTGTCGCCGTGGTCGCGCGCAGTGCGGAGCGAGCCGAAGAGGCGGCCTCCGGGCTGGACGGGACCGGGCATCGGGGCTACGCTTGCGACGTCGCCGACGCCGCGTCCGTGGATGCGCTGGTCAAGGGCGTCGAGGAGGAGTTCGGGTCGCTCGACATCCTGGTCAACAACGCCGGGGTGACCGAAGACAACCTGCTCGTCCGCCTGAGCGACGAGGATTGGGACCGCGTCCTCGACACCAACCTGAAAGGCGCGTTCCACACGATCCGCGCAGCGGCCCGTGGGATGATGCGACGCCGCGAGGGGCGCATCATCAACATCACGAGCGTCGTCGGAATTACGGGCAACAAGGGACAGACGAACTACGCCGCATCGAAGGCGGGCCTCATCGGCCTGACGAAGGCGGTTGCGAAGGAACTGGCGTCGCGCGGCATCCTGTGCAACGCGGTGGCGCCGGGTTTCATCGAGACGGACATGACGGCCGCGATGACGGAAGCGGCCCGGGCGGAGCTGGCGGGTTCGATCCCGCTCGGGCGCCTGGGCACGCCGGACGACATCGCGGCGGCGGTCCGCTTCCTGGCCGGTCCGGGCGCCGCGTACATCACCGGCCAGGTGATCGTGGTGGACGGCGGCATGGTCATGTGACACCAAACCGGAGGGGTATGATGGCGGAGAACATCGAGGATCGCGTCAAGGAGATCATCGTCAACGAACTGGGCGTCGAGCCCGAGAAGGTGACGGAGGACGCGTCGTTCGTCGAGGATCTGGGCGCCGATTCGCTGGACACGGTCGAGCTGGTCATGGCGTTCGAAGAGGAGTTCGGGCTCGAGATCCCGGATGAGGACGCGGAGCAGCTCCAGACGGTCGGCGATGCGATCCGGTACCTGAAGGAGAACCAGGGCGAGTAACGCCCTTCCGGAGGCATTGGATATGAGTGAAAAGACCGCGGGCCGGCGCCGGGTCGTGGTCACGGGTCTCGGGCTGTTGACGCCCGTCGGTAACGACGTGGACACGGCCTGGCGTGCCCTGCTCGAAGGAAAGAGCGGGGCCGGCCCGATCACGCATTTCGAGGCGACGGAGGACTTCGACGTCCGCTTTGCTTGCGAGGTCAAGGGCTTCGAGCCGGAGCGGTACATGGACCGCAAGGAGATGCGGCGGACCGACCGCTTCACGCAGTTCGCGCTCGCGACTTCGCAGCAGGCAATGGAGCACGCCGGCCTGGCCGATGGCCTCGACGGAGTCGACAGGGACCGAGTAGGTGTCCTGATCGGAAGCGGGATCGGCGGGATCGCGACGTTCGAGGAACAGACGCGCGTCCTGCTCGAGCGCGGACCGCAGCGGATCAGCCCGTTCTTCGTGCCGATGTTCATCTCGGACATCGCCGCCGGCCTCGTCTCGATGCGCTACGGCGCCCGCGGCCCCAACTTCTGCACCGTCTCCGCCTGCGCGTCGAGCGCGCACGCCGTAGGCACTGCGTTCCGCATCGTGCAGCGGGGCGAGGCGGATGTGATGATTGCGGGCGGCACGGAGGCCACGGTCACGCCGCTGACCATGGCGGGCTTCGCCGCGATGAAGGCGCTCTCGACGCGAAACGACTCTCCGGAAACGGCGAGCCGGCCGTTCGACGCGACCCGGGACGGCTTCGTTCTGGGCGAGGGCTCGGGGTGCCTGATCCTCGAGGAGCTCGAGCACGCAAAGCGGCGCGGTGCGACGATCCTGGGCGAGATCGTCGGCTTCGGCCAGACGGCGGACGCGTACCACATGACGGCGCCCGCGCCGGAGGGTGCGGGTGCGCAGCTCGCGATGAAGGCGGCGCTGCACGACGCCGGGCTGGAGCCGACCGACGTGGATTACATCAACGCCCACGGCACGTCCACGCCAGCGAACGACCTGAACGAGACGCTCGCGGTCAAGGCCGTCTTCGGCGATCACGCGTACGAGCTCGTGATGGGCTCGACCAAGTCGATGACCGGGCACTTGCTCGGTGCGGCCGGCGCGGTCGAGTCGGTGATCTCGGTCCTCGTGACGCGAAACGGCGTGATACCGCCGACGATCAACTTCACCGAGCCGGACCCCGAGTGCGACCTGAATTACGCGCACAACGGGAAGGTCGAGCGGCCGGTCGAGGTTGCGATCAGCAACTCGTTCGGCTTTGGTGGCCACAACGTGTGCCTGGCGTTCCGGCGGTGGGACGGCGAGTGAGCCCTCACCTCGAGTGAGCGCGCGACACACGCGCGAATCGCGCTCCCGATCCCCGTCGGGAGCGCGTTTTCGTGGTCGGTGGCCCGTTCGGAGCCGCATCGCGACCCGGTCCGATGCGTGGGGCCGGGCGGGCTCGCTCCTTCGCTTGCACCGACCCCTCCCCACACTTATTCTACCGCGCTGAAACGAACTGAAATCTTACCCTCGGATCGAGGCGATTCGATGTCGATTGGAATATCGGAGGGGCTCGCCGTTCAGCCGCGTGATCCGCGGCTGCTGCCCATTGCCGAGAAGGTGCTGGCAGGCGAGCGGCTCACGCGAGAGGACGGGATCGCGCTCTTCGAGACCAAGGACCTGCTCGCCGTGGGCGCCATGGCGGATCTGGTCAACCGGCGCAAGAACGGGGACCGGGTCTTCTTCGTCGCGAACCAGCACATCAACCCGACGAACATCTGCATCCTTCGCGCGACCTGCGTCTTCTGCTCCTATGCGCGGCGGCCCAAGGAGGAGGGCGCCTACACCATGGAGCTGGAGGAGGCGTGGGCCGAGGCCGACCAGATCCGTGACACGCCGATCCGCGAGTTCCACATCGTGGGTGGGCTGCACCCCAAGCTGAAGGTCGAATACTACGAGGAACTGATCCGGGGTCTCAAGGAGCGGCATCCGGGCGTTGAGATCAAGGCGCTCACCGCGGTCGAGATCGCCCACCTCGCCCGGATCGAGAAGACGAGCGTCGAGGAGGTCCTTGCGCGCCTACGCGCGGCCGGCCTGGACTCCATGCCGGGCGGCGGTGCGGAGGTGTTCTCGAAGGGCGTTCGTGCGACGATCGCGGAGCGCAAGCTCGCCGCCGAGGAGTGGCTCGACGTCCACCGTACGGCGCACCGCATGGGGATTCCGACGAACTGCACGATGCTGTACGGGCACGTCGAGACGTACGAGGACCGGATCGACCACCTCCTCATGCTCCGGGAGCTTCAGGACGAGACCGGCGGGTTCCTGACGTACATCCCACTGGCGTACCATCCGGACAACAACGAGCTCGGCGCCCGGCTCGGGCGACAGGGAACGGCGACGACGGGCTACGACGACCTGAAGAACCTGGCCGTCGGCCGTCTCTTCCTCGATAACTTCGACCACATCAAGACCCACTGGATCATGAACACGCCGAAGGTCAGTCAGGTCGCACTGCACTTCGGCGTCGACGACCTGGAGGGGACCGTGGTGCGGGAGAAGATCTATCACGAGGCCGGCGCGAGCACGCCGCAGGGGATGACCTTCCCGGAAATCATCCGGCTGATCAAGGATGCGGGGAAGCGGCCAATGGAGCGCGATGCGCTCTACAACGAGATCCGGGAGTGGTGAGGGCTCGATCCGGGTGATCGGACCACCAAGGGCCGGGTGATCGGACCACCAAGGGCCCGGATGGGGCGCGAAAGCGGGCGGAGATTGGGAAGGGCTGCTTCGGCCGGTGTCGGGGTCGGAGCAGTGGAGATCGACAAGGGATAGAGCGCGATGGCGGAGAATTCGAACGGGCGGGTGGCGCGCGAGCAGCGTGCGCTCCCGATTCTTCAGACGGTGGCGCCCCGGCGGCGGGAGGCGACGCCCGAGGGGGCGGTGGGGGTGCGCAATCCTCTGCCCAGGGTGGTCTACGAGCCGCCGCCGCTGCACACGCGGCCGTTCGCGGCGGAGATCGAGGAGTGGCTCGGCGTGCTGCGGGAGACGCCCTTCCTCGAACTCGCCGGCCGCGCCGATGCGAAGCGCCGCGAGGTGGCGCCCGGCGATGTGGTCAGCTACATCGTCGACCGGAACATCAACTACACGAACCTCTGCGTCACGGACTGTCGGTTCTGCGCATTCTACCGCCGGCCGAAGGACGACGAGGCGTACGTGCTGAGCTACGAGGAGATCGGCCGCAAGATCGATGAGGCCAAGGAGCTCGGCGCGGTCCAGATCCTGATGCAGGGCGGCCACAACCCGTACCTCCCCCTCGACTGGTACCTGGAGCTGCTCCGCCACATCAAGGAGCATCACCCGATCCACGTCCACGGGTTCAGCGCGTCCGAGATCGAGATGATGACGCGCGTCTCCAAGCTGCCGCTGGACGAGGTGCTGAGGCAGTTGCACGAGGCGGGGCTGGACTCCATCCCGGGCGCCGGCGCGGAGATCCTGGTCGACGCGGTGCGTGACGTGATCGCGCCCAAGAAGATCGATGCGAGCCGGTGGCTCGAAATCCACGAGACCGCGCACGAGATCGGGCTCCACACCACGGTCACCATGATGTACGGCGTGGGCGAGACGTGGGAAGACCGGCTCGAGCACCTGCTCAAGGTGCGTGCATCGCAGGAGCGCAGCCTGGCACGGGGGAAGGGGCGCTACACGGCGTTCATTACCTGGTCGTTCCAGCCGCTCCACACCGAGATGGAAGGGTGGGGGATCGAGCTGGGGACGGGGATGGATTACCTGCGGACCACGGCGCTCTCGCGGCTGATCCTGGACAACTTCGAGAACGTTCAGGTCTCGTACGTGACGCAGGGGCCGAAGATGGCGCAGGCCGCGCTCGCGTTCGGCGCCAACGATTTCGGCTCGCTCATGATCGAGGAGAACGTGGTCAGCGCGGCCGGGATCGACTACATCATGCCCGAAGCCGAGATCCGTCGCCTGATCGAGGACGCGGGGTTCACGCCGCGCCGTCGTTATCAGGACTACACCTACGTCGAGGACGACTCCGCCGGATGCCCCTGCTGCACCTGGCGGGAGCCCGTAGCCGCCGGCCACGCGTGAGGCTGACGGGCACCAACGGGTTCTGGAGGTGGGGATGAGGGTGGGCGTCGGGTACGACTCGCACCGCTTCGCCGAGGGTCGTCGCCTCGTGCTCGGCGGCGTCGAGATCCCGCACGAGCGAGGGCTCACCGGTCATTCGGACGCCGATGCAGTGGCGCACGCGGTCACGGATGCGATCCTCGGCGCCGCCTCGCTCGGCGACATCGGTACGCACTTCCCGCCGAGCGACCCACAGTGGAAGGACGCCGACTCGATCGAACTCCTCCGGGCGGCGGCAGGGCTTCTTCGTTCGCACGGCCACCGGGTCGTCAACGTCGACGTGACGGTGATCTGCGAAGCACCCAAGCTGGCCCCTCACGTGCAGGCCATGCGGTCGCGGCTTGCCGAAGCGCTCGGCGTCACGCCGGATCGGGTCTCGGTGAAGGGCAAGACCAACGAAGGGATGGGCTGGATCGGACGCGCCGAGGGGATCGCGACGGTCGCGGTCGCGATGATCGACTCGGCAGTCGAGTGAGGCGGCGCACGCGGGAGGGGCCATAAGCGACGTCGTCGACCAGCTCTCGGGCCTGCCGCCGGCGCTGATCTACCTCGTGATCGGCGCAGGCGCCGTGATCGAGAACATTTTCCCGCCCGTCCCGGCGGACACGTTCGTCCTCTTCGGCGCCTTCGTCGCGGCGACCGGGCGGGCGGATCCGCTCACGGTGTTCCTGATCACGTGGCTGACGAACGTGGTGGGAGCACTTACGGTCTACGCACTCGCCCGCAAGTACGGGGCTGCCTTCTTCCGCACCACGGTGGGGCACTGGCTGCTGCGGCCGCACCAGCTCACGGGGATCGGGCGGTTCTACGACCGGTTCGGCGTGCCGGCCATCTTCCTGAGCCGGTTCCTCCCCGCGTTCCGCGCCATGGTCCCGGTCTTCGCCGGGATCATCCGCCTGCCGCCGATCCGTCTCGTACTGCCGCTCGCCGTGGCCTCCGGGATCTGGTACGGCGTGCTCGTCTTCATCGGCGCCACGGCGGGGAGGCGCTGGGAGCAGATCGTCGAGATCTTCTCGCGAGTGAGCGGCATCCTCCTCTGGATCGCCATTCCGCTGCTCGTCATCGTCCTGGTCTGGTGGTGGCGGACGCGGCGCAGCCACAGCCAGGAATGACCGTGTTCCACCTTCGCGCATTCCTCGACCATTTGTCGCTCGAACGTGGGCTCAGTCCGCGGACGCTGGACGCGTACGGGCGCGATGTCGGGCGGATGGTCGCGTTCCTGCGCGAGCAGGGAGTCGACCGGCCGGGCGCGGCCACGGCGGCGCACCTGCGCGAGTACGTCTACACGCTCAAGGATCGCGGACTCGAGCCCACCTCGATCCGCAGGAACATCTCGTCGATCCGCACCTACTTCGCCTTCCTCGTGGCCGAGGGCCACGTGGTCGCCGACCCGAGCGAGAGGCTCGAGGCGCCCAAGGTCTGGCGCCGACTCCCCGGCGTCCTGAGCCGCGACGAGGTGGTGCGGCTGCTCGAGGCGCCCGATCCCACCGATCCACTGTACTGGCGGGACCGCGCGCTTCTCGAGTTCGCTTACGCGTCCGGCGTGCGGGTGAGCGAGCTCATCACCCTCAAGGTGCGCGACGTTTCGATCGAGGAGGGGTTCGCGAGCGTGTTCGGCAAGGGCGCGAAGGAGCGTCTGGTCCCGGTCGGACGGAGCGCCATTCGGGCGCTCGACGTGTACCTGCGCGAAGTCCGGCCGAGACTCGAGAATGGGGGAGGGAAGGGGGTCGTCTTCCTGAACGCACGCGGCCGGCCGCTCACGCGCATGGGCGTCTGGAAGATCCTGCGCAAGCACGTGGAACGCGCCGGGATCACCAAGCGCGTCAGCCCGCACACGCTGCGACATTCGTTCGCCACACACCTCCTCGAAGGAGGCGCCGACCTCGCGGCGGTTCAGGAGATGCTCGGCCATGCCGACATCTCGACCACCCAGATCTACACGCACGTCGACCGCGAGTACCTGCGGGACGTGCACCGGAAGTTCCACCCCCGGGGGTAGCCGCTCGCCTCCTTGTCCTTCGCGGGACGGTCATCTAATCTTCCTGCGTCAACGGGAAGTCCCTTCCGCCGGGCGCTGGCGCCGTGTTGCTGGTCATCGACAACTACGACTCGTTCACGTTCAACCTCGTCCAGTATCTGGGCGAGCTGGGTGCGGATCCGGTCGTCCGACGCAACGACGAGATCACGATCGAAGAGATCGAGCGGATGCAACCGAGCCGTATCGTCGTCTCGCCCGGTCCTTGCACACCGGCGGAGGCCGGGGTGAGCGTCGAGTGCATCCGCCGCTTCGGCGCTAGTACGCCGATCCTCGGCGTCTGCCTTGGACACCAGGCGATCGCCGCCGCCTACGGCGGGCAAGTCGTACGCGCCAGGCGGATCATGCACGGCAAGGTCTCGCCGATCGGCCACACCGGCGCGGGGCCGTTCCGGGGTCTGCCATCGCCGATGCACGTCACCCGTTACCATTCCCTGATCGTGGACCGTGCGAGCCTGCCTGCCGAACTGGAGGTCCTGGCGTGGACGGAGGAGCCGGGGTGGGAAGATGAGATTCAGGCCGTTCGCCACCGGGCACACCCGGTTTGGGGCGTGCAGTTCCACCCGGAGTCCATCGCCAGCGAACACGGCAAGGCGCTCCTCGAGAATTTCCTCACCTCCTGACGCGGCTCTGCGCGCCGTCGTCCTGGCCGCGGTCCTCGCCCTCTGGCCCGCCGTCGGGCTCGGCCAGACGGTCGTCTTCTCCGGCCGGGGCGACGTCGACCTCGACCCGCGTCTCGAGCAGATCCTCGCCCGGCGCGACTACGTCCTCGTCACGCGCGACACGCTCATCGCCCGGGGGGACAGCGTGCCCCGGACGCTGCTCGTCGCAGGGGCGACGCTGACGCTCGAGGGCGCCGTCGCCGGAGACCTGATCGGCGTCGACGCCAATCTCTTCCTCCGCCCCTCCGCACGCGTTCACGGCGACGTCCTCAATTTCGGCGGTGGGCTCTATCCATCCGCCCTGGCGGAGGTCGGCGGCGAGGTCGTCAATGCGCCGCTCGCGCCGTACTCGGTCGCCCTCGAGGGGAACGTGGTCCGGATCCGGGGTGAGGCCGAAGTGCCCCTCCTCGAGCTGGACGGGGTGTTCGGCTTCGGGCCTCCGACTTACGACCGCGTCGATGCGCTGGGGCTGCGCTGGGGCGCGGGTCTCCTCCTTCCGCCGCTCCGTCGCATTCAACCCCGGCTCAATGGGTGGATCGGCCACGCCTCCGGCCGTGGCGCGGTCAACGGCGGGCTCGAGCTCGAGGCGCGTCGCGGCCGCACCCGATTCGCCGTCGGCGCCGAGGAGCGGACCGCGACGCAGGATGCCTGGATCCGGGGCGACCTCAGGAACAGCCTGTCGTTCCTGGCCAAGGGGAGCGATCAGCGCAATTACTACGAGGCCGAGGCCGCCTACGCCGAACTCTCGCGTGAGTTTGGCCGCGACGGCCTGGGCGGTATTGCACGGCTTCGCGCCCAGCTCGAACGCGACGAGTCCCTCGGCGCCGGAAGCCCCTGGGTCGTCCTGGGCGACGGCTTCCGCTTCAACCCGCCGATCGACGACGGTCGCATTTCCAGTATCCTCGTCGGCCTCGCCGGAGAGTGGATCGGCCGCTTTGCCGCTGCGCAGGTCGGCGCCGATCTGGAGTTCGCCGAAGACGTCCTCGGCGGCGATTTCAGCTTCGGCCGCTTCGTCCTCTCCGGCGAATGGGCGATGGATGCGCTCGCCAACCACCTGCTCCAGGTCGAGTGGCGCTTCCAGGGCCCACTCCCGGGGACCGCTTCGCTGCCAAGGCAGCGGTGGAGCTTCGTCGGCGGGTCTTCCACGCTGCCGACGTTCGCGACCGGCCAGTTCCTCGGCGATCGCCTGGTGTTCGCCGAAACACGTTACATCGTCCCACTGCCGCAACGCTTTTCGTTGCCCATTGTTGGCCCGCCCGACCTCAAGTTCTTTCACGCCTTCGGGATGGCGTGGACCGACGACGTGCGCCGCGACCTCGAGCAGAACATCGGCATCCGCCTCGAGTTCTTCGTGCCGTACGTCCGAATCACGACCAACCCTGCAGATCCGCTGGACGCGCTGGAGCTCGACATCGGCCTCGCGTGGCCGTTCGACAACGAGCGCCCCTGGCGCCGCCCGTAGCGGGGTGCCACGCGTACGGCGTCGTTACGGGGGTTGTCGGACGCGGACCCGGCCGGTTATACTAGACCGCGTCCAAATGGGCGCAAAATTTGCATAGGAACGAAGGTTCTCCCGGCAGACATTTCATGTCCACGCCACGAATCCTGGGCGTGATCCCGGCACGGCTCGGATCGGAGCGACTGCCCCGCAAGCCGCTTTACCCGCTGGCAGGACGTCCACTGATCGAGTGGGTCTGGAAGCGGGTTGCGGCGATGCCGCTGTTCGACGCCGTCGTGGTCGCCACGGACAGCGTAGAGGTCGCGGCGGTGTGCCGTTCGGTGGGCGCCGCGGTCGAACTGACCGCGGCGTCACACGCGTCCGGGACCGACCGCGTGGCCGAAGTGGCGGCGCGGCCGGCGTATGCGGGATACGACGTCATCGTGAACGTCCAGGGGGACGAGCCGTTCATCGAGGAAGAGCCGGTCGGCGAGGCGGCGCGGCTGGTGGCGGAAGGGTGGCCGATCGGGACTGTTGCCACGCCGGTGCAGACGCTCGAGGCGTGGCGCGACCCCGCGGTCGTCAAGGTCGTTCGCGGCGACGACGGCCGGGCGCTCTACTTCTCCCGGTCGCCGATCCCGCACCGCCGCGACGGGGAGCCGACGGCCGAGGAATTGGCCTCGCCCCGGTACCTTCGCCACCTCGGGGTGTATGCATACGCGCCGTCCGCGCTCGCGCGGCTGGTGGCGCTCCCGCCGGGAGAGCTCGAGCGCATGGAGCGGCTGGAGCAGCTCCGGGCGCTCGCGGCCGGGATCGAAATCGGCGTGGCGGTGGTGGCGGCGGGCGAAGGTGGCGTGGACACGATCGAGGATGCGCGCCGCGCCGAGGCGCGGCTGTTGGCTTTGGCACATTGAACATCACTGGGGAAGCGGGCACCGAATGACCGACGAGATTCGTCCACCGACCAAGTACGTATTCGTGACCGGCGGCGTCGTCTCTTCACTCGGCAAGGGGATCGCCGCCGCTTCGCTTGGCCGGTTGCTGGTCGAGCGAGGGCTCAGGGTCACGATCCAGAAGTTCGATCCGTACATCAATGTCGATCCGGGCACCCTCTCGCCGTTCCAGCACGGGGAGGTCTTCGTTACGGACGACGGCGCGGAGACGGATCTCGACCTCGGTCACTACGAGCGATTCATCGACGAGTCGCTCTCGCAGGCGAACAACATCACGACGGGTCGGATCTACCGGGACGTGATCACGAAGGAGCGCCGCGGCGACTATCTCGGCGCGACGGTCCAGGTGATCCCGCACATCACGGACGAGATCAAGGCGGCGGTACGCAGGCTCGCCGCGAACCACGACGTCGTGATCACGGAGATCGGCGGCACGGTCGGCGACATCGAGTCGCTCCCGTTCCTGGAGGCGATCCGCCAGTTCCGCCGGGACGTGGGGCGCGAGCACACGCTGTTCATGCACGTGACGCTGATCCCGTTCATCGCGGCGGCGGGCGAGCTGAAGACCAAGCCCACGCAGCACTCGGTGCGCGAGCTCATGGAGATCGGTATCCAGCCGGACATTCTGATCTGCCGTTCGGATCGTCCGCTGGACAGCGAGCTCAAGCGCAAGATCGCGCTCTTCACGAACGTCGAGGCGCCGGCGGTGATCGAGGCGCGGGACGTGGAGACGATCTACGAGGTCGTCCTCGACTTCCACGAGCAGAAGCTCGACCAGTTCGTGGTCGAGAAGCTCGGCCTCAAGGGTAGCGAGCCGGACCTCGAGCCGTGGCGGCGGATGGTCCAGAAGATCAAGGAGCCGAAGCACGGGAGCGTCCGCGTTGCGGTCGTCGGGAAGTACACGTCGATGATCGACGCGTACAAGTCCGTCCAGGAGGCGCTGATCCACGGCGGGATCGCCAACGACGTCGGCGTCGAGATCGACTGGCTCCCGAGCGAGGCGTTCGAGGACGACGATCATGCGCAGCGCCTCAAGGAGTACGACGGGCTCCTCATCCCCGGTGGCTTCGGCATTCGCGGCGTCGAAGGGATGCTGAATGCGATCCGGCAGGCGCGCGAGGAGAAGATCCCGTTCTTCGGGATCTGCCTCGGACTCCAGTGCGCCGTGATCGAGTTCGCGCGAAACGTCTGCGGTATGCCCCATGCCCACTCCGTCGAGTTCGTGAGCGACACGCCGGAGCCGGTGATCTGTCTCATGGACTCGCAGCGGCAGGTCACGGACATGGGCGGCACGATGCGGCTGGGCGCCTATCCGGCGCGTCTGCGTGCTGGTTCCCAAGCCCACGAGATCTACGGGGTCCAGGAAATCAGCGAACGTCATCGCCACCGTTACGAGGTCAACAACGCGTACCGGGATGTGATGGCGGAGCACGGGCTGCGTTTCAGCGGCCTCTCGCCGGACGGCAACCTGGTCGAGATGATCGAACTGCCGGAGCATCCCTGGTTCATCGGCTGCCAGTTCCATCCGGAGCTGAAGTCGCGGCCGATGCGCCCCCATCCGCTCTTCGCCTCGTTCATCCGCGCCGCGATGGAGCGGAGGGGGCTGGTGCCCGCTGAGGAGCCGGCGCGCGTGGCCAAGCCCGCGCCGGTCGCTCGCTGATGTCGCCGATGGAGGGCGTCGTGGCGACGGACCGGCTCTTCCGCGTGGGCGGGCCGTTCTTCCTGATTGCCGGGCCGTGCGTACTCGAAGACGACGCGCTGAACGTTCGCGTCGCGGTCGAGCTGGCGCGCATCTCGGAGGAGCTCGGTCTGCCGATCATCTTCAAGGCATCGTTCGACAAGGCGAACCGCAGTCGTGTGGATTCGCCGCGCGGCCCGGGTCTCGAGGAGGGGCTCCGTCGCCTGGCCCGCGTCCGCGAGGAATCGGGGCTGCCCGTGATCACCGACGTCCACGAGCCGTGGCAGGCCGAGCCCGCCGCGGAGGTGTGCGACGCACTCCAGATCCCGGCCTTCCTCTGCCGGCAGACCGATCTGGTCACGGCGGTCGCGGCCGCCGGCCGGGCGGTCAACATCAAGAAGGGGCAGTGGATGGCGCCCGAGGAGATGGCGGGCGCGGTGGGCAAGGCGCGGGCGGCCGGCGCCGACGCGGTCACGGTCACCGAGCGCGGGACGTTCCACGGCTACGGAGACCTCGTCGTCGACATGCGCTCGTTCGCCCGGATGCGGGAGGCGACGGGCGCGCCGGCGATCTTCGACGGTACGCACTCGGTGCAGCGGCCGGGGCGCGCCGACGGCTCGAGCGGCGGCGATCCGGAATTCGTCCCGCCGCTGGTCCGCGCTGCGGTCGCCGCCGGGGCCGATGGGCTCTTCCTCGAGGTGCACCCGGATCCTGCCCGGGCGCCCTCCGACGGCACCAACATGCTCCGCCTGGACCACTTGCGGGCGCTGCTGGAGTCGGTGCTGGCGATCCGCGAGATCGTTGCCGGCGCGCCGGCGGGCGCGGAGTCCAGGGAGGCGTCCGGTGCCTAGGCGTATCCCGGCCGAGCTCGCTCGCCGCGTGCGCCTCGTGGCACTCGACGTGGACGGCGTGTTCACCGACAACGGCGTCTACATCGGCAGGACCGAGGGCGGCGAGGCGGTCGAGCTCAAGAAGTTCGACATCACCGACGGGATCGCGGTCGGTATGCTTCGCGCTGCGGGACTTCCGGTCGCGCTCGTGAGCGGGCGCGAGTCGGAGGCGACTCGGATCCGTGCCGAGGAGCTCGGGATCGAGTGCTACCAGGATTCGAGCGCGCGGAAGCTCCCCGCGCTGCAGCGCCTGATGGCCGACCATGGCGTCGATTGGGAGCACGTCGCCTTCGTCGGCGATGACCTTGCGGACCTGGCCGTGCTCACCCGCGTGGGGCTGCCCGTCGCCGTTGCGAACGCGGTCCCGGAGGTCAAGGCGCTCGCCCTCTGGCAAACCCGGCGCAGGGGAGGGAACGGCGCCGTCCGTGAGTTCGCCGAAGCCCTCCTCAAGGCACGCGGAGAGTGGAGCCGCCTGGTCGTCGAGTACCAGCGGGCCCGCGATGGTTTGGAGCTGTCACATGAGCGTTGATTTCGTAACCACCGCCGCCAGGCCGGAGGCGCGATCCATCGCCGTCCGCGACGATGACGAGCTGCTGCAGCGCGCACGGCGGGTCGTTCGTCTGGAGGCCGAGGCGCTCGGCGCACTCGAGGCGCGCCTCGACGAGCGCTTCCTGCACGCCGTCCGACTGCTCTTCGATGCGCCCGGGCGCGTCATCGTGAGCGGGGTCGGCAAGAGCGGGATCATCGGGCGCAAGATCGCCGCGACCCTCACGTCGACCGGCACGCCGGCCATCTTCCTGCACCCCGTCGAGGGGCTGCACGGCGACCTGGGAATCGTCGGCCGGGGCGACGTGGCGATCCTCATCTCGAAGAGCGGCGAATCCGAGGAATTGAACGGCCTGATCGAGTATCTGACGCGCCTCGGTGTAGCCATCGTCGCGATGACCGGCCGGCTCGAGTCCACGCTCGCCCACGCCGCCACGGTGGTGCTGGATTGCTCCGTGGCCGAGGAGGCATGCCCGCACGACCTCGCGCCGACCACGTCGACCACCGTCACCCTGGCTCTCGGCGACGCGCTGGCCGTCGCGCTCCTCCTGCGCCGCGGCTTTTCGAGAGAGGACTTCGCCCGCCTCCACCCGGGCGGCGCGCTGGGGCGCAAGCTCACCCTCCGCGTCCGGCACGTCATGCTCGTCGACGACATCCCGTCGCTCCCGGAAGCCGCATCCATGCGCGAGTGCGTCGTGCTCCTCGCCGAGAAGCGAGGCACCGTGCCGATCCTCGACGCCTCGTCGCGGGTAATAGGCGTGGTCACCGCCGGGGATTTGACCCGCTTGATGGAGCGTCACCCCGATCCGCTCAGCGTTCCGGTCTCCGATGTCATGAACCGGGAGCCGAAGGTCATCGGGCCGGACGAACTGGCCGCCGCTGCGGTCTTCCGCATGGAGAAGCACGGCATCATGGCGCTCCCCGTCGTGGACGACGACAAGCGGCTCCTCGGCATCGTTCACCTGCACGACCTCATGCGGGCTGGCGCGGTATGATCCATAGGTCAGCGGGCTGGTTGTTCGTCGCCCTCGTCGCGGCTGCATGCAGCGCCGGCGACCAGGGGCCGGTCGCGGGCGAGGAGTACGCCCGGCTGAAGGCGGACAACGTCGTCGTCGGCCTCGAGCAGTTCGTGACGAAGGACGGCATCCGCCAGGCCGTGCTCCGCGCGGACACGGGTTTCGTGTTCGAAGAGACGTCACGAGTGGAACTTGCGAAGGTTCACCTCACCCTGTTTCGAGCCACGGGCGAGCAGGCCGCCGAGCTGACTTCCGAGGAGGGGGAGTTGAACCAGCGGACGCAGGCAATGGTCGCGCGGGGGCAGGTGGTGCTGATCACGGTCGACGGACGGCGCATCGAAACCGACGAGTTGCACTACGACCCGAACCAGTCACGGATCTGGAGCGAAGTCACGACCGTGCACACGCACAACGACGCGCGGCTCGTGGGGGATAGCTTCGAGGCGAAGCTGGACGCGAACGGCCAGCTCCGCGACCTCATTCTGCGCGAGCCCCGGGGTCGCGCGGACCAGGTCGAGATCGACTTCTGATGCGACGGCGCTGGGCCCTGCTCCTGGGGTTCGCGGCGCTGTGGCCGATCTCGCCGGTCGCTGGCCAGGTGCCGTCGGCCCGCGAGTGTGAGATCACCAACGGCAAAGACCTCCTCGTCCTGAACCAGGGCTCGAGCATGGAGCGCGTGATCCTGAGGGGCGAGGCCGAGATCCAGTGCCGCGACGGAGTGGTCGTGCGGGCGGACAGCATGGTCAGCCACACGGCCACGGGCCGGCGCGAGTTCATCGGGCACGTCTTCTTCCAGGATTCGCTCAAGTCACTCACGGCCGACCGCGTCGAGTACGAGCACGCAGACGGCCGGCTCCTCGCCCTCGGAAACGTGGTGCTCACGGATCAGTTGGACGGATCCGTGGTGCGGGACGGGAGCGAGCTCGAGTACCTGCGGGCGACGGACCTCAGGCCGGAGCCCTGGGCGGTCATCCGCGGGCGGCCGCATGCGACGCTCTACGACTCGCGGCAGCCGGCGGACACGGTCGGCGACGCTGGAGCCCAGGCGGAGCCCGAGCCGCCCCTCGAGGTCGATGCCGATGTGATAGAGATCATCGGCGAACGACTTTTCCGCGGGATCGGCAACGTCGAGCTGCAGCGCGGGGACACGCACGGGACGGCCGCAGAGGCCGAGTTCGACGAGATCGACCAGCGCGTGGTCCTCATCGGCGATGCGATGATCGAGGGCGAGAGCTTCACCCTGACCGGCGAACGGCTCGTTGCGTTGCTGGATGGTGAGCGCCTCCGAGAGGTGCGCGCGCTCGAGGACGCGATCCTCCTCTCCGAGGACCTCCGCATCGATGCGCCCGAACTCCAGGTCTACTTCCGCGACGGCGCCGTGCAGCGCATGATCGCCATGCGGCTGCCCGGGGAAGCGAGCCCGGACACCTCGGCGGCCCTTGCTGGCGCCACGGACGATGCTGCGGACGATGCAGGGGACGATACGGGGGACGGCGCAGGGGATGGCGCCCCGGAAGTTGGCGTGCGTGCGCCGGTCCGAACGGTCGGTCCCCAGCCTCGGGCGACGGCCACGGAATTCTGGCTGGTCGCCGACTCCATCGATGCACTGATCCCCGACCAGCGCCTGGAGACGGTCGTCGCCGTGGGGAACGCCTACGGCGAGCGGGTCGCCGACTCGCTGACGGCGCTGCTCCCCGAACTGGTCGGGCGGGACTGGCTGCGGGGCGACACGATCACCGGCTATTTCATCGAGGCGCCGGTACCGGACACGGCCGCGGCCGAACCGGGTTCGGAAGGCGGCGCGAAGGAGCGCGTCGTGCTCGAGCGCCTGGTCACCGTGGGAGAAGGGGGCAAGGCGCAGTCGCTCTACAGGATCCGCGAGGAGGGGAAGGCGCAGCCGGGGGTGAACTTCTTGATTGCGAACCGCATCACCCTCTTCCTGCACGACGGCGAGGTCACGAGTGTGGAGGCCGAAGGCCCGATTCGGGGGTATCACCTTCAGCCGAAAGGAGATGGTGGCGGCGAACCGGGCGACGACGTCGTCTCACCCGCCGAGAGCCGGCACGGGCCGCCACCGGAACGGTAAGGAATTTGCTGACTATGACCGAGCCGCAGATCGCGGGCTCCGCGTACGTGGATACGACGGACCTCGCACCGGCCCAGGGCAGCACGCTCTCCGCGCGGGGACTCGTCAAGGAGTTCCGCAAGAGGCGAGTCGTCAACGACGTCAACCTCCACGTCTCACAGGGCGAGATCGTGGGGCTGCTGGGGCCGAACGGGGCGGGGAAGACGACGACCTTCTACATGATCGTCGGGCTGATCTCCCCAGATGAGGGTCACGTCTACCTCGACGATGCCGAGTTGACGGACGTGCCCATGTATCAGCGGGCTCGCCGGGGGATCGGCTACCTGGCGCAGGAGCCGTCGATCTTCCGGAAGCTGACAGTCGAGGAGAACGTCCTGGCGATCCTCGAGACCATGCCGCTCTCCAGGTCCGAGCGGCACGAGCGCCTCGAGACCTTGCTGGACGAACTGTCTATCAAGCACCTGCGCAGATCCAAGGCGTACTCGCTCTCTGGTGGAGAGCGCCGTCGCCTGGAGATCACGCGGGCGCTGGTGAGCAACCCGAAGTTCATGCTGCTGGATGAGCCGTTCGCAGGCGTGGACCCGATCGCCGTCCACGACATCCAGCAGATCGTGGCCGGGCTTCGCCACCGCGGGATCGGGGTGATCATCACCGATCACAACGTCGAGCAGACGCTCGACATCGTGGATCGGGCGTATATCATGTACGATGGGCGCGTGCGGGTCTCGGGCACCGTCGCCGAACTGGTCTGGAACGACGAGGTTGCCGAGATCTACTTCGGCCCGACGCTGACGGCGCGCATGCGCGAACGTTATCGCCGACCGGAAGTGGTATGAGTATCAAGACAGGACTCTACCAGGGCACGCAGCTCCGGCAGGAGATGAAGATCAATCCACGCCTTTACCAGGCGATGGATCTTCTCTACATGCCGCTCCTGGACCTCCAGCAACACATCAAGCAGGAGCTGCTCAACAATCCGTTCCTCGAACTGGAGGAACCCGCGGTCTCGCCGGAGGAGGAGGCCGCGATCAAGGACAAGGAGAAGCAGAAGGAAGAAAAGGAGCAGGAGGAGCAGATCGACTGGGAGGAGATCCTCCTGGATGGTTTCGAGGCGGGCGGCCGCCGCGCCGAGTACGAGGAGAAGGAGTACTACGAACCGGTGCCGGTCGAATCCCGGGACCTGGCCGATCATCTCCGCGATCAGCTCGTGCTGCTGCGCCTCTCCGAGAGGCAGATGCTGCTCGGTGAGGAGATCATCGGCAACATCGACGACAACGGCTATCTCTCCTGCTCACTCGAGGAGGTCCTGGAGGGGCTCAACGAATGGGTCCGCAAGGAGGGCGCGGCCTGGGCGCAGGATGGTGAAGCGCTCGAGCCGTTCACGCTCGAAGAGGCCGAAGAGATGCTCGGCATCATCCAGGCCTTCGACCCGCCCGGGATCGCCGCGCGTGATCTCCGAGAGTGCCTGCTCCTCCAGCTCGCCGATGCGGACAAGGAAGACACGCTCGCCTACCGCATTGTCCGCGACTACTTCGAGCAGTTGATCAACCACCGGTGGTCGGAGATCTCGAAGGAGCTGTCGATCACGCCGAAGGACGTCCAGGCGGCCGCGGACGAGGTGGCGAAGCTGGATCCGAAGCCGGGGATCAAATACGCGAGCCCGGCGGACAACTACATCACGCCGGACCTGATCGTCGAGAAGATCGACGGGGACTACCTCGTCTTCCTGAACGACACGAGCCTGCCGCGGCTCAAGCTGTCGCGCGCTTACCGCGAGATCGCCAAGGACAAGAACAAGTTCCAGGGCGAGAACAAGGAGTTCATCTCGAGCAAGCTGAACAGCGCCAACTGGATGATCCAGGCGATCGAACAGC
>CAYPGK010000001.1:0-90605 GCA_964410055.1 uncultured Gemmatimonadaceae bacterium | reverse complement strand
CCTGGAAGATGAAGCCGATCTCGCGGTTGCGGATCCGCGCGCGCTCGCTCGCCGTGAGACCCGAGACCGGCCGGCCGTTCAGCGAGTAGACGCCTTCCGTCGGCGAGTCGAGCAGCCCCAGGATCGAGAGCAGCGTCGTCTTGCCGCACCCCGACGGGCCCGCGATCGAGACGTACTCCCCGCGCCGGATCTCCAGGTGGATCCCCGACAGCGCGTGCGTCTCGACCTCGTCCGTGTAGAACACCTTCGTCACGCCGTCCAGCTTGATCAGCGACTCCGTCGCACTCTGCGTCATCTCTTCCTCCTTTCGAGGCGGAACCACGCTACGCTACCTGATTCTGACCCTGTCGTACTGATCCCAGGCCGACATGTCCGACAGGATCACGATGTCGCCCACCTGGAGCCCATCCACGACCTCGATCGTGTTGACCGATGCCCGCCCGAGGCGGACCGGCACGCGCACCGCGTGGCTCCCTCCTTCGACCAGCTTGAACAGCCCGACCGTGCTCTCCGCCTGGCCGTACGCCGGGCGTCCCACGTAGAGCACATCCTCCAGACGCTCGACCTCGATCGTGCCGTCCACGCTCAGGTCCGGCCGCGCGCCGCGCGGCAGCTCGCCCTCCAGCGCGACCTCGACCTTGACCGCGCCGCTCGTGACCGAGGGGTCGATCCGGAGCACCCGCCCCGGCACGATCCCGTTGCGCGTATCGATCTGCACCGGCTGGCCGACCGTCACGTCCCGGATCTGCGTTTCCGGGATCCGCAGCTCCGCCTTCAGGCGACCCGGCTGCACGATCGCGCCGAGCGTGTTCCCCGGGATCACCCACTGCCCGACCTCGAGGTCCATCTGCTGGAGCACGCCGTCCGCCGTCGCGCGGATCCGCATCGACTCGACCTGCTCGCGCTGGAACTCCGCGATCGCGCGCAGGCGGCCGACCTGCTCACGCTGCACCTGGAGCTGCCCCTCGATCGACTCCGTCAGGATCCGCAGCCGCTCCCGCTCGACCTCCGCCCGGATCCTGAGCTCCTCCGCCCGACCCCGCGCGTTCTCCAGCTCGATCGTCGAGACCAGCCCCTCGCGGGCCAGCTCCTCGTTCGTCCGGACCTGACGCAGCGCCTCGTCGTACTCCCGCCGCACGGTCGCAACCACCGCTTCCTGGTTCAGCCGCTGCGTCTCCAGGTTCGTGCGCAGCTCGACCAGCCGCGCTTCCGCCGCCGTGAGCGACTGCTCCGCCTGCAGCGCCTGGATGTGCACGTCGGGGTTGCTCAGCTCCAGGAGCACCGTCCCCCGCGTCACCTCCGTGCCCGGCCGCACGTGGACCCGCTCGACCCGGCCCGGCGTCAGCGTCGTGATCCACCGGATGTCCTCCGGCACCAGATTCCCCGGCCCACGGACCTGCCGCACCATCGGCCCCCGCTTCACCGTGTCCGTGAACACCACCGACCGGTCCACCGCCGGCGCCGCCGGCTCGAGCCGCGCCAGCGCCAGCGTCACCGCGCCGATCCCCACGATCGCGAGACCGATGAAGACGTAACGCCGCCGATTCGGTCGCTTCTGCCTCGGAATGTCCATCGTCTCTCCTATCCCTTGCCCAAACCCTTGCCCGAATCCTACCTCTCCCGAATCCCTGCCCTCGACCGGACCTGTCCGGCCTCGATCACTTCGCACCCCCACGAAGCGGCCGTCCGACCGCCGCCTCCAGCGCGACCAACGACTCGTGGAACCCGTAGACCGCCGCGAGATGGTCGCGGTTCGCCCGCGCATGGTCGGCCTCGGCTCGGCTCAGCTCGAGGAAGTCCCCCGCGCCGAGACGGTAGCGCTGCCGCGCGAGACGGAGCTGCTCGGCCGCGGCCGCCGCGTTGCGCTCCTCGAGCGAGACGCGCCGGTATGCGGTCTGGAGCGTGAGGACCGCCTCGGCGACCATCGTTCGACGCTCCAGCTCCTCCGCCCGCAGACGTTCGCGAGCGTCGTCCGCGGCCACGCGCGCCGCCTCGATCTGCCGCCTGCGCTGGAAGCCCGAGAAGAGCGGGATCGACACCTGGAGCTGCGCGTACACCGGCTGCCGCGTGAAATCGAGCGGGAACACGTCGTTGCCCGCGACGATCGCAGCCTCGTCGGCGGGTGTGAGCGTGTACGCCGATGCGCAATCCATCGGGTATCCCGGGAGCGGTTGAGAGAGCCCCGCGGAGATGCGGCCCATGAGCTCGCACGACTCCCGCGCGCTCTCCATACGGCTCCGCGCCTGGCCGATCAGGTACTCGGGCGTGCCGACCTCGCGGGCGAAACCCGACCACCCCATCGAGAACGAGAGCGTCGGCAGCATCGAGCCCCACGCCGCCCGGCGCGCGGCGCCAGCAGCCGCCTCCGCCGCCCTCAGCGACCGGAGCTGCGGGTGCGAGCCCAGCGCCTCCGCCACCAGCTCGTCCACCTCCCACGTCGGCTCGAACACCTCGAACTCGCTCGTCAGCTCGATCTCCCGGTCCAGCCGGATCCCCAGGACCTGGAAGAGGCGCAGGCGCTCCGTCCGCACCCTATGCTCCGCCTCCAGCAGCGCGACCTCCGCCCGACCCCGCTCCACCTCCGCCTGCTTCACTTCCAACTGCGTCCCCGCGCCCACGCGCGCACGCGCCTGCGCCAGCTCCTCGTTCTCCCGCGCGCTCTCCAGGTCCTTCCGCGCCAGTTCGACCCCGTCCACCGCCCGTAGCGCCGCCAGGTACTGCCGCGTCACCTCCAGCTCCAGGTTCCGCTCCGCCGCCTCGATCGCGGCCACCGTCGACGCCCGGTTCGCCCGCTCCTCTCCCAGACGGAACACACGATCCGCCGAGAGCTGGTAGTTCACCGACAGCCGGTAGCTCGAGTAGTACGATTCCGGCACCCGGTCCACGCCCAGGTCCGCCAGCGCAAGATCCAGCAACGGCTGGCCCTCGCCCTCGTACTGGAAACCCAACGTCGCGTTGCTCGTCGGCAGCAGCGACGCGTACGCCTCGCGGACTCGCCAGTCCGCCTCCGATTCGTCGTTCGCCAGCATCCGGAACGCCGGGTTGTTGCGCCGCGCAAGCGTGATCGCCTCCTCCAGCGTCAGCGTCGCCGGCTCCTGCGCCCGCGCATCCGCCGCGACCAGAGCGAGCAGCGCAAGCGCGCCCACCAGGATCCGCCCTGTCCCGTCCATCGACCGCACCGTCTCTCCTCCTGCGACTGATTCGGATGGCTTCGACCGACGCGCCAGAATGCACGACGGTTTCGGCCCTCTCCTCGAGGAAAGGCCCGTGCCACGGCCGGCGAACCGTGCAACTTATTATGAACGAATAACTTGGCGCAAAACAGAAGGGACGGCGGCCGCTGGTGACGTGTCCGCTCGCGGGATGCGGTGTCCCGAGAGCGGACACGTCAGACGGCGGCGCCGCAGGTTACCAGCTGATCTTGCCCTGCTGGGAGGTGTCGATCTGGTCGAGTTGGCCGGTGCGGAAGAGGAACGCTTCCATGTTCGCGGTGAGCATCTCGCGCGCGTCCTTCTCGCGCACGTCCAGCCCGTAATGGTTGATGAGCGCGGTCTGCTGCCGGAGCCACAGGTCCCAGCAGGTCTGGCAGATCGACTGGTGGATGCGCTCCCCGATCTCGTTGCGGAACGGGGGCCGCGCGAGCTGGGCGCCGTTCTGGCCGCAGCGGACGCAGGTGATCTCGGCCATTGGGTCTCCTTCCGATCGCCGGCGTGGTCGCCGCCGGCCTCGTTGCCTGATTGCGGTGTACCGTCGTAAGCTACACCGTGTACCGCAGGTGTCTACCCCGCAACCCCCGTTCGGTTGGCTCTTCCCATGAAACGACCGGTCGCGGTCCTGGCCGTTCTGACTTGCCTGGGCTGGGGCGCGCCGCGCTCGGCCGCGGCGCAGGAGGCGCTGGTGCTGGGCGGCGGCGGGTCGCGGGGCCTCGCGCACGGGGGCGTGATCGTCGGCCTCGAGCGGCTCGGGCGGGAGCCGGAGCTGGTCGTCGGGACGAGCATGGGCGCCATCGTGGGCGCGCTCTACGCCGCCGGATACGCGCCGGACGAGATCTGGCGCTTCATCGCCGAGGAGGACTGGCCGGCGCTCTTCACCGCGCGCGCCCTCGTCGTCGGGCCGGAGTTCGAGTCCCGGACGCCGATCCTGGAGCTGGACGAGGGGCGGCGCCCTTCGGGTCTCGTCCCCGACTGGCGCATCAACCGGCGGCTGGTCCAGCTCCTCTTCGACGCGCAGGCGCGGAGCCGCGGCGATTTTGACCGCCTGCCCCGTCGATTCCGCGCCGTCGCCGCGAGTCTCGGCACCGGCCAGGCCGTGGTCCCCGCCCGCGGCGACCTGGCCCTCATCGTCCGCGCCAGCATGGCCGTGCCAGGCGTCTTCGCGCCCGTCCGCTGGGACGACGACTGGCTGGTCGACGGCGGGATCCGTGACAACGTGCCGACCGCCGTCGCACGCGCGCTCGGCGCCGACCCGATCGTCGCCGTCGACGTGATCCGCCCGCCGCTCGACCTCGAGGAGAACGATCCGCTCGCCGTCGGCCTGCGCGGGCTCCGGCTGCTCCTCGAGAACGCCATCCCCGACACCGCGCCGGACGTACGGATCCTCCCACGCATCCCGCCCGAGTTCCCGGAAGCGCTCTTCCCCCGCGACGCGGTGCCGCTCCTCGAGGCGGGGCTCGAAGCGACGCTCGCCGCGCTGGCGCCCCGGTCCGGCCCATCCCCGCCCCACGCACCCGCGAGCGCGCCCGACTCGATCGGATCGCTCGAAATCGTCGGCGGCGACCCCGCCACCCGCGCCCTCGCCCGTGCCGCGTTCGCCGACATCGCTCCCGGCCCGTACGACCCCCGCGCCGTCCTCGCCGCCGTCGACCGCCTCTACGCGACCGGCCTCTTCACCGGCGTCTGGCCCTCGATCGCCCCCGCGGACGCCGAAAATGGCCCGGATCCTGCAACACCAGAGCATACTCCCCGGTTGCGTCTTCAGATCGCCACGATCGAACGCACGATGTTGGCCGGTGCTCTCGGTTACGACAACGACCGTGGCGGTCGTGCGTGGGCGACGTTTCGGCATCGCACGCTGCGGGGAGGTGCCGCAGAAATCCAGGCCGCCGTTTCGGGGCACCGCCTCGAGCGCTGGGCAACAATTGCCGCCCGGCGTTACTCGACCGTCCGGCCGCCGCTCGCATGGATGCTCGGCGGCGCCTACCGCGAAGCGGACGTCCGCCGCTTCATCGGCCATGATGTCGTAGGCACGTTGGAGGTCCGCCGCGCCGGCGGCTGGATCGGCGCCGAGGCGCGGCGAGTCGCGCCGGAGCTTCGCGCCACGCTCGTTTTCCGCGGGGAATGGGTCGACGTCCAGGGCGGAAACGACGGCGCCGCCTGGGGCCCGCTCCTGCGCGTCGGCCTGGACCCGTCCCCGGTCCGGGTCGTCGGCCGATCGCCCGTGCTCGAGGCCGAGGCGCGCTGGGGCGCGTTCGATTACCGCCGAGTCCGCGCGGCCGGCTCGATCGACCGCACCTCGGGCAGGCTACACGCCGCGGCGGTCGCCGAGGCGGCGCACACGGCGGGCTCCGCACCGCCCGACGCGCTCCCCGCGCTCGGCGACGAACGCCGCATGCCCGGGCTGCGTTGGGGCCAACTGCGCGCACGGACCCTGGCCGTCGGCGGAGTCGACGTCGCCTACCCGATCGCGCTCGAGGGCTTCGCCCGACTGCGCCTCCGCGCCGCCGCGGTCGACGACCCGTTCGATCGCGCGGGAACGGACACACGCGGCATCGCGGGCGCCGAGCTGGGCGCCATCTGGCCCACGCCGGTCGGGCCGCTCCTCGTCGCCATAGGCGCCGCGAGCGACGGCGGCTGGCGGATCGATGTCAACGTTGGACCGCTGTTCTGATACGGAAACCGAGTCCATGATCTCGGAGCGGACCCATGGATGATTCGACCCGCAGGAAGCGTGGGGTGCTGCTGGCGAGCCTGGGCTTCGCCCTCGCGCTCGCCGCTGGACTCGCCCTCAAAGTGCTGGGCGTATCGCGCGTCGACTACGTGGACTGGGTCGCGCTCGCGCTCGGGACCGCGGCCGTGCAGACCGTCCTCTGGCTGATCCCCCACCTCGGCCTCGACCAGCGGCTCACCTTCGACCGTCACTACCTCTGGATCCCCATGGCCGCGGCGGCCGTGCTCCTCGCCGCGTACGCCCTCGTCATCGTCGAGGCCCGCTTCATCGTCACCATGGGTTGGTTCGTCGCGCTCCTCTTCGTGGTGGGCAGCATCGGGTTCGGGGGCGTCGTCACGCTCAGCCTCCTCATGACGGGCGCCTACGTGGCCGCGATCTACTACCATTACCGCCAGGGGTATCCCATCTCCCCCGGCCTCGAAGCCGCCACGATCGGAACCTTCCTCGTCATCAGTCTGTACGCCGGCGTGGTGTTCGAGCGGATCCGGCGCGACCGGCTCGAGACGCGCGCGCTGCGCCGCCGCCTCATGGAGCTCGCGCTCACCGACCCGCTCACCGGGCTGCCGAACCGCAGGCGCTTCGAGGAGCTGCTCCGAGCCGAGCTCTCGCGCATCGAGCGCTACGGCGGACAGTGCTCGCTCGTCATGATCGACGTCGACTACTTCAAGAACTACAACGACGCACTCGGCCACCTGGCCGGCGACGTCATCCTCAAGGAACTCGCCGAGCTCATGCGCAGGGAGCTGCGCGCGAGCGACGTGCTCGCGAGGTACGGCGGCGAGGAGTTCGGGCTGATCATGGTCCAGACGCCCAAGGACGTGGCCTATCACGCCATCGAACGCCTGCGCCGCGTGATCGAGGACCACGCATTCCGCGGCACGCACGTGCTGCCGGGCAAGCGGCTCACCATCAGCGCCGGCGTAGCGACCGCACCCGACGACGCGACCACGTACGAGGAGTTCATCCAGCGCGCCGACGGCGCCCTCTACGCCGCCAAACGGGAAGGCCGCAACATCGTGCTCCGGGCCGCGGCCACGGGGTGAAAGGGCAACGGTCGCCATGGACTTCGACGCTGCAGACGCGCTGACGCCCGGGCCCGGGCCGGGCACGCAGACCGAGTCCGGACTCCGGCCGCTGGACCGGCGAGTGGTCGGCTACTGGCGCCTCCGCCTCGCGGCCGTGACCGTGCCGGCGGCCGCCGCCGCGACCTTCGCCGCTGCGGTGTTCGCCAGCGCGCTCGGCGCAGCGCTCGCCGGACTCGCCGCGCTCGCCATCGCCGGCGCGCTCGTCTCGCTCCTGCCCCGCGCTCGATACCGCGCCTGGGGCTTCGACATCCGCCGCGCCGACCTGGTCGTCTACCGAGGCCTGGTCTGGCGGACCGTGAGCATCGTCCCACACGTGCGGATCCAGCACGTCGACACGCGCCAGGGCCCCCTCGAGCGGCGACTCGGGCTCGCCCGCGTCGTCGTCCACACCGCCGGCTCGATCGGCGGTTCCATCGACATCCCGGGCCTCGCGGTCACGGATGCGGAGTCCCTCCGCGACCGCCTGGCCGCGCTGGGCGGCGGCGACGATGGCGTCTGATGCAATGAAGCCGGCCGCGACGTTCGATCCGACCCGGCCGCGCCGGCTCCACCCCCTCACGCTCGTCTTCGAGACGATTCGGATCGGGCGCCACCTCGTGCTCCCCGCGCTGGCAGGCGTGGCCAGCACCGCCAACGACGGCTTCGCCCGGACGCTCACCGTCGGACTCGGCATCCTCGCCGTCCCGGCGCTCATCGCGGCCATCGCGCGATTCGTCGGATTCCGCTACCACCTCACGGGCGAGGAGCTGATCCTGGACTCCGGCGTCTTTTCGCGCCGCCGCCGCATCATCCCCCTCGCCCGCATCCAGAACGTGGACGTGAGCGAGAAGCCGCTCGAGCGGCTCTGCGGCGTCGCCTCACTCCTCATCGAGACCGCCGGCGGCAAGAAGACGGAGGGCGTCCTCTCCGTCCTGAGCCGCGCCGATGCCGACGCGCTGCGCGCCATCCTCCTCGAGCGCAGGGCGGGCGCCGCGTCCACCGACGACGCGCCGCCCGTCGAAACGCTCGTGCGTCTTTCGACCCGCGAGCTCGTCGTGGCCGGTGCGACCGCGAACGAGATCGGCCTCGTCGCCGCCGCGCTCGCCGGTGCGCTCCAGTTCGTCGAGGACGCCATCTACCGGGCGCTCCCGGACGCCATCGATCCGAGCGCGCTGGACGGCTCGACGCCTCTGCTCGTGGTCGCGGCCTTCATCGTCGGCGGCGCCATCGTCATCCTCCTCGCCGGCTGGCTCCTCTCCATCACCGGCTCCGTCCTCGGGTATCACGGCTTCGTGCTGGAACGCGTCGGCGGCGAGCTGCGCAAACGCTACGGGCTCCTCGCCCGCAGGGAAGGGAGCGTCCCGCTCCGGCGCGTCCAGGCCATCCGCATCGAGGAGTCGCTCCTGCGACGCCCCTTCGACCTGGCCGCCGTCCGCATCGAGACCGCCGGCAGCGCCGGATCCGGCAAGCGCCGGCACTCCGAAGCGTTCGTCCCCCTCGTGCGACGCGAAGATGCCGCCGGCCTGGTCGCTCGCATCCTCGACGGCTTCGACCCCGACACCGCGACGCTGCTCCCGGTCCACCCCCGGGCGCGCCGCCGCATCTTCCTCCGGCTGGCCTGGCCCGTCGTCGTCCTGGCCGGCGCCCTGGCCCTTCTCCACCGGCCCGCCTGGCTCGCGCTGCTGCTCCTCCTCGCGCCCTTCTGGGCGCTGGCGTGGAACGGCTACCGCAACCGCCGCTACGCGGCCGTCGACGGCCCGGACATCGGCCACGAGAACGGGGACATCGTGCGGGACAGCCCCGCGCAGGGGGGTTACATCATCGTGCGCGATGGACTCATCGGCCGGACGACCTGGATCATCCCGAGGCGGAAGATCCAGACCGTGCACGTCGCCTCCACCCCCTTTCAGCGCCGCCACGGCATCGCCACCCTCATCGTGGACACCGCGAGCGGTCCACGCGGGGCCGCGCACATCCGCGACCTCCCGCTGGACGTCGCACACGACCTGGCCGGCCGCCTCTCGGTCTCGGCTCGGGAGATCACGGCGGGATGAGCGGATCCGGGCGGGCGGCCGGGAGCGGCGCGGGCCCACCGACGGCCGCGCCCGGCCGCTCCCCGTCGTCCGATCGGATTCCGGCTACTCCCTGGCGGTGATCGCCGCGCCGCCGGCCGCCGCCGCCAGCGACAGCACCGTGGCCAGCAGGATCCACCAGATCGCGGTCGATACCTTGCCCGCCACCTGCTCCGCCACCTGAGGCGCCCGCTGGCGCGCCTGCTCGGCCTGGAGCTGGACCTGGCGCTGCGCCTCGTCGATCCGCTGCGCCGCCTGCTGCGCCTGCGAACGACTCATCCCCTGCTGCTCGAGGACCGCCGCGATCTGCCGCTGCGAGTCGCCCTCCGGCACCTCCGGCACGCCCTGCTCGCGGATCACGGCCGCGCCCAACGAGCCCGCACCGCCCACCGCCGCCGCCACCGTCTGACCCGCCACGCCGAACATCCCGCCCAGCAGCGTGGACACCCCCGACGTCAGCGCCCAGAGCGCCACGATCACGGTGAGCCCCCAGACGAGCACGCCGTGCAGCACCCCGTCCAGGCGAGTCAGGATCCCCGCGAAATGGCCCGCCGCGAGCCCGCCCACGAACAGCGAGATCAGGCCCGTGAGCACGGCCCACACGCCGGCGCCGATCCCGACCGTCTCGAGCGTGCCGCCCGGGCCCAGCTCGAGCGCGCCCAACCCCACGGCCAGGCCGACCAGCGTGAGCAGCACCTGCGTCACCAGTGCGATCACGAGCCCGGCGAAGATCGCGCCCCAGCTGAGCCGAAATCCTACGAACTCGAACGCCTCCCCTTCATCGATGCGGTCTACGTGCTCCGCCATACTGCACTCCTGCTACGGGACCGCCACTTCCCCCGGCGTCCACCCGAAAGACGCACAAGCCCATGGCGCAAAAGGCGTTCCGACAAAAAAGGCGCCCGCGGGGGATCTCCCCCGCAGGCGCCTGGTGATGGGGCGGGCTACGGTCTGGTTCCGCCGTCGGGACGCGCCGCGAGGCATGCCCCCGCGGACGCCCGGTCAGGATCGGGCCCGGCGGTCAGTACCCGCCGCTGTAGCTTCCCCGGCTGCCGTAGCCACGACCGCCCGGCCGGCCGCCCTCGCGGCGCGGACCGCGCGACGGCGGCTCCGCCGGCGGGTTCAGCCGCTCCACGTTCGCGGCCTTCAGCCCCTTGTCCGCATGCATCACCTCGAACTCGACCTCCTCGCCCTCGTAGAGGACCTTGAAGCCCGAGCCCTGGATGGCGCTGTGATGGACGAAGACGTCCGGGCCCCCCTCCTGCTGGAGAAAGCCGTAACCCTTCTCCTGCGAGAACCACTTCACGGTGCCTTTGGTACGTTCCATCGCCGTACTCCTCGTGTAGAATAGAGCTGAGTTTTGGGTCGGGGGTGCGGGCGATGTGCCGTACCCGAAGACCGACTGCCGCGTCCAACTCGCGCCCGCGGCCGGCGCAGAAAACAAA
This sequence comes from uncultured Gemmatimonadaceae bacterium, assembly GCA_964410055.1. Classification (GTDB taxonomy): domain Bacteria; phylum Gemmatimonadota; class Gemmatimonadetes; order Longimicrobiales; family RSA9; genus CALBZE01. Next base: position 80,078 of record CAYPGK010000001.1, on the reverse strand, counting down.
AAAGGGACCCGCGATGCATGACCGCGGATCCCGATCACTTTACGATTCCGTGCCGATCCGTCGCGGTTCGGACGACCGTCCCGCGTCGGAGATCGTCAAGCGGCTCCATGATACCGGAACCCCGGCGACGATGTCAAGGGCGACGCCCTCCACCGGCGCGCGATCCGGATTCGAACCGCGCTCGACACCACACTCCATGGCTTGCGCCGATTGACGGAATGGCACGGACGTTGTAGCCTCCTCCACCGCGGCCGCCCGTGTGGGGTGGCCCGGCAGCCTCCGGTTATTCCTTGACCTAGCATGATTGCCATGGCTTCTCGCACGGGCTCGATGGGTGCTTCGTTCCGGTTTCGCGTCTCGGATGCGGTCGACGTGCCGCACCGCGGCATGCTGCTTCGCCTGCGCCTGATGGAGGGGACGCCCTCGGTCGCCGACCTGCGCCCCGGCCGCTACCTGCTGCTCCGCTCGCCCGACGGCGTCGAGCGCTGGGTCCGCGTCCTTGACTTCGCCATTGTCGGCGGCCGGGCGACGCAGTCGCGCCTCGAGCGCACCCGTGAGCTGGACGTCATCATCTCCCAGGCCGATGCACGCCGCGGTGGCCGCGCGATCGACATCGGCTGGCAGGTCGTCGCCACGGCGGCGAGCGCAGGCGAGCGCGCCGCCTGAGCGCCGGGGGCGGGCCGGGATCCCAAAGGCCCGCCCCGGGTTATGACCTCCCCGGATGATCTGCCATCTCCCTCGCGACTTCGCCCGAAAATGAACCGCAAGCGACTCCTACTGATCCTGGCGCTGCCGATCGTGCTCGTCGTTGCGGCGGCCTCGGTGGTGCTCCTCCTCCCGGCGGAGCGCGTCGCGGCGATCGCCGCGCGCCACGCCGAGACGGCGCTCGGCCGCGAAGTCCGCATCGATCGCGTCTCGATCGACCTGTTCCCCAGGCCGGGCGTCGCGCTCGACGGCGTCGCCATCGCCGGCGCCACGCCCGACGCGCCGCCGCTCGCCACCGTCCGCCGCGCCGTCCTCGAGCTGAAGCTGCTCCCGCTCTTCGCACGGCGCATCGTCGTCGACGCCGTCTCGCTCGAGGCGCCGCGCGCGCTCGTCGTCATCGACGCCGACGGCAACCTGAACCTTCCGACCTTCGGCGCGCCGCAGGCCGACGCGGACGCCGAGGACACGGAAGCGGCCGACGCCGCGCCTGCGGAGGTCGAGGCGAGCAGCGGAGGGATCGCGTTCCTGGTCGACCGCTTCGAGATCCGCGAAGGCCGGTTCGCCTACCGCGACGAGCGTACCGGCACCGCCGTCCGCGTCGATGGCGTCGACCAGCGGCTGCACCTTGCGGGCGAGCTCGCCGGCGGCACGCTCGCGCGCATCCGCGCGGAAGGGAGGATCGACATCGATGCCCTCGGCGCCGTCCTCCCCGAAGGGCTCGCCGTGCCGATCGAGAACGTCCGCCTCCGCATCGAGCACGATGCCGTCCTCGACCGGACCGCCGACTCGCTCGCGCTCCCGCGCCTGGCCGTCCGCATCCAGGAGGTCGCACTCGACGGGGAGGGCGTGGTCCGCTCGCTCACGGACGTCGAGCATCGCGATGTCGCGCTCCGCCTCGCGGCCGGACCCGTCGACGTCGGCGCGCTCGTACGCTCGCTCCCGCGCGCGCTCCTCGACCGCATGGCGCCCGAAGGCGTCGAGATCCCGGACGTCGACGGCACCGCCGCCCTCGAGGTCGCGGCCCGCGGCCCGATCGGCGCCGATGCGCTCCCCGAGGTCGACGGCACGCTCACCCTCGACGCGTTCCGCCTGGCCTGGGGCAAGAAGGGCGACCTGCTGACGCAGCTCGGCGGCCGCATCCGCTTCTCCCTCGACTCCGTCGCGACCGACGGCATCGAGGGGCGACTCCTGGGGCAGCCGCTCCACGTCGCGCTCGCCGTACGCGACTTCGCCGCGCCCAATGCGAACGCGCGGATCCGCGCGTCGCTCGATCTGCAGCGCGCCACGGCGCTCGGCCTCGTCCCCGATTCGCTCGGCGCCGCGGGCGCCGTCGGCGTCGACCTGGCCGTCCGCGCGCCGCTCCTCTCGCCGGAGCGCGGCGCCGTCGATGGCGCCGTCACGCTCGCCGGCGTGAGCGCCCGGCCGCCCGCGATCCTCGTCCCCGTCCAGGTCGAGTCCGGCCGCCTCGCCTTCCGCGGGCAGACCATCACGAGCGAGGCGCTCCGCCTCCGCATGGACGAGAGCGACGTCGCGATCGACCTCACCGTCGACCGCTGGCTACCCTTCGCCCTCGGCGACGCCGACGTCGTGCCCACGGTGCGCGCGGACATCCGCTCGCAGCGCCTCGATCTGGACCCGATCCTCGGGCCGCCGCCCGAGGACGTGCCGACCTACGCCGAGCTCCTCTTCGCGCGTCTCGCCGACCGGCCGATCGACGGCCGCTCCGCCGCCGAGGTCGCCGAGGAGGCAGGGTTCGCTCTTCCGCCGCTCCCGCCCGTCGCACTCGACGGACGCTTCCGCGCCACGACGCTGCGCAGGAACGACCTCGAGCTCCAGAACGTCGACGTCGCCTTCACCGGGACCGGCGACCAGATCGAGCTGACCGACGCCCGCTTCGGCCTCATGGGCGGCGGCGTCCAGATCGCCGGACGCGTCGGCATCCCCGCGGGCGACGAGGACGCCGGCCTGCCGGCCGTCTTCAGCTACCAGCTCCGCGACGTCGGCGCAGCCGCGTTCCTGAACCGGTTCACCCCGTTCCGTGACCACCTCTCGGGGTCGATGCTCCTGGCCGGAACGGTGCGCATGGTCCTCGACCGCAACCTGCTGCCGCTCCGCGAGAGCGTCGTCGCCGAAGGCTCGATGGCCGTGAGCGGCGGACAGCTCGTCAACTGGCCCGCGCTCCGTGCGCTCGGCCAGAAGCTCGAGCTCGCACGCTTCGACACGCTGTCGCTCCGCGACTGGGCCGGCGAGTTCCGCATTACCGGGCCGACCGTCACCATCGCCGAGTCGCTCCTCGACTCCAATGAGCTGACCGCTCGCGCCGCAGGCGCCTTCGACTTCGCCGGCCGGCTCGACCTCACGGCCACGCTCCTCCTCGAGCCGACGCTGACCGGCCGCATCCGGGGCGAGCTCGGCCCGCGCCTCGCCGCCCTCGCCGGCGACGACGGCCGCGTCCCGCTCGGGATCACCATCACCGGGCCGGGCCGCTCGCCCGAGATCGGGCTCGACTTCTCCGAGGCCCGGGACCGCGCAGTCGCCCAGGCGAGAGAGGCCGCCGAAGACCGCGCCCGGCAACTCGCCGAGGAGGCCGCGCGCAGCGCTGCGAGCAAGCTGCTCCCCGGCGACTCGGCCAGGGCCGACTCACTCCGCGCCGCGCCCATCGACTCCGCGCGCGCAAAGGTCGAGGCCGAGGTCAAGGGACGCTTGAGGCAGCTCATCCGCATCAAGAACTGACTTTTTCCGCCCTTTCGCTGGACAGCCGTCCCTCCTGCGCTTAACCTTCTGCGTCACTTCGTTGAGCACAGGAGGGACGACGCATGTCCGACGGCCGACTGGTCTTCCTGACCGGTGCGACAGGGTACATCGGTTCCCGGCTCGCCCGGCGCCTCGTCGAACGCGGCGACCGCATCCGCTGTCTCGTCCGCGCCAGCTCCGACACCGCCGAGCTAGAATCCCTCGGTGCCGAGCTCGTCGAGGGCGAGTTGACCGATTCCGCCACCATCGTCGGCGCGCTCGAGGGCGTCGACCTCGCCGTGCACCTCGCCGCCGCCTACCAGGTCGGCGTCGTCGACCGGCGCGCCCTCGAGCGGACCAACGTCCTCGGCACGCGCTCCTTCCTCTCCGCCATCGAACGCGCACGCACGCCCCGCGCGATCTACGTCTCGACCACCGCCGCCCTCGCCCCGGTCACCACCGGCGAGGGCGACGAGAACACCGAGTACGGTCCGGACGCACGCTACCCGTCCGTCTATCACGAGACCAAGGCCCGCGCCCACAAGATGGCCCGCGAGGCGCAGCGCATCGGCCTCCCGCTCATCATCGTCTGCCCCGCCGTCGTCTACGGACCCGGCGACCGCAGCCCCATGGGCAAGTACGTCGAGGACCTCATCGCCGGACGCCTCCCCGGCCTCCTCACGCGCGACCCCTGGTTCTCGTACGTCCACGTCGACGACGTCGTCGAAGCCATGATCCTCGCCGCCGACAAGGGCGGCACCGGACGGACCTACATTCTCTCCGGCGAGCACGCGTCCCTCTCCGACTTCCTCGGCCGCGCCGCCGCCATCGCCGGAAAGCGACTGCCGCGCCTCCGCTTCCCCGTCGGCCTCGCTCGCGCCACCGGCATCGGGCTCGACCTCGTCTCGCGCATTACCGGCCTGCGCTTCCCCATCAGCCGCGAGGCCGTCGACGTCGGCGCCGGGCACCGCTGGCTGCACTCCAACGCCCGCGCCCGCGACGAGCTCGGCTGGAATCCTCGGTCCCTGGAAGACGGCCTCCCCGAGTACGTCCGCTGGTTCATCGACCAGCGCGCCCGCAGGCGCGGACGCTGAGCCGCAACCGCCCGGGCCCACCCGCCAGTCAACGTTGCAGCGCCATTGTGCGTCTTATGGGTACATCACTCAGCCACGCGCGAGGCGACCGGATCCAGTGACGGACGACGGCCCCGGAGGCACATCCCTTGCCCCCGGACCCCGCCGATTCCCGGGCTCCCGCCCCGCTGAACCGAACTCGGACGGCTCCTCTACGGGGTGACCCCATGACCACGACACCCGCCGCACTCGGCCAGAACCTGGCCCGGCTCGTTTGGGAGAGCTTCTCCGACTTCATCGAAACCGCGCCCGTCGGCATCGCCACCGGGCCAGACGGCGACGAATTGCCCGACCTGGTCCCCGAAGAGCTCCTCATCCTCTTCCTCTGGGTCCACACCCGCGCCTGCCAGCAGGCGCTCGGCTCGCGCGTCCGCCCCGATACCCTCAAGGCCACCCTGGATGCGCTCCACCGCACCGTCCTCGAGGACATGGAGGCCCACGGCGCCGCCCGCGCCGCGCTCCCCCTCTTCGAACAGCGCATCAGCGCCCGCTACACCGAGTACTATGCCGCCGCGGACCGCGGCGAGGCGCGCATCGGCGAGATCGCCGCGCGTCGCGTGAGCGGCAAGCGCACGACCGACCCCGTGTTCCGCGCCGCGCTGGCGGAGGCCGCCCTCGTCGCCGCCGGCCCGCTCCGCGACTACCTGGACGACATCGATCTGCAACATTGACCCGGGTAGAGCCGGTGCCAGGAGAGCAGATGGCGCAGGCGGGGCTGCGCGCCTTCTTCCGCATAGCGGAGTTGTGGGGACTCGGCGTCGACGAACAGATCCGCCTCCTCGGCTCGCCCGCGCGGTCGACGTATTTCAAGTGGAAGCGTGATGGCGCCTCGTCGCTCCCGCGCGACGTGCTGGAGCGGATCTCGTACGTGGTCGGGATCTACAAGGCGCTCCAGATCCTGCTCCCGGACGAGCGGGCGGCGGATGCGTGGGTGCGCAAGCCGAACCCGGCGCCGATCTTCGGCGGCCGGTCCGCGCTCGACCGCATGCTTTCGGGCAACGTGGCGGACCTCTACGAGGTGCGGCGCTACCTGGATGCGGAGCGGGGCGGGTGGCGTTGAGGGCGGAGGGCACCGGGTCGGAGGGATCGCGCAGGGAGCCGGAAGGTGCGTCGTCCGACCGCCTGGACTCGATCCCGCTCCGCGAGGTGGTCTGGCGCCCGTGCTACCGCGTGATCCCGAGCCGCTACCCGCCCGTCGACCTCTTCGAGAGAATCGCGCCGCCGGAGGACTGGGACGCGCTGATCGAGCTCGAATCCCTAACCAACGACCGTCTTCGCGACGAGATCGGCGAGATCCGGCTGGTCGCGCCGGAGGACCGGATCGTGGGTCCGGGCTCCCACTTCGTGATGGCCGCGTTCACGCACTTTTCGCCCTATGGCGGCCGCTTCCACGACGGCACCTTCGGCGCATACTACGCGGCGCGGGACCGGGACACGGCCATCGCGGAGACGATCTGGCGGCGGGCGCAGTTCCTTGCCCGGACCTCGGAGCCGCCGATGCACCTGGACATGCGTCTGCTGGAGGCGGACCTCGCCGGAGAGCTGCACGACCTCCGCGGCCTCGCGCCAGTGCTCCCCGAAGTCTACGACGCCGAAGACTACCGCGCCTCCCAGGCGATCGGACGCGAGCTGCGCAGCCGCGGCTCGGGCGGGATCGCCTACGACAGCGTGCGCTCGCCCGGCGGCGAGTGCGCGGCGGTCTTCCGCCCGCGCCTCCTCAGCCGCTGCCGCGAGTCCCGCCACCTCACCTACTACTGGGATGGAAAACGCATTGCTCACGTCTACGAGAAGAAGCCGTACCGGTGGGGCGTGAGACGACGTAGCGGACGCGGACCCCGCGGCGGGCGCTGACGCGGACGCGCCCGGCTCCGCCGCCGACCGCGCTGCCCCGCCGCACGGGAGCCGCCCACTCAGGGCCGAACCGCCGTGATCACCTGCCGCTCGGGATCGACGTCCTCGGTCCGCACATCCACGAACCCCACCGCCTCGAGCCACGCCCGGTACTCGGCCTCCGTGTACGTGTCGCCGGCCTCCGTGCGCAGCAGCATCACGACGGCGAAGCGCGCCGCACGCGGACTCCGGCCGCGCACCATCTCGCCGATCGCGACCACGCCGCCCGGCCGCAGCACGTCGAACGTCTTGCGCAGCAGCGCCTGGTTCTGCTCGGGCGAGTAGATGTGCAGCACGTTGCTCAGGAAGACGACGTCGTACGGACCCTCGGGAAGGGGATCGGAGAGGAAGTCGCCGCGGGCGAGTTCGAGACCGTCGACCTCGTTCAGCTTGTACGCCTCGGCCACGTAGTCGACCGTCTCCGGCAGATCGAGGAGTGTGACGCGCTCGGCGCCACGGCGCAGGAACTCCCGCGCGTAGAGCCCCGGACCGCCGCCCACGTCCAGCACCCGCGGCGAGTCGGGCGCCCGCGCGAGCGCGAGCGAGACGCCGCCCTCGACCTGCTCCCGCGGCCGGGCGGCCATCCCGGCCATGAAGCGCGCGATCCCCTCCTCCGTCGGCGCCGCACCGCGCGGCACGACCGGCCGCCCCGTCTCGAGCGACTCGCCGAGCCGCGTCAGCGCCCGCACGTTCTCGAGCCAGAGCGCGAGCCCGCCGCCCATGTACCGCGGCGACGTCGGGTCGACCAGCAGCTCGCGCCCCTCCGCGGTCAGCGCGTACTCGCCGCCCTCCTCCCCCTCGACCACGCCCAGCTCGGCCAGCACCGCAAGCACGATGCGCACGGCGCGCGCGTCCAGCCCGAACTGTCCGGCCAGCGTCGGCGCGTCCGCCGCACCGGCCGCGAGCCCCTGGAGCACGCCGCTCTCGACCGCCGCCGCCGCGATCAGCGCCATCTCGGCGGAATCGCGCCACTCGTTCAATGCCTGGGGAGTCAGTCGCATGGGTGCCGTCCCTGGATCGATGTCACCGGCGCTCGTCAGCGCCCGCGCCAGTACCGCGCGAGCCCGTGCCACGTCGCCTCGAGGCCGCCGCTCTCCTCGTAGCCGCGCGCCGCCTCCTCCGGCAGGTAGCGACGCATCTCGGCGCCCGCGGCCTCGACGAAGCGCCGCGCACGCTCCTCGTCGGTCCCCGGCTCGTCGAGCGATGCGCGCACCGCCTCGGCCCAGGCGAAGAGCCGCGTCTCGAACTCGGCCAGGTGCTCGGGCACGTCGTCCAGCGGCCCGAAGTGCGTCACGAAGAGCCGCTCCGGCGCCCACGCCCGGATCCGCGCCAGCGCCTCCTTCCACGCCTCCAGATCGATGTCCGGCGGCGGCGCCGGCGGGAGCACGAACGGCAGCGCGTTCACACGGATCCCCGCCGCATCGCCCACGTACGCGGTCCCGGTCTCCCGGTCCAGGTACGAGACGTGGTGCACCGCATGGCCCGGTGTGTAGGCGACGTCGAACGCCCGACCCGCGACGTCGATCCGCTCGTCACCCGCGAGCGTGACCACGTTCTCCGCCGGCACCGCCGCCACCTCGCCCCAGAGCAGGTCCATTCGGTCTCCGTACAGACGAGTCGCGCTCGCGAGCAGCCGCGACGGGTCGATCAGGTGCGGCGCTCCGCGCTCGTGCACGTAGACCCTCAGCTCGGGGTTCTCGCGGACCAGCACGCCCGTCGCGCCGGCGTGGTCCAGGTGGATGTGCGTGAGGAGCAGAGCGCGTAGGCCACCGAGCTCGATCCCTTCCCCGGCGAGCGCCGATCGAAGCCGCGGCAGCGTCGACGCGGGGCCGGGGTCGATCAGGACCGGGCCGTCTGGCCCCTCCACCAGCGCGGTCGCGATGTGGTAGGGACGGCCCAAGAACTCGAGGTCGATCAGTGTGGTGTTGGGCAGTAGAAAAGGCATCTGGAGGGCATGCTCGAGTCGTTGTGGAATATCTCGTGAATTCTATCCCGGCGGGGAGTGGTCAACAACTCTGGCGGGCGCCCGCACCCGGCGCTGCCGGAGTTCCCGCCTCGACTGTTGACCGAACCGTCGCGGTCCTCGCCTCCGCCTCCGGCTCCACACCGACCCGCCTAACCCCCACCCCCACCCGGACTTGACGCTCCGAGACCCTTTCATAGAATTTTTTCTCTGGGCCGATTTCTGACCCGGTGCCGGTTGCGTCGGGCTGGACGACCCTCAGCGAAAATGGTTCGGTCGGGCGGTGCGCGAATCGCCCGGTACCGGGCCGGGTCGCCCACTCGACCCTTCCGACACACGATGCGTGCGCCGCGCCGGGAACGGACCCGGGCGGCGCATTTCGTTTTTCGTCCGCAGAACGGAGGGTCCATGATCGCTGTCGAGGGGGTTACGAAACGCTACGGCGCCCTCGTCGCGGTCGACGATCTCTCGTTCGAGATCGACCGCGGCCAGGTGGTCGGCTTCCTCGGTCCGAACGGGGCGGGGAAGACGACGACGATGCGCATCCTGGCGGGCACGCTCGAGCCGGACGCGGGCGTGGTCCGCATCGACGGCCGCCCGATCGGCGAGGCGCCGGTCGAGGCGAAGCGCCGGATCGGCTACATGCCGGAGTCCAACGCGCTCTACACCGAGATGCTCGTCTCGGAGTACCTGGACTTCGCCGCCGAGCTGCGGGGCCTCACCGGCGCCGAGCGCCGCCGCGCCCTTGCCGACGCAGTCGAGGCGACGGGGATCGGCGGCGTATACTACCGCCCCATCGCGCAGCTCTCGAAGGGGTACCGCCAGCGGGTGGGCCTCGCCGCCGCGATCCTGCACCGTCCCGAGATCCTGATCCTCGACGAGCCGACGGAGGGTCTCGACCCGAACCAGCGGCTCGACATCCGTCGCCTGATCCGCGACCTCGGCCGCGACCGCACCGTGCTGGTCAGCACGCACGTCCTGGCCGAGGTCGAGGCGACGTGCGACCGGGTCCTGATCGTGAGCCGCGGCCGCCTCGTCGCCGATGGCGCGGTCGCCGACCTCCTCGCCGCGCAGCGGAGCGGGCCGCGCTACGTCGTCGAGGCCGAAGGCGACGGCGTTGCCGACGCGCTCGCGGCGCTCCCCGGCGTCGTCCGGCACGAGACGGAGCCGGTCGACGGCCGGGTCCGCGTCACACTCCACGCCTCCGGTGACGACGACCTCCGCCCGACGATCTTCCGCCTTGCCGGCGAGCGCGGCTGGATGCTCTGGGAGCTGTACCGCGAACGCGCGAGCCTCGAACAGGTCTTCCGCCAGCTCACCGCCGCGCCGCTCTCGGATGAGGACAAAGGCGAGGCCGCGCTGGTCGGCGCCGGCGACGCCAGGGAGGAGGTGGACGCATGAGGCAGGCGTGGACGATCGCGCGCCGGGAGTTCCGCGGCTACTTCGACCACCCGACGGCCTACATCCTGGTCGTCGCGTTCCTGGCGCTCGCGCTCTTCCTCACGTTCCGCTCGCTCTTCGCGGTCAACGTGGCCTCGCTGCGCAGCTTCTTCTCGCTGCTGCCGTGGCTGTTCAGCGTGTTCATCCCGGCCATCACGATGCGCTCCTTCGCGGAGGAGCGCCGCAGCGGCACGTACGAATGGCTCGCCGCGCAGCCGGTCCGGGAGGCGGAGCTCGTTCTCGGCAAGTTCACGGGCAACCTGCTCTTCGCGCTGGTCGCCCTGGCCGGCACGCTGCCGACTGCGCTCGGGATCCTGATCCTCTCCGATGCCGACGCCGGCGTCATCCTCGCGCAATACATCGGTGCCGCGTTCCTGGCCGCGCAGATGACCGCGATCGGGCTCTTCGCCTCCGCCGCGACGCGCAACCAGATCACGGCCTTCATCCTGGGCGGCGCGATCTCCTTCGGGCTCCTCCTGATCGGGCTCGACGTCGTGCTGATCGGGCTGCCGCCGACGCTGTCCGGTGCCGCGGCGCGGCTCTCGCTGCTGTCGCACTTCGAGAACATCGCTCGTGGCGTGATCGACCTGCGCGATGCGCTCTACTTCGTCTCGACCGCCGCGCTCTTCCTCGGCCTCGCGTACTTCCTCCTGCTCCGCGAGCGGCTCAGCATGCTCGGCGGCGCGTACCGGCGCCTGCGCGCGGGGGTCGCGACCGCGGCCGTCGGCGTGCTCGTCCTCAACCTCCTCGGCGCGCACGTGCGCGGCCGGCTCGACCTCACGGAGGACCGGCTCTTCACGCTCTCCGAAGGGACGCGCCAGGTGCTCGGCAGGCTCGACGACGTCGTCACGATCAAGCTCTTCGCGTCCAGCGAGCTGCCGCCCGAGATCGCGCTCACGCTCCGCGACGTGCGCGACCTCCTGGCCGACTACCGCGCCGCCTCCAACGGCCGCGTCCAGGTCCTCGAGCTCGACCCGGGCAAGGACGACGACGCCGCCGACGAGGCCCGCTCGCTCGGGATCCGGCAGATCCAGTTCAACGTCCTGAGGAACGACGAGTTCCAGATCCGGAACGGCTGGCTCGGACTCGCCGTGCTGTACGCCGACGAGCGGGAGACCGTCCCGATGATCGCCCGGACGGACGATCTCGAGTACCGGCTGACCTCGATGATCGCGTCGCTGACCACGGAGGAGAAGCCGCGCATCGCGTTCCTGACTGGATTCGGCGCCGGGGAGCCGTTCCGCTACCCGATGTTGAACATGGCGCTCTCCGAGCGCTACGACGTCCGGACCATCTACCTCGGCGGCGACTCGGTCCCCGAGCTTTCGCCCGACTCGTTCCGCGTCGTCGTCCTGGCCGCTCCCGACATGCCGGTGGGCGAGGCGGCCGTCTCCGCTATCGAGCGCTACCTCGATGCGGGCGGCGCCGGGATGTTCCTCCTGGAGCGCGGCGTCGTCGATCCGCGGATGCCGTTCTCGCGCAGGGTCGACGCCGGGCTCGACTCGCTCCTCGCACGTCACGGGATCACGCTCGCCGACGGGCTGGCCTACGACCTCCGCTCGAACGAGCGCGTCTCGCTCGGCCAGCGCGGAATCTTCAACCTGATCGCGCCGTATCCCTTCTGGCCGATCGTGGTGCGGACGGACGATGACCACGCCATCACGCGCGGCCTGGACGCGCTCACGCTCGGCTGGCCCACCGCGCTCGAGCTCGCCGACGGCGCAATCGCCCGGCCGCTCTGGACGACCACCGAGTTCGCGGGCGTGAGCGATGCGTCGGGGCCGATCATGCCCGACGCGCTCGACCTCGACGCCGAGCCGGAGGCGCTCGGCGCACGCGTCGTCGCCGCGCTGGTCGACGGACTCACCGCTCGTGAGGGCGAGGGCGTGGACGGCGCGGAGCCGGCGTCGGGCCGCCTCGTCGTCGTGGCCGACGCCAACTTCATCGAGGACGAGTTCGTGCGAACCAACCCGCAGAACCTGGCCTTCGCCGCCAACGCGGTGGACTGGCTCGCGCAGGACGAGGCGCTGATCGCGATCCGCTCCAAGGACCGCACGCCGCCGCCGCTCGTCATCGAGTCCGACGGCCAGCAGGCCGCCCTCAAGTGGGGCAACCTGGTCGGCGTGCCGCTCCTCTTCGTGCTGGGCGGTGCGCTCCGCGTTGCGCAGCGCCGCCGGCTGAGCGGAAGGAGTTGGGAGGAGGTGCACGATGAGTGAGAAGACGCTGAAAGCCATCGCCGCCGCGGTCGCCGTCCTGATCGTCCTCTGGGTGGCGGCAACGCTACGGTCGGGCGCGCCCCGCGCGGTGGACGGCGGGCCGCTCGCCGGCGCGCTCGAGCGCGCCGGAACCGACGCGCGGGAGATCCGGATCCTCTCCGACGGCGACACGATCCTGCTGCGCAGAGGAGAGGCAGGCTGGACCATCGGCGATGACCCCGCCGACTCCGCCCTCGTCGCCGGGCTGCTCCGCACGCTCCGCGAAGCGCGCATCGGACACCTCGCCGCGTCCAGCACCGCCAACCACGACCGGCTCGGCGTGAGCGACAGCACCGCCCGCGTCCTGGAGGTGAGCACCGGCGCCGGCGCACCGGTCCGGATCCTGGTCGGCAACGCCGGCCCGTCCTACGACGCCGTCTACCTCCGCCTCGCCGGCGAGGACGAGGTGTTCCTGGTGCACGGCACGATTCGCCGCCACACGCTGCGAAGCGCCGAGGACTGGCGTGCCGAGCCGGAGCCCGAGCCGGAACCCACCGATTCGACGGAGGCGAACGGCGGATCGTAGACGCCGCCGGGCGTTTCGGTCGCGTGGACTCGGAAGACCGGGATGACAACGGCCCCCGCGGCGCTCCTGCCGCGGGGGCCGTGTTCGTCCGGATTCGCGCCGATCGCGCCGCGACTCAGCGGATGCGCAGCACGGTCATCAACAGACCGTCCGGCGGCGTGCCGCCACCGTGCTTCGTCGTCTCCAGCAGTGCCCGCGATGCCGCATCGACCGGCACGCGGACGAACGCCGTGCCGCCGCCCCGGAGCGGCACGTTCTCCGCGCGGTCGGCGTTGAACGTGCGGTAGGAAAGCGGGAATTTGCCACCAAAGACATTGATCGCCGGGAGGAGCGACCGGAAGTCCCAGCTCGGCTGCCGGTACCGGTCCGGGAGACCGAGCACGTAGTTGTCCGTGAAAACCGAGACCGACCAGTCACGGGTGAGTTCCTCCATGCTCTCCCCGGCCGCCCGACTCACGTTGGTCCTGCCGGTCAGGGTGCTGTTGACCAGCTCGTAGAAGAAGTCCGCGTCGGACTTCCCGCTCCGGTCCGCCACGTAGCGTATGAACGCCCAGCTCGCGCCGCGCCCGGCCAGGTCGTGGTCGAAGACCGACGCCCCCTCGACCTCCTCCAGGAAGATCCCGTATTTCGCGAGATTGTCGATCATGTACTTGTTGACCGCGTTCAGGCGGGTGTCGGAGGCGAAGATGTCGTCGAGGTCGATGTCCCGCCGCGGCCCCATCCCTGCCGCTTCGTAGAAGACCAGCTCCTCGGCCACGTGGCTCAGCGCCTCGTCGAGCCAGACCTCCTCGAGGGCATCGGCGTTGTTCACGTAGATTCGCCGGGCCGCGTTGATCAGGTGCTGGTACTCGTGCGCGATGACGCCCATCGCCAGGTACTCGACGTTTTCGACCGAGAAGAGCGGTTCCTCCTTGGCGCGCTCCGGGTCCGGTGCCATGATGTAGAACATCTCGGCCTCGTTGCTCCCTTCGCACTCCACGCTTCCGCTCTTCGGGAACAGATCGCGGGCGTAGAAAAAGCCGACGATGGTCCCCCTCGAGCCCGGCGGCGTCAGGTCGTTGACGGCCGAGGTGAAGAAGATGACGACCTTGCCGTTGCCATCGATGTCGGTCGGCTCGCCGAACGTGCGGGTTACCACGGGGTGCACCAGCCCATCGAACTCGGCGGCGAACGCCCGGTAGTGGCTCTCGTCGAAGCCGCCCGCCGGGTTCTGCTCGTCCGCCACGAGGATGGCGTGCTTGGATATCGCCACCACCTTGCCGGTGCGGTACTTCGGGTCCTCGCACGCCCGGTCCGTCTGGACGTTGATCGAGACCTCATCTCCGACGGCCGCGTTCGCGAACAGCTTGTGCGCGGGCGCCGCGGCGACGGACGTCCGCAGCCGCACCGGATTCGCGGCGCCGCGGCGCATGAGCTCCGACGTCTCCCGACGCATGCGCGTGCGGAGCTGCTCGTGGGCGCGATGGGACGCGGCGATGCTTTGCCCGAAGTCGGAGCCCGACCCGAACGCGCCGACGGCCGTCTCCCGGCCGAGCATCCGCCGCGGCTCGCCGGCCGGCTCCGGCGCGTGCGCCAGGAGCGGCGCCGATGCCGCTGCGCCCTGGCCGCGGATCGCCAGGTCCAGTTCGTCACTGGTATTCGCCAGATAGAACGGCACGACCAGGTACTCCGCGCCGTTCGCACCGCCGAAGAGCGGGATCGACGCGGCGTCCGCGCCCGACAGCAAGTACGTCTCGCCCGGCTCCAGCCCGCCGAGGAGACTGTGGACCTTCATCTCGAGGCCGGGCGCCGTCGTGGTCTCCGCATCGCAGCCGGCCAGCACCGGCACGGCAGCCAGCAGGCCCACCGCCAACTTCCGTTTGATCGCCATGATTCACACCCGATTCAGAATTGGTAGGTGAGCCCTACATCCACGCCGACGTGCGAAACATCGATGGACCGGTTGGGCACGCTGGTGAATTCGAACTCGGCCGGATAGCGGACGTAGCGCAGCCCCGGCGTGATCTGGAAGGGGCCGGTCAGCGGCAGCGTGATCCCGGCGCCGAGATCGAAGCCGATCCCGGGCTTCGAGGCCATCGTCTCGCCGTCGCCCGACATCTTGAGCTGCCGCCGGACCAGTCCGGCGCGCACCCACGGCGAGAGGCCCGGCGGGCCGAGCGGAAGGTCCATGATCGCCCCGGCGCCGAACCCGTCGTCGACGAGTACGTCATCGAGCTGGGTGGCAATGCACGCGTCACACCCCATCTGCGCGCGCTCGTAGCCGACGTAGACGGACAGGTTCGGGAGCAGCCCCAGCCTGCCGCTCACGCTGCCGAAGTACCCCGAGCCGGCCTCCAGCGCCTGGCCCGGATTGCTGAACTCGCCCGTCGCGAACGCGCCGCCCAGGCGCGCTTCGACCGAGAGTGCGCCCGGGAGTTGGGCGGCCAGCCGGGCCGGTGCAATCAGCATCAGCGCGCAGCAGGCGACAGGGATTACGATGGACTTTCTCATGGAGTACCCGTATGACCTCTCGGATGGGAGCAGAACCATACCATCGGCGAATGTCCGCCCCTGCCCTTGGCCAGGGGCCGGTGTGGCGAGGTCGCCAGTGGCGTCGGGGAGCGGTGGGCCACGCATGGGGAGTGCCACGACATGACGCGGTTCCGGTGGTCGGCCGGAACCCGCTCCATACTTAGGGGACGCTCAATGCGCCAGGCCTGTGACGCCGGGCGCGACACCGCAGTCGCGTCTGGACCTCGGGGGCTCTCTACACACGTACCGGCCCGAGTGTGCCCGGGCCGGCAATCGGTCGCGCCCTTCGCCTCAGCGGTCGTACAAGTATAACGTCACGATCCCGGCTGCGTACAGGAAGATCATGAGAAGGGCGATCGGCTCGATGGCCCGCGTCCGCCGCTCGGCGCTGTAGGTGATCGCCGCGAGCGCGGTCGCCATGAGCACGATCCCGATGAGAGCCGTGAGCGCGTGCGCGGTGTCGATCACCGCCAGAATCGGTGCGCTCCCGTTCGCCAGGTCCAGCGGTACGAAGAGCGCCATGTTCAGCGCATTGCTGCCGAACAGGTTGCCCACGGCTAGACTGGTCGCGCCGATCCGCGCAGCGGCTAGCGAGGTGGACAGCTCCGGCAGCGAGGTCGCCATCCCGACGAGCCAGGTGCCCACGAACGTCGTCCCGGCCCCGGTCAGCACCGCGATCCGCTCCGCCGTGGCCGCGAAGACCGGCGCCGCGACGGCGACCACGAGCACCGCCACCAGGAAAGCGAACACCGCGCGACGCAGTGATGGGAGCCGCCGATCGGTCGGGCCGGCTGCCATGGCCTCCGCCATCTCCTCGGCGACTTGCTTCTTCTGGAGCGCCGTGCTCTGGCGATAGAGCACGCGGGCGCCGACGAGGTAGACCAGGAGGAGCAGGGCGGAACCGGGCCCGATCCCGAAGAGGTGGACGTCGGGCTCGACCAGGACGGCCGTCCCGGCGATGCCAGCCATGACGATGGCAAGGGAAGCAGAGAAGCCGTGCTCGACTGCGGTCTCCCGAAACGGCTCTGCGCCCGGCAGGAGCGCGACCACCGCCAGGACGAGCATGTTCGCCAGATTGCTGCCGAAGAGGTCGCCCGCGGCCAGGTCGGGCACGCCCAGACGAATCGCGGCGATGTCGGTCAGCAGCTCGGGCGCCGACGTCGCCGCGGCGAGGAAGATGGAGCCGACCCAGAGCCCGCCGAACCGCGTTCGCGCCGCGATCACCTCGCCGCTCCGCGCAAGGGTGATCCCGGCCGCCGCCACGACGACGCCACTCATCAGGAACGCGACGACGGCGCCGGCGAGAGACTCCATGTCTCGCCTCCGTAGGCGCGGTTCGAAGGATCGGCGTCGTGCCGTGCAGCGACGGACGAACGGTCAAACGTCGTGCCGCGCGCCCGGACGCAGCCGCTCCAGCACCGTCCGCACCCGATCCGGCAGCAGCAGGTCGTCGGCGATGGCGGCGATCTCCTCGGCCTCCCGCCACGCCTGCTCGAGCAGCGCCAGCTCGCCCTCCAGCGCTGCGCGCTCCGCCGCCTCGTTCGCCGCCATCTCGAGCGCCAGCCGGATCTCCGGCGGCTGCGCAGGGAGCGCCCCATACCCCCGCCCCTTGCGGCGCGCGCTCAGCTCGGCGGCGGCGAAGTACCGCTCCGGCGCGCCGACCTCCTCGATCTCCCGGACCGCCGTCTCGACCTGCCGCCGCGAGGCGCCCGTCGCGTTGACGCGCGGCAGGAGCAGTCCGAGTGCATGCGTCGCCGCTGGTCCGGTCAACTCCGTGCGGCCGTCCACGTGCGCGAGCTCGAGCCGCCAGCCATCCGGAGCGCCGTCCGCCGGTCGGATCTTCGCCTGGTGGAGATGCGCGGTCCGCATTCTCAGCGTCTGACCGTCCTCCGTCGCGATGTGGATCCCCGGATGCCGCGACGTCCGTACGATCCGCACGAGGTTGAACAGTTGTACCGGGATCAGGCCTGCGGTGAACCCGGCGAGCCCGGCCACGTCCAGGAGCATGGCGCCAAGGCCTCCGCCCGCGAGCGCCGCCGCCACCGTCACGATCGCCGTGCGACGGCGTCGGCCGAACTGGTCACCGTAACGCCACGCCGCGAACTCCGGCCGCAGCGGCTCGCCGATCCGAACCAGCTCGAGCCCCTCCGACAGGCGGGCAAGTCCGATGTTCTCCGTCGAGACCCGCTGCCGCGTCTCGCGGTACGCCCGCTCGCACGCCTCGATCGCCTCCCACCGCGTCTCGAGCGGCGTCAGGTTCCAGCGCTCGCAATTGCGACAGATGACCCAGAGCCGACCCTTTGCCCCATCGAACGCCAGCCGTCGCCCGATCGGGAACGATTCGATCGATTCGTTGGACGGGAACTCGGATGCGCAGAAGATACAGTGGCGGTACACGGATTGGGAAAGGTAAAGCCTGGAGAAAAACGAGAACGAGTGTTCGACGCGTGGATTCGCCGAATCCGTCGAACGTGGGTCGGAACGCGGCTGTCAGCCCTCGGCGCGGACGGGTCCGCCGTCCGGAGCCCGTCCCGATTCCCCCGGGGACCTCACCTGGGATCCCACTTGAACCACTCGAACGCCGTGCGGCAGCCGTGGCACCAGTAGGTCACGACGGAGAGCTGCGCGCCGAACGGCGCGTGCAGCTCGGTGTCGACGCCCGAGCAGAACGGGCAGGTGGGCCGCTCGGGGAGCCCGAGGTCCGCCGCGGTCACCGTGCTCCACGAGCGGGTCCTGCGTGGCGCGTCCATCAGTCGACGAGGAACATGCGGTTCTTGTCGCCACGGATGCGGGCGACCGTCTCCGCGTCCGGTCCTGCCGTCGAGACGCGGCGCCGCGCCTCGTCGAAGCCGTCGAACGACGGCGCGTGCGACCGCAGCGCAGCGCCGCGCGCGCCCAGCTCGTCCAGCAGCTCGCCGATCCGCTCCAGGTAGCGCTCGCGGAGCGCGCTCCCAGACGCGTCGACGATCCCGGCCTCGACGATCTCACGTGCGCGCTCGGAATCCGGGCCGAACCAGCGGAGGATCCCCGGGAGCGCCGCTTCGGTCGCGTCCGCCAATGCATCGGCCGCCGCGCCGCCCGCGCGCGCGAGGCGACGGAACCACGCGGCGCCGTGCGCCCCGTGGAAACGCTCCTCGTCGAGCAGCTTCTCGACCCGCTGCGCCAGCGGCGCGTACGCGGAGCCGCGCAGCGCCTCGCACTGCACCGACAGCGCCGCATCCGCCAGCGCGTTCATCGCGACGACGCCGAACCAGTCCTCGGGCTCCGCGTCCAGCGCTTCCATGCTCGCGTATTCGTGCGGCTGGCGGCCGTGCTCGAGCGCCGAGACGTCCTCGTCGAATTCCTTGAGGAGCGCGTACAACAGGCGGGCGTGCCCCCACTCGTCCTGCGCCATCGCCGCGCACGCGATCCCGGCCTCCAGCTCGGGAGCACCCAGGATCCACTGGCCGTACCTCATCCCGAGCAGGCGCTTGCTGTCCGCCAACACGAGGATCAGGTCGCGAACCGCCTCCTTCGTCGCCGCCGTCAGGCCGGCCGCCTCAACCGTCGTTGCCATGGTCAACGCCCCAGCGCCGTGTTGCGATCGGAATTGAAGACTTCCATCAGCCGGTCCCGCGGCGCGACCCACATGTCGAACCAGCGTTCTTCGTCGTACATCTGGTACGCGTAGACGCGCGCCAGATCATCGTCCGGCGCCGTCAGCCACCCGATGTGCCGCAGCGCCTCGCCGCGCGACTTCCTCGCAAATACCTCGTAGACCGTGCTCATAACCCGACTCTCGTACCCGGACCGATCCGACCCCGGCCCCGTGCCGGCGGCGCCTCTACGCCGCCACGCCGAAGCGACGGAGCTGCTCGCGTGCCGCCTCGCTCATCCGCTCCCGCG
Organism: uncultured Gemmatimonadaceae bacterium; assembly: GCA_964410055.1. Classification (GTDB taxonomy): domain Bacteria; phylum Gemmatimonadota; class Gemmatimonadetes; order Longimicrobiales; family RSA9; genus CALBZE01. The sequence continues at coordinate 61,037 of CAYPGK010000001.1, read as the reverse complement.
TCCACGGCGGATCCCACACCACGTGGACCGTCACCTCGTCGACGCCCGGCTCCCGCTCGAGACGCTCGCGGACGTCGTCCTTGATGAAATCCATGCACGGGCACGCCGTCGCGGTGAACGTCACGTCCACATCGATCCGGCCGCCCTCACGGCGGATGTCGTAGATCAGCCCCAGATCGACGACGCTGATCGGGAACTCCGGGTCGAGGACCTCCCGGAGCGCGGCCCAGAGCGGGCCCGTGCCCGGCCGCACGCGCACGAACTCAGGCAGGCCTTCCAGCGACCCGGCCTCGGCCGCGCCAGCCGCTCCCGACGCCTCCACCGCGTCCACGGCTTCCGGCGCGCTCGCAATCGTTTCGCTCATGCCGCCGCCAGCATCTTCTGCAGCGAGCCGTGGCTGCGACGCACCGACTCCACGTAGAACTCGTTCATCGGGCCGCGCGCCTTCCAGCGCGTGAACACCTCGTCCCACGTGATCTCGCCTTCCTCGAAGAGCCACCGCTTCGCTTCGGCGTCGTAGCGGCACGGGAACGGGTACTCCAGCACGTACTCCTGACGCGCCTCGTCCCAGTGCGCCGGGACCTTCAACCCGTGCTTCTCGCACAGCGGCACCACGGCCGCCATCCACTTCTGACGGAGCTGATCATTCGTCAGCCCCTTCAGCCGGTACTCGAGCTGGCCGCTGTGCCGCTTCAGGTGGTCCGGCAGGCCGAACCACTCGACCGTCATCGGGAACATCCAGTCGACCGCCCGCTGGAGCTGCTCGCGGACCTCGCCGCCCAGCTTGACCAGGCGCTTGACCCAGTTCTCCCCGTGGCGCAGGTGGAAATTCTCCTCCAGGTCCACCTTCACCAGCGCACGCTTCAGCGGACCGTAGCTCGTGTTCTCGAACACATCGCCCAGCAGCGTGAAGCCGGCACGGTCGTAAAACGCGTTCGCCACCACCAGCTCGACCCAGCTATCCAGCGGCTGGTCGAAGCCGTACGGATGCTTGAACTCGTGCGGCGCACGATCGTAGAGCAGCTTCTCGCGGCTCACGCCCAGATCCTCCAGGATCCGGTACGCAATGTTCGCGTGCGCCAGCTCGTCCTGGATGATCGCCACCGCCGAGACCTGCGTGTTCGTCGATGGCGCGTGCTGCGCCGCCATCCAGTACGCCGGCGCGCTGATCAGCTCCGTGTCGCCCTGCACCGTGAGCTGCACGATCAGCGCCTTGCGGTAACCCTCGGTCATCTCGTCCGGTGACTCCAGGATGTACCCGTTCTGGACCTTTTCCTTGAGTTGCTCTTCGGTCAGTTGGCTCATGGTCGGCTCCACGGTTCGAACGATCGTTCGATAGAAGGTACGACGCGCGGGGGTGCGGCGTCAATCCCCCGATGCCGAAGCGGGGTGTGGCGAGCCGCTGCCGCCACACCCCGCAACGTCCCTGAATCGTGGTCCGCAGGCGTGCTGAGTGGTGGTATTACCGCGTGCGAAGCATGTGCACGAGTATGGCGCAAAGCATGATGATTGCCAGTATCGTGGCGATCATCCAGCGTCACTCTTGCAGACCCCGACCGAGACGTCCTCCACGTCGCCGGGCTTGAGGACGACGGCGAGCGGGACGGACTCGCCGCGGATGAGACGATCGGTGATGGCGTCACGCAGCTCGCCGAGCGTCTCGGCGCCGAGCGCGGGGAGTCCGACTTCGAAGCTTGCCGCGGCTCCATCGAAGCGCTGGACGGTCACCCTCGCGCAATCGACACGCTCTTCCTGCTCGGCCTCCGCCCGCGCCTTGAAGTGGCTGACGTACTGCTCCCAGGTCAACTCGGGCCCGAGGTTGTAGCGATCGATACAAATACCGTCGAAGGGCTGGTACCAGGATGCTCTCCGGCTCACGCCGTTGAGAGACGAGGACCGGCTGAGGGAGTACATGTTGCGCATGAACTCGAAGCGGTCGCCGAGCGAGACGCCCAGCCAGCTCATGTAGAACGAGCAGTCGTCGATCCACGAGAATCTGTTGGACGTATTGCTCCACCGCCACCAGAGCCAATCCCATTCGTCCGGACGCGTGGTGGTCGGCGGCGGGGTGGTGGTGGGCGGCGTCTCCACCTCGTCATCGCTGATCGACGGCGGGGTGAGCACGGGGCGCTCGGTATTCGGCACGTGCGGGGGGTGCGGGGCGCCTTCGGGCGCCGCGATCTGCGGTGCGTCGTCGCCGACGGCGGACTCCTCGTTCGCGCCGAGGTGGCGGTCCATGAGCTCCTGGAGCTCCAGGAGGATGCGTGCACGCTCGATGGGGCTGAAGTCGTCGAGCCGCAGGGTGACCGCGACGTCGTCGTCCAGGATCAGGGACGGATCGATGACCCGGGTGGGCGCAAGAGCCGACCTCGTCGTCATCCGCGCGTTGGTCCGGGAGTTCGTACGTGGCTCACCCCGGCGTAGCGATGCGGGCGTCCGGATCACCTCCGGGCCTCTCAGCGTCTCGCGATCGATGGGGCGCTCGAATCGCGGCATCCGGAACTGATTGGACGGCGAGCTGCGCGGAGTGCTACGCTCGATCGCGGGCCTGCTCGGGGGTGGGCTCGCGGGCCGGCTCTGGACGGCGGGCGGCCGGCTCACGGCAGCCGGGGCCGAGGGCTTGGGCTCGGTCTTGGGCCGAACCTCGGTGGAGGACTGCCGCGCGACGGCGGGCGTGGCCACGAGCGCGAGCGCGATCGCGGGTGCGGCTGCGAGCCGCAGGACGCCGTGAATACGCATGGCTCCACTCCTTTCCCCCTCGAGCAATGAGCGGCGCGGCCAATCCGCGCACTCCTGGGGCGATGACGAATGTATTCCGCCCCGCCGAGCCGTGCAATGGTATCGTCCTTGCCCGTTTGGCCGCTCGTGTACAGGCAAGAAGCGAACCGGAGCCGGATCTCGCGGCCGACGGGGCGGGCGCTCGCAGCCCTGCTGATCGTCGTCGCAGTGGCGACGGGGATCGGCTGGCTCCTGTGGGAGCGCTGTGGGCTGCGAGGTTGCCCGGATGTGGAACGCCTGAAGGGGTACGTCCCTGACGAGGCGTCCATCGTGGTCGACCGGGAGGGACGCGAGATCGCGAAGCTGTACCGGGTGCACCGGGTCGTCGTTTCGCTCGACTCCCTGCCGCCGTATGTGCCTGCCGCATTCATCGCCGTCGAGGACCGCCGCTTCTGGGAGCACGACGGCGTGGACTGGCCACGGGTCCTGGGCGCGGCGTGGGCGAACATCCGCGCGCGTCGCATCGCCGAAGGGTTCAGCACGATCACCATGCAGCTCGCGCGTAGCGTGTTCCCCGAGCGGCTGCCGCTGCGAGAGCGCACGCTCTCGCGCAAGCTCGCCGAGATGCGCGTGGCGAAAGAGATCGAGGCCCGCTTCACGAAGCGGCAGATCCTCGAGATGTATCTGAACCAGATCTATTTCGGCGGCGGCGCGTGGGGGATCGAGGCGGCATCGCAGGAATATTTCGGCAAGGCGGCGTCGGCGTTGACGCTGGCGGAGGGCGCGCTGCTGGCGGGCGTGATCCGCGCGCCGAACCGGCTGAACCCGCGGGTCAACCCCACGGCTGCGCTGGCGCGCCGAGGGGTCGTGCTACGGATGATGGCCGCGCAGGGCTCGGCCACGGTGGATCAGGCGGAGGCCGCACTGCACGAGCCGCTCGACCTCGCCCGGGGCTCCGTGGACCTCGACGTACGCGCGCCATACTTCATCGAGGAGGTCCGCCGAGAGGTCGAGGACTGGCTGGGCGAGGCGGTCTATACGGACGGGCTCACGATCCACACGACGCTCGACCCCGCCGTGCAGGAGGCGGCGGAGTCCGAGCTCGGCCAGCAGCTCGACGCGATCGAGGCGGGCCGCTACGGCCGCTTCCGGCACCCGACGTACGAGCCGGGCGCGTCCGAGGGCGCAGGGCGCACGCCCTACCTCCAGGGTGCCGTCGTCGTCCTGGACGCCAGGAGCGGCGATGTCCTGGCCCTGGTCGGCGGGCGGGACTTCGAAGACTCCAAGTTCAACCGTGCGACGCAGGCGCGGCGCCAGCCGGGCAGCGCGTTCAAGCCCTTCGTCTACGCGGCCGCGCTCGCGGCCGGCTACCCTCCCACGCACGTCCTCTCCGACCAGCCGCTGCACCGCGTGCTCGCCAACGGCTCGGTCTGGTCGCCGCGTAACTTCGGCGGCTCGTACGCGGGCGCGGTCACGATGCGCGACGCACTGGTCCAATCGCGCAACGTGGCCACGATCCGGCTTGCCGAGCAGGTGGGGCTGGACGCGGTGCTCGAGACGGCGCACCGAATGGGGCTCGACGGCCCGCTCCCGGCCGTGCCGTCGGTCGTGATCGGTGCGGGCGAGGTGTCGCTGCTTCGGCTCGTGGCGGCGTACGGCGCGTTCGCGACCCTCGGTGAGCGGCCGGAGCCGCGCTTCGTCACCCGCGTCGAGGACCGCAACGGGCGCGTCGTCTGGCGCCACGCGTCCGAGTCGCGACGGGTGCTCGACGCCGCCGTCGCGTTCCTGGCGGTCGACATCATGCGCGACGTCGTCGACCGGGGGACCGGCACTGCGGTGCGCGGGGCCGGCTTCACCGCGCCCGCCGCCGGGAAGACCGGCACGACGAACGACGGTGCGGACGTCTGGTTCATCGGCTTCACGCCCGACCGCGTCGCCGGGGTGTGGATCGGCTTCGACCGGCGCCGTTCGATCGTCCCGGGCGCGACCGGCGGCACGCTGGCCGCGCCCGTCTGGGGCCGCATCATGCGCAGCGCCCCGCCGCCGCGGAACGAATGGGCGATGCCGCCCGGGATCGAGACGTTCCTGGTCGACGCACTCGGCAACGTCCTGCCGTCGTGGTGCATGCCGCACGGCGCCGTACGCAGCGAGTACTTCCTGGCCGGCACGGCGCCGCCCGCGACCTGCGGCAGGACCGGCTACCCGGCGTGGCCGGACAGTCTGGGGCCGGACCTGCTCGGCGAGCCGGTGGAGGGAGCGGATAGCGGGCACATCCGATGGTGGGAGCAGTTCCGACGTCGCCTCATCGAACGGGACTCCGCGGCGGCCGCGCGCCCCCAGCCGCCGCGCTGGTGGCCGGACTCGACCCGGGCGGAGCCGGGTGAGGAGCCGCGGCCGGGTGTGACTCCGCAGGTTTCGCCCCGGCCTGGTGAGCCGCAGCGAGGCGCGCCGCGGCCGGACTCGCCGCCACGGGACCGGCCGCCGCCGAGTCGGCCACGCCCGGATACCGGCGAAGCAGACGCGCGTGCACAGCGACCCGATCCCGCCCCACCACGCCCGCCCGGCCCCGCAGGCGGCAACGGCCGTCGCTGGCGTGATGCGGATCCGCCCGACCTCCTCGGCCGCCCGGCGCGCCCGGGCGGTGGGCGGTGACGTCGGGGCGCCACGCGCGCGGCGCCCCGACCCACCCTAACCTTCGTTTCCGGCGGCTTCGCCCGCGAGCATCCCGATCTCCGCCGGCGACGTGGGCAGGCGCGTCGCCTGGCCGCTCCATCCGAAGAGGAACGCGCAGGCGGGCCCGCACACCCGCGCCTGGCACGGCCCCATCCCGATGCGGGTGTAGAGCTTGGCCTGACGGAACGACCAGGCGGCGTCGACCATCTCGCGGGTGACGTCCTCGCAGCGACAGAGGATCGTGTCGTCCCGGGGCAGGTCGCGGAGCTCGGCGCGCGGGGCGAAGGCCCGCTCGAGAGCGCGCGCGATGCGGTGCTCACGGCGCCGCACGGCGAAGAGGCGCCGGCGGTCGTCGGCCGCGCCGACGGCGTGGGCCGCCGCGATCTCGCCCTCGGCGAGCGCGGCGTCGACGCCGGCGATCCCCGTCGGCTCGCCCGCGCAGTACACCCCGGCGACCGAGGCGCGCTGCCAGGCATCGACCCGGACTTTTCCGCCGTCCACGATGCAGCCGAGCATCTCGGCGAGTTCGGTGTTCGGGACGAGCCCGTAGCCGGTGCAGAGGACGTCGCACGGCTCGGTCCAGCTCCGGCGGCCGTCGGTGAGGGTGACCTCGCGCACGGCGTCGTCGCCATCGGCGCGGGTGACCCAGCAGCCGATGGCGTAGCGCGCGCCGCCGAGCTCGGAGCGGAGGCGTGCGGCCTGGAGGATCCGGCCGGGCGTGCGGACCAGCGTCGCGCCGAAGCGCGCGAGCGCCGCGCGGCCGGCCTGTTCGGCCACGACCGACACGCGCGCGCCTTTCGCAACGAGCGCCGCCCCGACCGCGAGGAGCAGGGGACCGGAGCCCGCGACGACGACCCGCTTCCCCTCGAACGGGGTGCCCGCCTTGAGGAGCGCCTGCGCGCCGCCCACGCCGAAGACGTTGGGGAGCGTCCAGCCGGGGAAGGGGAGGAAGAGCTCGCGCGCGCCCGTGGCCAGGATCACCCGGTCGGCCGAAACCTCGAGGCGCTCGCCGTCGGCCTCCGCCAGGAGGTGGAGCCCTTCCGGCGCGGCGCCCCACGCGTCGACCACCTGCGCGCCCGAAACCAGCTTCGCGCCCGACCGGTCGAACCGCTCGAGCCAGGTGCGCGCCTGCTCCGGCAGCTCGTCGCGCCGACGGTGCCGCCAGATCTGCCCGCCGGGGCGCGGCGAGGCGTCGAGGACGACGACGTCGCGTCCGGCCTCCGCCGCGCGTGCCGCCGCCGCGATACCGGCCGGCCCTGCGCCGACGACGGCGATCTCCGCCCGAATCGCCCGCTCAGCCATCGGTCGAGACCCTCATCCCGGCGCGGACCGGCGTCAGGCACGCCCGGCGGTGCGCGACGCCGTCGATCGTGACGCGGCACTCCTGACAGGTGCCCATCCCGCACAGCGGCAGGCGCGCCTCGCCCGTGACCGACCGACGAAACGCGCCGGCTCCAATGGAGAGGAGCACCGCCGCGACGCTCGCATCCGCCGGCGCGCGGACCACGCGGCCGTCGACCTCGATTTCGACTTCGGAGACCATCTTCCTGCTTCCTTGCTACTCGTGGACCGCCAGCACGCGGTCGGGCGAGAACGGCGCGGGATCGATCGCCGGATCGCGGCCGAGGATCTGGTCGGCCAGGAGCCGCGCCGTGCCGAGCGACGTCGTGATCCCGAGGCCCTCGTGCCCCGCGGCGATCCACGCGCCCTCCAGCGCCGGCCAGCGCCCGATCAGCGGGAGGTTGTCCGGCGTCGCCGGGCGGAAGCCGACCCACGTCCGGATCACCGTCAGCCGCGCGAGGCCGGGCATGAACTCCGTCGCCCGCCGGAGCATCCGCCGAAGGATCGAACGGTTCTGCGACGCGTCCCACCCCACCAGCTCGCGCGACGAGCCGATCAGGAGCTGACCCGTCGCGCGCGGCTGGACGTTGAACGCCACCGACTCCGTCGTCATCGTGTGTGCGCTCTTGAGGTAGCCCAGCTCGACGAGCTGATGGCGGCAGAAGCCGGGGTAGCGGTCCGTAATGGCGAGGTGCCCCTTGCGGGGCACGATCGGCAGTTCGGGAATGAGTCGGGCGGCGGCCGCGCCGGCCGCGTTGATCACGACGTCGGCCTCGAGCCGCTCGCCGCCCGCGACGACGGCCCGGTCCTCGAGACGCTCGGCCGCGACCCCCTCACGGAGGGTGGCGCCCAGGTCTCGCGCGCGGTCCACGAGCCAGCGCGCAACGAAAGGCGGGTAGATCACCCGGTCGCCGGGGACGCGGAGCGCGCCGGCGAGCGGCGCGCGCAGGTTCGGCTCCAGCCGCGCGACCTCGGCGCCGTCGATGACCTCCGTCTCGACGCCGCGCGACGTGTAGAAGGCGTGCTTCGCGTGCACCGCCTCGAACTGCTCGTCGTCCTCCGCGACCCAGAGCGTGCCGCACGGGTCGACCTCCGCCGCGCGCGGCAGCTCCGCCTCGAGCTCGTGCCAGAGCCGGGTCGAATACGCCGAGAGCGCGAACTGCGCCTCGGAGTCGTCCATGACGACGACGTGCCCCATCCCTGCGGCCGTCGTCCCGCCGCCGACGCACGCGGCGTCCAGCACCAGCACCCGCATTCCGGCGCGGGCCAGCTCGTAGGCGCACGCGGCGCCGACGATCCCGCCGCCGACGACGATCGCGTCCGGCCGCGCCATCACGCGGGACCGAAACCGCCGCGGAACGGGTCCGCGGGGTCGAAACGCAGCACGGTCTCGCCGGTCACGAAGGCGCGGCCCCGGATCCAGGGGACGAGCGCGTCGCCTTCGCGCGTGAGCCAGCCGGTGAAGCGGCCGCCGGTGATGCTCTCCTGGCGCCACTCCTGGCCGGGTTCGAGCTCGCCGCGCGCGTGCAGCGCCGCCATCTTCGCCGAGGTCCCCGTCCCGCACGGCGAACGGTCGTACTCGCCGCCCGGACACAGGACGAAGTTGCGCGCATCCACGTCCGGGCCCGACGGCGCGCCGGTCAGCTCGACGTGGTCGATCACGCCGCTCTCCGCGCCCGTCACGCCCTGCGGCCCGAGTGAGTCCAGGATCGCCCGCGTCGCGCGCATGAGCTCGTCGAGGCGAGCGAGCTCGAGCGGCACGTCGGGGAGCTCGGTGATGAAGAACCAGTTGCCGCCCCACGCCACGTCGCCCACCACGCGGCCTACGCCGGGCACCTCCACGGCCACGTCCAGCGCGTGGGCGTAGGCGGGCACGTTGCGGATCGTGACCGCGCCCCCCTCGCCCAGCTCCGCGCCGACCGTGCCCACCGGGGTGTCGATCCGGACCGGCCCGGGCGAAAGACGGCCCAGGTGCTCGAGCGTACGCACCACGCCGATCAGACCGTGGCCGCACATCCCGAGGTAGCCGACGTTGTTGAAGAAGATGACGCCCGCCGCCGAGCCGGGCTCGACCGGCGGAGTGAGCAGCGCGCCCACGACCGCCTCGTGACCTCGCGGCTCGCGCACGACCGCGCTGCGAAGGTGGTCGAACCGCTTCGCCACGTCCTCGCGGCGCTCGGCCATCGTCCGGCCTTCGGGGAGAGGCCAACCCTCGATCACCACACGCGTCGGCTCGCCCTCCGTGTGCGAGTCGACCACCTTGATCGTTTCAGGAAACTCCACTACCGACCTGCCTCGGGGATCACCCCTGGATCTGCACCGTCTTGATTTCCGTGTAGAACTCCCGCGCCGCGGGACCCTGCTCGCGGCTGCCGGAGCTCGACGCTTTCAGCCCGCCGAACGGCGCGTGCGGGTCGACGCCCGTCGTGTCGCCGTTGACCCGGACCAGCCCGACCTCGATGCGGCGGATGTAGTCGAGCGCCGAGCCGAGGTCACGCGTGAAGAGCGACGCGCTCAGCCCGTAGCGCGTACGGTTCGCCAGCTCGATCGCTTCGTCCAGGTCCTCTGCGACGAACGCGGCCAGGACCGGCCCGAAGATCTCGTCCTGCGCGAGCCGCGAGTCGGGCGCGACGTCGCGTACCAGCGCCGGCTCGATGAAGTAGCCCCGGGCGAAGCGCGGATCCGCCGGCGCGGCGCCGCCCCGCACCACCTCACCGCCCGCACCGGCGAGCGCATCGCGGACCCGCTCGAGCGCCGCCTCACTGATCAGCGGGCCGACCGCCGCCGCCGCATCGTCGACCGGCCCGAGCGGCAGCGATGCGATCTCGTCGGCGAGCAGCCCGAGGAACTTCTCGGCAACGTCCTTCACCACCACGACCCGGCTCGTCGCCGTGCACTTCTGCCCGGCGTAGCGCATCGCGCCTGCGGCGGTCAGGCGCGCGGCGTGCGCGAGGTCCGCATCCGCCGCCACGATCGCCACGTTCTTGCCGCCCATCTCCGTCTGGTAGCGGACGTTGCGCTCCGCAGCGATCGCGGCGACGCGCGCGCCCACCGTCGTCGAGCCGGTGAAGCTGATCCCCCGCACCGCCTCCGACCGCAGCAGCGCCTCGCCCACCACGCCGCCCGCGCCGGGGAGCACGTTGAAGACGCCCGGCGGGAGCTCCGCATCGTGCGCCGTCTCGGCGAGCAGCTCGGCCACGTGGGAGGACTGCTCGGCCGGCTTCAGCACGACCGTGTTGCCGAATGCGAGCGCCGGCGCGGCCTTCCAGAGCGGGATCGCGACGGGGAAGTTCCACGGCGTGACCAGCGCCACCACGCCCAGCGGCTCGCGCAGCGTGAACTGCAGCATCCCCTCCCCCTGCGCGGGGATCACCTCCCCCACCCCGCGAACCGCCTCGCCCGCGTAATACCGCAGGATCACCACGCACCGCTGGACCTCGCCACGCGCCTCGACGATCGGCTTGCCGACCTCGCGCACGACCGCGCGCGCCAGCTCCTCACGGCGCGCCTCGATCACACCGGCCCAGCGGTACAGATGCTCCGCCCGCGCCGGACCCGACATGCGACGCCAGCCATCCAGCGCACCCGCCGCCGCGGCCACAGCCAGCTCCACGTCCTCCGGCGTGCCCTCCGGGACCCGCGCCACCACGTTCCCGCTGTCCGACGGGTTGATGCTCGGGATGTAGCGGTCCGACCCGCTCTCCCTGAAATGCCCGCCGATGTACGACCGCACGGGCTTCGTTTCCGTGATCACTGCCATGCCGGCCTGCCGAGCCCTCTTCGATTCGTCTCCGGGTCCCGACGACGGACGCTCACCCGTCCAGGCCCCGGTGCTCCCGCAGGAAGTTCACGAGCGAGCGGCCCGCTCCCGTGATGTGCGCCGCCAGGAGCGCACACGCGCGGTCCACCTCCTCGTGACGCACCGCGTCCAGGATCGCGTGATGCTCGTCGTTCGCCCGCGACTGCCCACCCGTCAGCGAGAGCTGCAGCCGGATGTACCGGTCGCTCTGGTTCTGCAGACTCTCCACGACCCCCATCGTGAGCGGCCGCTCCGCCGGCGTGAGCAGCGTCGAGTGGAACTCCCAGTTCAGCTCCCCCCACGCACTCACGTCGCCGCTGCGGAACGCCTCCTCGTACTTCGTCAGGATCTCCGCCGCTCGCTTCAGATCCGATTCCGTCAGTTGCGGAATCGCCCGACGGAGAAGGTCCGACTCGATCAACGCCCGCAGCTCGAACAACTCACGTACTTCGTCGATCGACAGCGTCGAGACCGTCGCACCCTGGTGCGGGCTGATCGTCACCAGCCCCTCCGCCTCGAGCTGGCGCAGCGCCTCGCGGACCGGGATCCGGCTCACCCCGAACTCGACCGCGATCGCGTCCTGCCGCAGCGGCGCACCCTCGGGATAATCGCCGCGCAGGATCCGCTCGCGCAGCGCCTCGAGCGTCATCGTCACGACCGTCTGCCGCCGGAACGGCGGCACAGCGCTCCCTGCCCCACGCACCCCTGTGTTGGTCCGTGTCTGGCCCTGGCTGGACCTGGTCATGGCCATGCTCCTTTCGGGATTTGGATAGGATATCCCACACGCCGGCCGCGCCGCAAGCGCGACGGACCCGCGATCTGAACGCTGCGCCACACCATACGTCACCTGAAGAAAAATACCCCGAACTCTATACGATATCCAGCGTTGTCTCGGATGTTGCTAGGGCGGACGGGCGGCGAGTCGGCGCGACGGTGACTCGAATCGCGGGTTCGGGGGTGCCCCGGTCCGGTGGGTGGAGGCGGAGGGTCGCCGGGTGCGTGGGCAGGAGCCCACGCACCCGGCTTCCGTCCGTACTACGGGAGCGATCTCAGCGTCCCGATCATCATGTTGTAGTGACCCGGGTAGAGGCACACGTAGAAGTACTCGCCCGGCGGTGGAGCCGTGAACTCGATCTCGACGGTGGTCCCGGGGACGGCGAGCTCGCTGTAGGCGTACATGCGGTCGGCGTGCTCGACGGGGACGTACCCGGTCTCCCCGGCGGAGAAGGCGGCCATCCCGAGCATGTCGATGTCGGCCTCGTCCTTCACCAGCACGATGTTGTGGGGGAGGGTCCCGTCGTTGATGTAACGAATACGGACGCGCGTGCCTGCCTTCACCGCGATCTGCGAGGGCGCGAACTCGAGGTTGCTGCCCGTGGTGCGGATGGTGATGACGGTGTCGACCGGCGCGCCCGGCCGGGGCAGCTCGGCGGCGGGCGCCTGCGCGTGCAGGGCGCCCTGGCCGAGGAAGAGGATCGCGGCGGCGGCCAGGAGCGGCGGGAGGATCCCTCCGCGTGCCCGGTGCCGACGAGTGAACGCGAATCGATCCCTACGAAACATCTCGGTACCTCTACGTTCGGTGTTGCAGGAGGCGCGGTCACCGCCGGGCGCCGGCCGCCGGGTCGAAGCCCAGGCGGCTCGCGACGCGAGCGAAGTCGTCGGCCAGCTCCGCCGGGATGCGGCGGGCGACGTTCGCGAGCGACGTGCGCTGCGCGGCAGTGAGCTCGGCCGGCGTGCCCTCCGGCCAGCCGCCCGGACCGCCGCGCTGGCGCCCCTGTTCATCGGCGGGGCCGCCGGCGATACCGGTAAGTACTCCTGCGGCGATGCGAGTGTTCGCGCCGGGGACCGCCTCGAGCAGCGTGACCAGGGCGCCGACGTCCTGCTTCATGGCGAAATGGTGCGCCATGAGCTGGACGGTACGAGCGATGCCGGCCATGTAGGCGGTGTCCTGCGCGAGCCGCTCGTGCGGCTGGTAGCGCAGCAGCGCGACGGCGACGTCGGTCCCCTGCCGGACGCCGGCGATGGCTGCGGCATCGGGCATCCAGCGGTCGCGCGCGTTCTGCGGCGTGGTCATCAGCTCGACGATCGCCGAGGTGGCCCGCGGCGAGGCGGGCAGCTCGGAGAGGGCGAGGAGCGCGGTGAGACGCACCTGGGCGTCCGCGTCCTGCAGCACCGCCGACCCGACCGTGTAGTCGACCTTGTGAGGCGACGTGCGGTCGGGGAGGATCCCGGCGGCGAAGATGTCGTCGAGCAGTCGGCCGTCGCGCGGCAGCATCATGAGCGCGGCGCGGCGCAGCGAGGCCGACGGGTGGTGCAGCGCACGGCGCGCCGCCTCGAGCGCGCGCGGATCGCTCTCGAGGGCGCCGAGGCCTTCGAGCGTCCAGAGCGCGTGCAGCGCGCCGGGGTTGAGCCCGAGCTCGTCGATGGTGTGGTCGCTCGCCAGCTCGACGAGCGCCGGAACGACATCGCGCTCACCCCGCTCGACGAGGAGGCGCTGCGCCGTGAAGCGCCAGAACATGTTGTCGTCGCGGAGCGCGGCGACGAGCTCGGCCGGCGTCGCGTCGGCCAGGCTCTTGATCGCCGGCTCGGGCGCGCCCTCGTAGACGACGCGGAAAATGCGGGCGCGCTCCTTGTCGCGGTTCGGCGTTTCGTACGCGTTGCCGGGCCCGCGCTCCATCCCCTCGGGCGTCGGGTTGTGCTGCACGACCAGCGAGTAGAAGTCCGAGACCCAGAGCGCGCCGTCGGGGCCGACCTTGACCTGGATCGGCGACTGCCAGCCGTCGCGGCTCGCGATGAAGTTCCAGCGGTTCTTCGCGCGGTAGCCGCTCCCGTCCGGGATCAGCTCGAACATCCCGACCGCGTGGGCGGTCGGATCCGCGACGAAGGCGACGCGGTTCCAGTACTCGCGCGGGAAGGCGCGCGCCGTGTAGATCTCGTGCGCCGTGCCCGCCGTGTACATCCCGAACTGGTCGACCTGGAAGATGTCGCGCAGCGGGAAGACGTCCTGCCGGTCCGCGATCGGCGGGAGCGTCGGCGTCTGGCCGATCAGCTCGCGGTAGTAGCGGCCCGGGATGTGGACGAAGTTGCTCGCGTTGCGGTTGGCCGTCGAGCCGAAGACGTGGCCGTCCTCGCTCAGCCCGACGCCCCAGGTGTTGTTGCTCGTCCGAGCGACGTAGTCGAGGTACGAGCCGTCCGGCCCGAAGCGGAAGTAGCCGGCGCCCATGAGGATGGCATCCGAGCCGCGGCCGAACCGAACTCCGCCGACCTCGCCGCGGAAGCCGTTGTAGCCGACCGAGCCCCAGACCTGGTTGTCGAAGCCGTAGCGCAGGTTGCTGACCGAGCCGTGCGTGTCGTTGCGCGGCCAGCCGGAGAAGAGGATGCGCTTCTCGTCGGCGCGGTCGTCGCCGTCCGTGTCCTTGAAGAAGAAGATGTGCGGCGGCTGGGCCACGATCAGCCCGCCGTTCGCGAACACGAGCGACGTGGCGAGGTTGAGCCCGTCGGCGAAGACCTTGACCGTGTCCGCCTGGCCGTCGCCGTCCGTGTCCTCGAGGATCAGGATCCGGTCGCCGCCCGGCTCACCGTCGGGGAGCACGGTGTTCGGATAGTCGGTGGACTCGACGACCCACAGCCGCCCGCGCTCGTCCCAGGTGAAGTCCATGATGTTGCGGATCATCGGCTCCGAGGCGAACGGCTCGATACGGAAGCCGGGCCGCAGCGTCGTGAGCGCGTACGACTCCTCGGGCTCGAGCGGGACCTGCGCCGAGTCGACGAACCCGGCCAGCGTGTTCCACGGTGCCGGCGGCCGCTCGTAGATCGGGAGCGGCACGGCGAGCTTCGTCGTGGCCGGCGTCGGCTCGGCGGCCTTCAGGTTGAAGGCCCAGTCCCCGGCCGTCCACTTGATCGCCTGCGTCAGGAGCTGCTGGAAGCCCTCGTTCCCCCACGTGCGGTGGTCGTGGCCCCAGGCCGTGTAGAAGACCCGGCCCTGGCCGTAGTTGCGCACCCAGGTGTACGGCTCCTCGTGCCCGTCCTCGACGCGTACCTCGAGCACCGTGCGATCCGGATTGTGCTTCGTGTGGATGTACGTCTCGTCCCACGACTCGAAGTTCGGCACACCCTGCACCACGGGGTGGTCCGCCACCCGCTTCGCCCGGAACGTGCCCGTGCCGTGGCTCTTGAACGCCGCGCCCACGATCCGGATGAACTCATCCGAATTCTGGAACGACGCCGACGCCGAGTGCACCACGACCAGGCCGCCGCCGTTCTCCAGGAACGACGTCAGCGACGCGAGCTGATCGCGCGAGATCCACGGCTGGTTGTTGTAGAAGACGAGCGTGTGATAGTCCTTCAGGACCTCCGGCGAGAGGTCCGCGGGGTCGTCCGTGTAGAACAGGTCGATCCCGTTGTGCGCCAGGACCGGAAGCACGGACTTCGCCCGCTCCGTCGGGCGGTGATGCCCGTTGTCGCCCAGGAACAGCACCCGCACCCGGTTCGCGGCCGGCGCCGGCGCCGCCTTCGTCGAAAGCGCGACGGGCGCGGCCTTCACCGGCGCGGGCGTCGGTGCGGGCGCCTCGACGCCCGCCGGCGCACACGCGGCGAGCAGCACCGCCGGCAAGCCGCTCCGGAGCGCTCGCGCGATCCGTCCAGGCACGTTCATCTTATGCTTATCCGTCATCGCCTGACTCGCTTGGAAATGGTGAATCATTACCGGATCGTGCCGGTTCAGTCGGCCGACGCGCCTTCCGTGACGTGCTCCAGACGCACGACGCGGTAGCCGCCCCGGCGACGGTCGTTCAGGTACATGATGCCGAACACGACGAACAGGATCAGGGCGCCCGGCGCGACGTAGCGGAAGGACATCTTCCCGCCGTACGCCTCGACCGGCTGCAGGATCGCGCCCGCCTCGCCGACCAGCGGCTCGCCCGGCACCTGCGTCGCCAGGACGCTTCGCAGCGCGTTCGCCGTAGCATCACCGGGCAGCTCGCCCGTCGAGCGGTAGACCTCCAGCGCGGAGGTCGCCGCGGCCAGCGCATCGCGGACCTCGCCCGCCCTGTAGCCGAGCTCGGACGCGTCCTCCGCCGATTCCGCCCGCGCGAGGTGCTCGGGGAAGCGCTCCTCGACCTGCTCCAGGAACGCGACGGTCGCCGCCGGGTCGAGCGCCTCGGCCAGGTAGCCGTCCGCGAGCTTGCCCATGAGCGGCACGCCGACGCCGCCCGAGATGAGGAACGCCATCCCGCCCATGAGCACGATCCCGAGCGAGCCCGTCTTGGGCCAGCGCTCGCTCAACGTGCCGACCATCGTCGGGAAGAAGAAGGCGATCCCCCACGCGTAGACCGTCGCCACCAGCAGCGCCGACCACATCGACTCGACGAAGCTGAAGAGCACCAGCCCCGTCCCCGTCAGGAACGACGCCGTGACGAGCATCCCCGGAGGCGAGAGGCGCTTCACGAAATGACCGGACAGCATCCGGAGCAGCACCATCCACCCGCTGATCCAGACGAGCACCAGGATCCCGTGCACGCCGGCCGACTCCAGCATCGCCGGGATCCAACGCATCGGGCCCATCTCGATCGAGGTGGAGATCCCCATGAGGACGAGCATCATCAGGACGGCCGGATGCGTCAGCGTGTAGCGGAACATCTCCTTCCACGGCAGCCCGGCCTCCGCGTTCTCCGTCTTCGGGAACTGCTGCGGGAGCAGCAGGAAGCCGTAGACCAGCACCGGCAGGTAGATGACCGCGAGCTGGTACGGCCAGTACGCCAGCGGCCCGCCCCAGTTCGCCATGACGAAGCCGATCAGCCCGCCCGCCATCATCCCGATCGGGAAGAAGGCGTGGAACCAGTTGAGCCGCATCGTCTTCTGGTCCGGGTAGAGCGCAGCGACCAGCGGATTGCCCGTCACCTCGATCATCCCGTTCCCCATTGCCAGCAGCGCGGCACCCCCCATCAACAACCAGAACGCGGATGGATCACCCACCCGCGTCACCGCCGAAATCATCAGCGTCGTCCCGAGAAGATGCGCGCCGAACGCGGCCCGCGCCGCGTTCTTCATCCCGTACGACTCCAGGAGCGGGCCGAAGATCAGGAGCGAGACCGCCATCCCCCACACCGCCGCGCCCGAGATCTGGCCAACCTGGTAGTTCGTCAGGATGAATTCCTGCTTGAGCTGGATCAGGATGTTGCTGACCAGCGCGAAGGATGCGCCGGTCGGCACCAGCGCCAGGCAGACGCCCGTGAACAGCCTGCCGCGCGCAATGCCGCGTTCCGTTTCGCTCGCGATCCCCATGACCTGCCTTTCCTGTAAGGGTGCTCTCGCGTGCAGCCCCGCGGCTCCGTCCCACAGTCGGAGCAGGGGTGCTGGGCCTTTTATATCGTATCCGACGCTCCCGGGCATGAGCCGGCCCGGCCGCCCGATCGCGGCCGGGCCGGCTCACGCGGCACCGTAGCTCAGCGCACGTCCGCCGCGCTGATGCGCCGCGCGCGCGGGTCGCCGGCGAAACGCCAGCTCGTCTTGTAGTCGGGCTTCAGCGGCGCGCCGGTCAGCCGGGCACGCACCATCTCGATCGGCATGCGCCCGCCCATGAGCACCGCGTCGTGGAACTCCCGCTCGGTCATCCGGCCGGTGTCGACGAGCTCCTTGCGCAGTGCGTAGAGCTGCATCCCGCCGATCATGTAGCCGACCTGGTAGAGCGGCGGGTAGGAGCCGTTGAAGGAGCGGCGGACCTCGCCCTCGGCGTTGGCGCGCTCATGGCCGACCCGGTCGACCAGGAAGTCGACGGCCTCCTGCGGCGTCATGCGCTCGAGGTGGAAGTTGAGAGAGAAGATGATCCGCGCCGCGCGGTGCATGCGCCAGAAGAGCATCCCGATGCGGTCCTCGGGGCTGCGCGGGAAGCCCTGATCCCAGAGCAGCAGCTCCCAGTACAGCGCCCACCCCTCGCCCCAGAACGGGGTGTTGAAGATCGAGCGATGGTCGCTGAAGCGGCGGGTCATGAAGCCCTGGAGGTGATGGCCGGGGATGAGCTCGTGATGGACGGTCGCGCGGTTGAAGTGCGGGTTGTTGCCGCGCATGCTCATGAGCTTCTGATCGTGCTCCATCCCGTTCGTCGGGTACGAGACGCTGATCACCTCGCCGCCGGTGAAGAACGGGTTCACGAGCTGCCGCTGCGGCGACATCATCTCCATGCGCCAGACCTCACGCGCGAGCGGCGGGATCGTGATCGAGCCGCGCGCGTCGAGGAACGCCTCCGACTGCTCCGCGAGCTCACGGACCACTGCCGGCTTGCCGCCCGGCGGGACCGCCGTGTTCTTGACCGCCTCCATCGCGGCGCGCCAGTCGTCGCCGTACCCCATCTCGCGCGAGGCCTTCAGCAGCTCGGCCTCGCACCAGGCGAACTCGGCCTCGGCGATCGCGATCAGCTCTTCCGGCGTGTAGGGGATCATCTCGTGGGCGAGGTGGGCGCGCAGCCCGCGCACGCCGATCGGCTCGCCGATCACCGTGAGCGTCGCCCCCGCCTCTTCCGGACGCAGCCACACGTGGTGGATCGCGTCACGGTACGCCTCGAGCGACTTCGTCAGCGCCTGGTAGGGCGTCTCGGTCCACCAGGTGAAGAGCGGGTCGTATCCGTTGTAGAAGGAATACCAGGAATTCAGCGTGCGGAGGAGGCCGTTGATGAGCTCTTCGGTGCGGGAGGCGGCGACCCGCGAGATCTTCGGGAACGCCTTTGCGCCATCGCGCCGGAGCTGAGCCGTAAGTCGGTCGACTTCCTCCTTCGCATCGGCCAGCACCTGCGCGGCCGCGCGGGCATCCACATCCTGGCGCTCACGGCGGCGCTCCTGTAGCTCCTGCAGCTTGCGCGCGAACGGAACCAGCGGCGCGAGCTCGGCCAGGTTGCGCTCCTGCTCCTCCAGCATCGCCAGCTCGAACTCGATCCGATGCCGGAGCAGAACGTAGTCGATCCGGCCCTCCGCGTTCAGCGAGTTGAAGTCCAGCTCCTTAAGCCGCTCGAGCCACGACTGCTGGAACTGCCGCTGCCGCGCGAGCAGCACCGGCGAGTTCGGGATGTCGTACCGGCGACGAAGTACGGCGCCATCCTCGGCGTAGCGCCGCAGCGCAACACGAAGGTCGCTCTCCTGACGACTGAACTCCACCAGCGACTTGAGCGACGGCGCATCCGCCGCCCACGACGTGTCGATCGGTACCACGCCGCCGACCCCGTCCGAGCCGGGGGCCTGCTGCAGCCCGAGGGCGGGCGTGGGTACGACGATGGCCAGGCCGGTGAGCCAGACGAGAGCGCTCAACGACCTGCCGCGATGGACGATGCGGCGCTTCATGGACTCCTCCTCGAAGTCTGGAAGTGCGGAGGGCTGGATTCTGCGACCGGCGGCTCGAGGGCGGGCGCCGCACGGCCGGCTTCGGGTGTGCGGCCCTGGCCCGCGCTCCACTGGCCGCCGACAAAAGCGTGGGATATAATATAAAAGTCCGTAGCGAGACGGTGTCAAGTTGAAGCCGCGCACGAGGCTCCACGACACTCGCCCACCTTGGCCCCAGTAGGAGGCTCTCGATGACGACAACTTCCCGACGAATGTACAGGACACTGGCGGCCGCGGCCGTTTTCGCCGTCTGGCCGGGGACCGTGGGGGCGCAGGGCACGCCCGAGGACTACGAGCGGGCGGCCACGGTTCGCCAGCGGCTGGCCGGGCTGACGTTCGGGGTGGCCGAGGCGCCGACGTGGATCGGCGATTCGCATCGGTTCTGGTACCGGAAGTCGGTCCCGGGCGGGCACGAGTTCGTCCTCGTCGACGCGAAGCAGGTGCGGCGCGGGCCGGCCTTCGATCACGGCCGGCTGGCCACGGCGCTGTCGCAGGCGACGGGCGGCGAGTACACGGCGACCACGCTGCCGTTCCGCACGTTCGAGTTCGTCGACGACGAGGGCGCGATCGAGTTCGATGCGGACCGGTCGCGGTGGCGCTGCGACCTGGCGACTTACGGCTGCACGCGCGTGGGCGATGCGACCTTGGGTCCGCGGCCGCAGAACTGGCAGCAGCGCCGAGACCGTGAAGGGTGGCGCCGCGACGAGCGCGGCCGCCTGTACGTCTCCTCTCCGGACGGGCGTTGGGAGGCGTTCATCCAGAACAACAACGTGGCGGTGCGGGGCCGCGACTCGCAGGGCTACACCATGCTGAGCTGGGACGGCTCGGAAGGCGACGCGTACCAGGCCGAGTCGATCCGCTGGTCGCCGGACGCACGGCGTCTGGTGGCGTACCGGCGCAAGCCCGGCTACCAGCGCTACGTGCGCTACGTCCTCTCCTCGCCGGAGGACCGGGTGCAGCCGCGTGACACGGCGATCTTCTACCGCAAGCCGGGCGATGTGCTGGACGTGCACCGTCCGGTCCTCTTCGACGTGGAGGAGCAGACGGCGATCGAGGTCGACAACGCGCTCTTCCCGGACCCGTACCAGATCTCGGAGGCGGTGTGGCGCGAGGACGGCCGCGCCTTCACCTTCGAGTACAACGAGCGCGGGCACCAGGTCTACCGGATCATCGAGGTGGATGCGAAGACGGGTCGTGCACGCGCCGTCGTCTCCGAGGAGGTGCCGACGTTCTTCGCCTACCGCCCGGCGAACGGCAGCCAGACCGATACGGGCAAGCGCTTCCGCTTCGACATCAATGACGGCCGTGAGGTCATCTGGATGTCGGAGCGCGACGGGTGGAACCACCTCTACCTGTACGACGGCACGAGGGGTCGTGTGAAGAACCAGATCACGAAGGGCGAGTGGGTCGTGCGCGCGGTCGACAGCGTGGACGTGGCCAAGCGTCAGATCTGGTTCCGCGCTTCCGGCTACTACGCGGACCAGGACCCGTACTTCGTGCACTACTTCCGGGTCGACTTCGACGGGAAGGGGCTCGTCGCCTTCACCGAGGCGAACGGCAACCACCGCGTCTACTGGTCGCCGGACCGCGAGTACTACGTGGACATGTACTCGCGCGTGGACATGCCGACGGTCATGGAGCTGCGCCGCACGAGCGACCGGAAGCTGATCGCGACGCTGGAGAAGGGCGACATGTCGGCCCAGCTCGCGACCGGCTGGCGCCCGCCCGAGGTCTTCGTCAGCAAGGGCCGCGACGGCAAGACGGACATCTGGGGAATCATCGTCCGGCCGACGAACTTCGACCCGAGCCGCAAGTACCCGGTGATCGAGCAGGTCTACGCCGGTCCGCAGGGCTCCTTCGTGCCGAAGGACTGGAACCCGGTCCCGAGCACCCAGGCGCTCGCGGAGCTGGGCTTCATCGTCGTCCAGATCGACGGGATGGGTACGAACAACCGCTCGAAGGCGTTCCACGACGTCGCCTGGAAGAACCTGGCGGATGCCGGCTTCCCGGACCGGATCCTGTGGCACCAGGCCGTCGCCGAGAAGTACCCCTGGTACGACATCTCGCGGGTCGGGATCTACGGCGGCTCGGCCGGCGGGCAGAACGCCCTCGGCGCGCTCCTCTTCCACGGGGATTTCTACAAGGCCGCCATCGCGACCAACGGTTGCCACGACAACCGGATGGACAAGATCTGGTGGAACGAGCACTGGATGGGGAAGATCGGCCCGCACTACGAGGCGTCCTCCAACGTGGTCCACGCGCACAAGCTCCAGGGCAAGCTCATGCTGATCCTGGGCGAGTTCGACACGAACGTGGATCCATCCTCGACGCTCCAGGTGGTGAACGCGCTGATCAAGGCGGGCAAGCGGTTCGACTTCGTCTACCAGCCGGGCGGCGGCCACGGGCTCTACGGCGAGTACTACACGAACCTGCGCTACGACTTCTTCGTGGAGCACCTGCTCGGCGTCACGCCGCCGGACCGCAACGCCCCGTCGGCCGGGACGCAGTTGAGCTGGATCCCGGCGGAGCCGGGCCCGGAGCCGGGCTTCTTCGACTCCCCGGACCTGGCGCCGTCGTACACGTGGTGGTGAGGCGGTCGTAGTGAAGGGACGGGGCCGCGATCCGTGATTGGATCGCGGCCCCGTTTCGCATCGTCCTACCGATACACCCCGTCCCCTGTCGTCCCCATGTACGCCGCCCAGCTCGGGTCGGCCGGCGGCTTCGCGCCGAGGTCGAGCCGGTGGAGGGTCCAGCGCATGTGGCGCCAGTCGGGCGGGCCGTCGCTTTCGACGACGTGCCACGAGGGCCCGATCAGCTCGAGCCGGCCCGTGCCGCGCGGGTCCGCGATCGCCGGCGTGCTCCCCAGGTTGGCGGGCAGGTCGTGCGTGACCAGCGTCTGCGTCGGGAGGTGGAGCACGTGGATCCGCCCGCCGTGGGCGAGGGGGAAGCGGATCGAGAAGAAGAACGGCTCATCGATCCCGTCGCCGTCGAGGTCGACGGCCAGGGGCGCGCCGCCCGGGAAGAAGCCGTCGCGGTACTCGTAGAGGAGCTCGCCGTCCGCGGCGTCGTAGAGCCGGTGCACGGTGGCCAGGTAGCGCGGGAACGTCCCGATGCCGCGCGAGACGAAGAGCCCGAGACGGCCGTCCCGTGAAATGCGGACGACGGCCGGCTGGTGGTAGGTCTCTTCTTCCTCCACGCTCCGCTCCCACAGCGTCCGCCCCGTGGCGCCGTCCAGGACGACGAGGCGGCCGTCGAAGGTGCTGATCGCGAGGTCCGGCTCGCCATCGCCCGTGAGGTCGACGACGGTGGCCGGAGCGATCACGCCCTTCGCCCCGGGTTCGGTCAGCCGCTCGACGCGCTCGGGGAAGGTGCCGTCCAGCAGCGAGGCCAGGGGCGCGCGGTACGCCGCGCCGCCGTGCGTTTCGCCGCCGGTCCCGAAGACGATCCAGGAGGTCCCGTCGGCCCTCTCGTAGAGGACGACGGAAGCGTAGCTCTCCGCGCCGTCCGGCGTCGGGTAGGACGCGATCACGGCGCCGTCCGCCCCGGAGACCAGGGCGATGTAGCCGGCGTCGCGTGGCGTGCCAGGCGGGCGCGTGTCGTCGCCGCCGTACATGACGACGAGGTCGGCCACGCCGTCGCCGTTCACGTCCGGGAGGATGGCGGGCGTGAAGAAATTGTACGGGACGGGGGTGCGCGCCACGCGCGCCGGATCGGTCCGCCAGAGGAGCGAGCCGTCCCGGCCGTCGTACGCGCTGAACGCGCCCTCCCGGCCGCCCATGACGACGTCGGGCGTGCCGTCTCCATTCAGGTCCGCGAACCTCGGGTACGTGAACGCCTCGCCCGGGTTCGGCGTGCGCCAGAGGACCTCGTTCGTCGCACCCGAGACGGCGATGACGTAGCCCGGAATTTCGGGCTCCTGGACGAAGGTGTAGCGGTCGCGCGAGGGTGCGGGCCGCACACGGTCCACGCCCGAGCCGAAGACGATGTCGGGCGTGCCGTCGCCGTCGAGGTCCGCGAAGGCGGGCGAGGAGTTGGTCATGAGGCCGCCTTCGACCGCGGGGAAGAGCGCTTCGAAGGACGGGGCGGGGGGCGCGGACGCATCGCCGCAACCGGCGAATGCGAGCGCGGTGGTCAGTGCAAGCAGTCGTCGCATGGCAACCGTGCAGGATCGAGGCGCGGCGCGCGGGGCAGGGGCCCCGGGCGTCGCGCCCGGTCCCGCACCGCTACCTTCGCGTCGTGATGATGATCACGCCGCCGGCGCCGCGGATTCCGTAAATCGACGTGGCGGATACGTCCCGGAGCACGTCCACCTGCCGAATGTCGTCCGGCGTAAGCCCGGCGAGCGCGGTGTCGATCGCATCCGTCGTGATCGGGATCCCGTCGACGACGATGAGCGGTTCCGGCGAGGACTCGAGGGAGTCGATCCCCCGGATCCGGATCGTGTAGCCGCCGTCGCCGCGCGGGATGACGGTCAACCCGGGCACGCGACCGCGCATCAGCTCGTCGAAACGGAGCGGACGATGTTCGGCGATCTGGTCTTCCGGGATGGAGGTGACGGCGCCCGTCACCTCCTCCTTGGGCTGCGCATCGTACCCGATTTCCACCTCCCCGGGTTCCGGTCCGGCGGGCGGAAGCCCGGGCGGGCCGCAGGCGACCGCGAACAGGGCGGCACCCGCGACAACCGCGCGTGGTCCTCTCCTCGACATGCTCCCCTCCTTTGCCGCCTGCAGCGGCGATGGAGCGTGACGCGAGCCCGTTCGACGCATGGGGCATGACGCCCCATGATGGGTCCGGCCCGCTGGTCTCCGCAACCTCGTGCAGGGAAGGGTCCATGCAGATGCCGGGCCGGGTATCGCGCCGGCGCGCGGACCGGTCGACCGGGTTGGGTCCCGAGCGGCCTGCCGATCCCGTGGGAACCCGCCGGGAGGGCAGAAACAACGCACGGGTGCCGGCTGGGCAAGCGGCACCCGTGCGTGTCCGTCACTCGCCCACCGCGAGGGTGGGCGGCGACGACATCAGTACCCCGGGTTCTGCGTCAGCTTCGGGTTCGTGTCGATCGCCCACTGCGGGATCGCGAAGATCGTACGGTGATCCCCGTTCGGCTTGTGGTTGAACCACGTCTTCGTGGTGAAGACGCCGAAGCGGATCAGGTGCTGCCGCCGGTGACCCTCCGCGGCGAACTCCCAACCGAGCTCGTCGAGGAAGCGGCCGTACTGGATGTCGGCGCCGCCGTTCACGACCGGCGTGCCGCCCGGGCCATCCTTGACCACGCCGTCCACGTCGTACCAGCCGTAGTTGTAGCGGCTGCCCTGCAGCAGCTCGGCGCCGGTCACGACGGCCTTGGCCGGGTTCGTACGCGCGAACGCCCGCTCGCGGACCTTCGTCACGAGCACCGCGGCGTCATCCGCCTTGCCCGTCCGCAGCAGCGCCTCGGCCTTCATCATCAGGACCTCGGCGTAGCGCATGATCGGGTAGTCCACGTCCGATGCGCCCGTCATCCCGGTGTAGATCTCGTACTTCCACACCGGATAGCCGTGGTGGAACTCGGTCTCCGTGATCGACGGGACGTGCTGCTCGAAGTCGTAGCCGCGGCCCTCGCTGTCGAAGTGCGGGCCGATGAGCCACGTGTCCTCGAGGCGCGTGTCATCCGGGTCGTACGTGTCGATGAACTGCGGGTTCGACGCGCTCCCGCCCCACGGCTGCGCCGCCAGACCGAGCGCGTACTGTAGCGCCGGCTTGAGCGTCTTCATGTGGAAGTTGCTCTCGGTGGCGTGGATCATGTCGTAGGGCACCGCCCAGACGAGCTCCTTCGACGTGTGGTTGTCCCGCGCGAACGGCCGGCGGTATTCCGCCTCGAGCTCGAAGAGGCCGGAGTCGATGATCTCGTCGGCGTAGTCGATCACCTTCTGCCAGTGCGCCGTGCCGGTGTAGACCTCGGCGTTCAGGTAGACGCGGGCGAGGATCCCAACGGCGGCCCAGTAGTTCATGCGGCCGTACATCGGCGTGCCCGTCTCCTTCGAGAGGTTCGGCAGCGCGGACTCGAGCTCCTTGACGACGAAGTCGAAGAGCTCCGTGCGCGTCGCCTGCTCCGGCGGCTCCGTCGCCGTGAAGTCCGTGGCGAGCGGAACGTTGCCGAAGTTGTCGAGCAGCAGCGAGTAGTAGTAGGCGCGCAGCGCCTTGAGCTCGGCGAGCGTCGCCGTCTTGGCCGGATCCTCGACCGGAATGACGCCGGATTCGATCTGGTAGATCACCCGGTTGGCGGCGTTGATCCCGCTGAACGAGCGGCTCCAGAGCGAGCTGGGCTGACCCTGGCTCACGTCCCAGCGGTGCTCGTGCAGACGGATGTAGGTGCCGCCGTCGTACCAGCCGTTCGGCCGGACCGGCGTGATCAGGATGTCCGCCGTCTCCCCCTGGAAGTCGACCATCCCGTACCAGCTCATCCAGATCTGGCGCAGGGGGGTGTACGCCGGCGCCATGAGGGCGGCCAGGTCGCCCGCGTTCGGGTTGAAGTTCGCTTCAGTGATCTCCGCATACGGCGTCTCGGTCAAGTCCGTGCACGCCGGGGCGGCCACGATCGCGCCCAGTAGGGCGAAGGCCGCAAGTCGTTTGGTCGACATCGATCTCATTTTATTCCGTGCTTCCTGTTGGGCGCGGTTCGACGCGCGTGAGTCCAACATTGGTCCGGTTCGGCCTGCGGACGTCGGGGCCGGCCGTGTCCGGCCGTGGCCGCGCCCCGACGCGTCCGCTCGTGATCGCTCAGAACGTCGCGCTCACGCCCAGCGTGAAGGTGCGCGTCGTCGGGTACTTGTCCCGGTGGTCGGTCCCCGGGCTGAGCCCGGTGGTCCGCACCTCGGGGTCGATCCCCTTGTAGCCCGTGAGCGTCATGAGGTTACGCCCGGACAGGTAGACCCGCAGGTTCGACAGCGTGCCGCCGAACACGCCCAGGGCATCCGGGCTGAACGTGTAGCCGATCGTAGCGTTGTCGAGCTTCCAGTAGTCGCCGTCCTCGACGTAGTAGCTGACGTAGGCCAGGTCGTAGTTGAGGAGACGCTTGCCGTAGACCGGCTCGAAGGCCGACTTCAGCATGTTGTACTGGAGAATCGTCGGGTTCTCGTAGTACATGCGCTGGAAGTTCAGGATCTGGAAGCCGAACGCGCCGCGCATGTTCACGCCGATGTCGAACCGTCCGACCTGCACGTTGTTGTTCCACGCCAGGTAGTGCTTTGGAATCCCGTTGCCGAGCACGTGGCGGTCATCCTCCGTCACGTCACGGATCGAGATGGGCTCACCGTCCTTGTTCAGGACGATCCAGGCGCCGGTGTCATCGATGTCGACCGACTTGTAGCCGTAGAAGTTGCCGATCGGCCCGCCGACGTCGATGCGGTGCGTCGACATCTGGATCGGCTCGCCCGTGTGGCCGTCGTAGAAGTAGTCCGACTGCGGCCGGAACGTATCGTCCGACAGGCTGACGAGCTTGTTGCGGTTGGTCGACCAGTTCGCCGACGTCGTCCAACGCACGCTGCCGTTGTTGATGACATCGTAGCTGAGCTGCGCTTCGATGCCTTCATTGAGCATGTGGCCGACGTTTGCGAGGATGCTGCCGTAGAGGTAAGGCGGGACGGGGACGGAGTAGTTGAAGAGCATGTCGTAGGTGTTGCGGCGATAGACATCGAACTCACCAAGGAGTCGATTCTCGAAGAGCCCGAAGTTCACCCCGACGTTGATCTCTTCCTTCCGCTCCCAACGTAGGTCCGGGTTCGGGTTGCGCGCCGGCGAAAGCCCCTGCACCCACTGGCCGTTGTAGAGGAAGCGGCCGCCGTAGGTATAGCTCGTAAGCGAGAGGTACGAGCTCGTCGGCGCAATCCCCGTCACACCGAAGCCGGCCCGGATCCGAAGGTCGCTCACCCACGGGAGCGCCTCCATGAAGCTCTCCTGCGTGAGTCGCCACCCTGCCGACACGGCCGGGAAGAGGCCCCACTTGTGATCCGCGCCGAAGCGCGAGTTCCCCTCATAGCGCATGCTCGCCATGAAGAGGAAGCGGTTCTGCCAGTCGTAGTTCAGACGACCGAAGAAGCCGATCAGCTTGTACCCGTTCTTGTAGCTCGACATGCTGGCACGGCCCTCGGCCAGCGCACCGCCCCGCTGGAGCTGGTGGTAGTCGAACAGGTCCGTCGGGAACAGGAAGTTGGATGCGCTGAAGCCCTCGTTGACGAAGTCCTGGTAGCTGTAGCCGCCCAGCAGCGTCATGTTGTGGCTGCCGAAAGATTCCTCGAGCGTCCCCGTCAGCTCCAGGATCCGGTCCACGCTCGAGCCAGCGTTACGCCACGCCGTGCTGTTGTTGCCCGAGACCGTCGTCTCGACGTGGTCGAACGTCGTCGAGCCGCCCGACAGGTCCGACGTGCGCGACGTGCCGCCCATGAGCGAGAGGCGGAGGTTGCGAATCGGCTGGTACGTGACCGTCCCGTGAAGGCGCTGCGTGCGACGCTCGAACTCGCCGTTCGTCTCGTGGAGGAGGCTGAGCGGGTTCGTGTAGAAGTACGAGCTGCGCTCCTGCCACTTCCCCTCGTCGTTCCGCATCCGGTCCGTGGGGTTGCGGATCACCGCCTGGCGCCAGATGTAGCTGTAGTTCG
Organism: uncultured Gemmatimonadaceae bacterium; assembly: GCA_964410055.1. Classification (GTDB taxonomy): domain Bacteria; phylum Gemmatimonadota; class Gemmatimonadetes; order Longimicrobiales; family RSA9; genus CALBZE01. Next base: position 33,510 of record CAYPGK010000001.1, on the reverse strand, counting down.
GACCCGAGAAGTTATTCCGAGTGCTGCTCAGGAAGTTCGCCTCGGCCGACAGCTTGCCGTCGAACATCGTGTGCCGGATGTTCGCACGAGCCGTCAGCAAATGGTTGTCCGAACGCTCGAAGATCCCCTGACGGTCCTCCCAGTTTAGCGACGCCGTGTAGTTCGTGTTCGTCATCCCGCCGCTGATCGAGATGTTGTGCCGCTGGCTCAGCGGGTTGCGGAGAACGGCATCCTGCCAGTCCGTGGAGTGGCCCAGGTCCTCGAACGCATAGCCCTCGGCGATCAGCCGACGGTAATCGTCCGCCGTCAGGAACTCCGGCCGGCGGTAGATCGTCTGGTAGCTGACGTCCCCTTCGTACCGGATCCGGGCCCGCTGCCCCTCGTGGCGCTTGGTCGTGATCAGGATGACGCCGTTCGAGCCGCGCGTGCCGTAGATCGCGGCGGCCGAGCCGTCCTTGAGGACGCTAATGGATTCAATATCCTGCGGCGCGACCGTCGAAAGACTCCCCGGCACGCCGTCGATCAACACGAGCGGGTTGGTCGAGCCGGAGATCGTGGTGATCCCGCGCAGCGAGATCTCGGTCCCCGCCGTCGGGTCGCCGGACGGCGTGCTGACGGCCAGCCCCGGCAGCTTCCCCGCGATCAGCGAGGCCGCGTCCACGGCGGGGCCGCGCACGAAATCCGCCGAGGTCATGCTCGCCACGGCGCCCGTGACCTGTTCTCTCTTCTGCGTGCCGTAGCCGATGACGACGACCTCCTCGAGCGCGAGCGCCTCCGAGGCGAGCTCGAAGTTGAGGACCGCAGGCTGGCCCGCGACGACCGTGACTGTCTGTTGCTGAGTTGCGTAGCCGATGAGCTGGACTTCGATGACGTGTTCGCCGGCCGGTACGTTGAGGATGAGGTAGCGGCCGTTCTCCGAGGTGAGAGCACCGAGCTGGGTCCCCACGACCGTGACCGTCGCATTGGCGAGCGGCACTCCCATGTCCGAAGTGACCACCCCGGTGACCTGCCCCGTGCCTTGCGCCTGCAACGCGGGAGGCGCTAGGAGGCCTAGGAGCAGAACGCAGAGGCTTCGTTTCCCTCTCATGGCAATGACTCCGTGAAGCGGGGTTGCAAGGACCGGAATCCCGCGTCGTGCGGTTTCCGGGCTCAGGAGGCGACTTGCGGACGACGCCCCATGCGTCGTCGCGTCAGGGTTCGGGCGAGCATTGGTCGAAGTTGGATATAATATTCGGTGCGAAATCCGCAAGGGCAAGAGTCCCGGTCCACCGACGCGGCCAGGGCACTGACGGGCGATGCCGGGAGATCGAGATTCCGCGCCGCAACGCGCTTGCCGGCCTGGGGGATAATGTATATTATGGCCTCCTGCCTGAGGCACGCAACCACACGAGAGCGCGGCGCCGCGACGCCGCCCCTAACCCAGCCCGGAGTCGGTGGATATGAGTTCGAGCGCGCCACACCGTTTCGTCACGGATCGGGAGAAGGAAGTCGAACTGCTGCCGTGGGGACCCCACGACTGGCTGTGCCGACCGGGGCTGACGGCGGCGGAGGATCTGCAGCTCGTGCGGGTGCACATGCCGCCGGGCGCCGGTCATGCGTTCCATACGCACCCGGAGCTGGAGGAGATCATCTACGTGATCTCTGGGAAGGCGGAGCAGTGGGTCGGCCAGGAGAGCCGGGTGTTGGGCCCGGGCGAGATGGCGCACATTCCTCGCGGCGAGGTGCACGGGACGTACAACGTGGGGGAGGAGACGCTGGTGTTCCTGGCGATCCTGTCGCCTGCGCGCAGCGAGGGGCCGGCGGTGGTGGACGTGTCGCAGGAGGAGCCGTGGCGGTCGCTTCGGAGCGCGGGCTCCGCGGCGGCGGGTCATTGACGGGGAGGTCGTCGTGGCGCGGACGATCCTGCTGGTCGGCACGCTCGACACGAAGGGCGAGGAGTACGGCTACGTTCGCGATCTGATCCGCGCGCGCGGCCATGAGGTCCTGATCCTCGACCTGGGGGTTCTCGGGGATCCGCAGATCGAGGCGGACATCGGTGCGGACGAGGTGGCTCGCGCCGGGGGCGCGACGCTGGAGGAGCTGCGCGCGCGCGGCGATCGTGGAGAAGCGATCGAAGTGATGCTCGCGGGTGCGCGCAAGATCGTGGCGCGTCTGCACGAGGAGGGCCGCTTCGACGGCGTGCTGGGTCTGGGCGGCGGCGGCGGCACGGCGATGGTGACCGCGGCGATGCGGGTCCTGCCGGTGGGCGTGCCGAAGATGATGGTGTCCACGATGATGTCGGGCAACACGGCCCCGTACGTGGACATCAAGGACCTCACGATGATGTACTCGGTCGTGGACATTGCGGGGCTGAACCCGCTGCTGCGCCGGGTGCTCGCGAACGCCGCGGGAGCGATCTGCGGGATGGTGGAGCAGGAGGTCCCGCAGGCAGAGAGCCGGCCGCTGATCGCGGCGACGATGTTCGGGGTGACCACGCCGTGCGTGACGGCCGCGCGCCAGATGCTGGAGGAGGCGGGCTACGACGTCATGGTCTTCCATGCGACGGGCGCGGGCGGCCGGGCAATGGAAGGGCTGATCGACGACGGCTACTTCGCCGGCGTGCTGGACGTGACGACGACGGAGTGGTGCGACGAGGTGGTGGGCGGGGTGCTGTCGGCCGGGCCGGACCGTCTGTCGGCGGCCGGTCGGGCGGGGATCCCGCAGGTCGTTTCGGTCGGCGCGCTGGACATGGTGAACTTCGGCGGGATCGAGACGGTCCCGGAGAAGTTCCGTGATCGGAACCTGTACCGCCACAATCCGTCGGTCACGCTCATGCGGACGACGCCTGCGGAGTGCGAGGAGATCGGGCGTCGGATCGCAGCGCAGCTCAGCCGGGCGCAGGGCCCGGTGGTGCTGGTGCTCCCGCTGCGGGGCGTCAGCATGATCGACGCGGAGGGGCAGCCGTTCCACGACCCGGAGGCCGACCGGGTGCTCTTCGACACGTTGCGGGCCAACGTCGGCCCGAACGTGCGGATCGTGGAAGTGGACGCCCACATCAACGATCGTGAATTCGCGCGCGCGCTCGTGGACGAGCTGTTGCGCGTCATGCCACAACGAAAGGATTGAGGGAGTCATGCCTTTCATCGGTTACGAGGAGTGTCTGCGTCGTCTCCGTTCGCAGGTCGAGGCCGGCAAGCCGATCATCGGTGCCGGCGCGGGGACGGGGATCTCGGCGAAGTTCGCCGAACGGGGCGGCGTCGACCTGATCATCATCTACAACTCGGGCCGTTACCGGATGGCGGGTCGCGGGAGCCTGAGCGGCCTCATGCCCTACGGCGATGCGAACGCCATCGTGGTGGACATGGCGCGCGAGGTCCTGCCGGTCGTGAAGGACACGCCGGTGCTGGCGGGCGTCTGTGGCACCGATCCGTTCCGCATGATGCGGGTGTTCCTGCCGCAGTTGAAGGAGATGGGCTTCGACGGCGTGCAGAACTTCCCGACGGTCGGGCTGATCGACGGCGAGTTCCGTCGCGCGCTCGAGGAGACGGGGATGAGCATCCGGCTCGAGGTCGAGATGATCGCCCAGGCGCACGAGCTGGGGATGCTCACCTGCCCGTACGTCTTCGACGAGGAAACGGCGCGCTGGTTCACGGAGGCGGGCGCGGACGTGGTCGTCGCGCACGTGCATACGACGGTCGGCGGCTCGATCGGCGTCGACAAGACGGCGATGACGCTGGACGAGGCGGTCGACCGCATCCAGGCGATCCACGACGCGGCCAAGTCCGTCAACCCGGACGTGATGGTGCTCTGCCACGGCGGCCCCATCGCGCACCCGGAGGACGCGCAGTATGTTCTGGAGCGGACCAAGGGCGTGGTCGGCTTCTTCGGCGCGTCGAGCATCGAGCGGCTGGCCACGGAAGCGGCGATCGAGGAGCAGACGCGCAAGTTCAAGTCGATCCGATTCCAGGCATGACCGAGCCGTTCGGCCATCGGCACCGGAGGGCGGCGCGGGGGCGCATCGAGCCCCGCCGCCGCGCCGGCTGATGGCGCCCACCACCGAACTGATCCGAGGGCTGCGCGCGATCGTCCCGGAGCGACGTCTGCTCCTGGGCCGCGCGCAGCTCGCGGCGTACGAGTCCGACGCACTCACTGCGTTCGCCGTCTCTCCCACGGCAGTCGTCGTCGCGGAGTCGGCCGATGAGGTCATCCGCACCGTCCGTCTCTGTCACGACCTCGGCGTACCGTTCGTCCCGCGCGGGAGCGGAACCAGCCTCTCGGGCGGCTCGCTCCCCGTCGAGGGCGGCGTCGTCATCGCGCTGAACCGGCTGAACCGGATCCTCGAACTGGATCCGGACCGGCGCATCGCCGTGGTCGAGCCGGGCGTGATCAACCTCCAGGTCACGCGCGCCGCGGCGGCACACGGGCTCCACTACGCGCCCGACCCTTCCAGCCAGCAAGTCTGCACCGTCGGCGGGAACATCGGTTTCAACTCCGGCGGCGCGCACTGCCTCAAGTACGGCATGACCGCGAACCACGTCCTGGGGCTGAAGGCAGTGCTCCCCACGGGCGACGTGGTCGAGCTGGGCGGCGACAGCCTCGAGTCGATCGGCCCGGACTGGACCGGCCTCTTCGTCGGCAGCGAGGGGCTCTTCGGGATCGCGCTCGAGATCACGCTGCGGCTGCTCCCCATCGCCGAGGCGTCGTACACGATCCTGGCCGGCTACGGCACGATCGAGGAGGCGGGCGACGCCGTGGCGCGCATCGTGGCCGCGGGGCTGCTCCCGTCGGCGATGGAGATCATGGATGCGACGGCGATCGAGGCGGCCGCCGCCGCGGTGCACACCGAGTATCCGCCGGGCGCGGAAGCGGTCCTGATCGTCGAGCTGGAGGCGCCGCGCGACCTGCTCGATGCCGAGCGGCGCCGGCTGGATGCGCTGATCCAGGAGTCCGGCGCGATCGGCGTGCACACGGCCACGTCGCCCGAGGAGCGGGCGGCGATCTGGAAGGGGCGCAAGAGCGCCTTCTCCGCCGTCGGCCGCATCAGCCCGGACTACATCGTGCAGGACGGCGTCGTCCCGCGCAGCCGGCTCGGCCTGGCGCTGCGCCGCATTGGCGAGCTGTCGCGCGAGTACGGGCTGCGCGTCGCCAACGTCTTCCACGCGGGCGACGGCAACCTGCACCCCCTCATCCTCTACGACGGCCAGCGCGAGGGCGAGTTCGAGCGCGCCGAGGCGCTGGCCGGCCGCATCCTCGACCTCTGCATCGAGCTGGGCGGCTCCATCACCGGCGAGCACGGTGTGGGCGTGGAGAAGCGCGCGTTCCTCACACGCATGTTCGCGCCGGACGACGTCGACGCGTTCCAGCGGCTGCGCCTCGCCCTCGATCCCAAGCAGGTCGCGAACCGGGGGAAGATGTTCCCGGCTGCCGAAGAGTTCGGGGCCGGGAATGGTTCGGCCGCAGCAGCCGGCGGTGCGGCAGGGTACGCGAGATCGGCCGCTCATGCGAGCGGCGGCGCGCCGGAAGACCGCTCTGCTGTGGAGGCGACGTGACTGCGCTCGTGCCCGAACGGATCGAGGATGTCGTCGCGGCGGTGCGCGAGCATGGGCTCATCATTGCGCACGGCGCGCGGACGAAGGCGCCGCTCGTCGCCCATGAGGCGGGCGCGGTGTACCTGGACACGACGCGGCTCTCCGGCGTGGTCGAGTACGACCCGGACGAGTTCACCTTCACCGCGCTCGCGGGCACGCCGCTGGAGGAGATCCAGGCGCTCCTGGCCCGCCACGGCCAACACCTCCCCTTCGACCCGCCCCTCGCCCGCGCCGGCGCGACGCTCGGCGGCACGGTCGCGGCGGGGCTGAACGGCTCCGGCCGGCTCCGGTACGGGGGGATCCGAGACTTCATCATCGGCGTGCGGCTGGTCGACGGGACCGGGCGGCTCGTCCGGGGCGGAGGGAAGGTCGTAAAGAACGCCGCCGGCTTCGACGTGCCGAAGCTCGTGGTCGGCAGCCTCGGCCGCCTCGGCGTGCTGGTCGAGCTGTCCTTCAAGGTCTTCCCCACACCGCCTGCATGGCGCACGATCCGCATCGCCTGCGACGGGGTCGAGGACGCGGTCGCGGTCATGGCCGAGCTCGGACGCCGGCCCTTCGACCTGGAGGCGCTGGACTTCGAGCCACCCGGCACGCTCGTGGTGCGTGTCTCGGGCGAGGAAGCGACGCTGGACGTGCACGCGGCCCGGGTCGGCGCCGCGACCGGCCGGCGCTTCGATCTCGTCGCCGGCGAGGAGGAGGAGGCGTACTGGCAGGGGCTCAGGGACTTCGCCTGGGCGCCCGAGAGCCGGATCATCAAGGTCCCCCTCACCCTCCGCCGCCTCGCCGAGCTGGAGCGGGCGCTCGATGCGCAGGGTGTGGCGCGGCGCTACGCCGTCGCCGGGAACGTCGCATGGATCGCCTGGCCCGCCGACCGGCCGCTCGGTGAGCTGGATACGTCCGGACTCGCCGGCCTCGTCGTGCGCGGGCCGGCGCAGGAAGGCACGCTGCCGTGGCTCGGCCCGATCGACACGGGCGCGGCCGTCTTCGCGCGTCGCATCAAGAGCGCGCTCGACCCCGATGGCCGGTTCCCGGCGCTGGTGCCGGAAGGCGACGCCGTGTCGGCCGCGGTTTCAGCATAGACGAGCAGGGTAGGAGAATGCAGCACCGCATCCCGATCGAGGAGCTGGGCGCGTACGGGAAAGCCATGGCCGAAGCCGCGAGCGCATGCGTGCACTGCGGCTTCTGTCTGCCCACCTGTCCGACGTACCAGGTCCTCGGCGAGGAGATGGATTCGCCGCGCGGGCGGATCTACCTGATGAAGGGCGCGCTGGAAGGCGAGCTCGACACCAGCGCCGTCGCCGAGCACGTGGACCGTTGCCTCGGCTGCCTGGCGTGCGAGTCCGCGTGCCCGTCGGGCGTGCCGTACCACAAGCTGCTGCTCCCGTTCCGTGCCGTCTCGGAGGAGGAGACCCGCAGGCCGCTCATCGATCGGCTCAAGCGGTGGCTGACGCTGAACACCCTCCCCTACCCGCGGCGCTTCCGCCTCGCCGTGACGGCCGGCCGCATGACCCGCTGGCTGCGCCCCGCCGTCCCCGCCCCGCTCCGCCCCATGCTGGACCTGGTCCCGGACAGGCTGGCGGCGGCCGAGGCGATCCCGGAGACCATCCCGGCCATCGGCCCGCGCCGGGCGCGCGTCGCGCTCCTCGTCGGGTGCGTCCAGGAGGCGATGGAGCCGGCGATCAACCGCGCCACGATCGACGTCCTCACGCGAAACGGCGTCGAAGTCGTCGTCCCGAGGGGTCAAGGGTGCTGCGGCGCCCTGGGGTGGCACGTCGGCGCGGCCGACTCCGCACGCGCGCACGCGCGTAAACTCCTCGACGCGTTCCCCGACGACGTCGACGCCATCATCGTCAACGCCGCGGGGTGCGGCTCCGGGATCCGGGAGTACCCGCTGATGTTCGCGGGCCAGCCGGAAGAGGAGGCCGCGCGCGCCCTCTCCGAGCGCGCCGTCGACATCTCCGTCTTCCTCGACCGCCTCGGCCTCGTGCCGCCGCCCGCGCTCGAGGAGCCGCTGCGCGTGGCCTACCACGACGCCTGCCACCTCTGCCACGCGCAACAGATCCGCTCCGAGCCGCGCCGGCTGCTCCGCGCCATCCCGGGGCTCGAACTGGTCGAGCTCGACGACGGCGAGCGCTGCTGCGGCTCCGCAGGCACCTACAACATCGACCAGCCGGAGATCGCCGAGGAGCTCGGACAGATGAAGGCCGATGCCGTGCGACGCACAGGCGCCGACCTCGTCGCGCTGGGCAACATCGGGTGCATGGTCCAGATCCGCACGCACCTGAACGGCAACGGCGCCGGCGCACCGCCGCCCGTAATGCACACGGTGCAGATCCTGTCGCTCGCGTACGCCGGGAAATTGAGCGACGCACTGCGCGAACGCAGCGGCATTGCGCGCGGCTGAGGTCAGACCATTCACCCGGCTCGCACTCGAACCGGGCCCGCGGGCTCCGATCCAAACCGGTCACGAATACAACGCCCCGCGCTCCGATCTGGAGCGCGGGGCGAAGTTCACGACCGCAGCCTGGAGCGGCCTCAGCCCGCAGCCACGGGGATCGCGGGACGCGTCTCCTTGGCCTTCCGGATGATGGACAGGACGCGCTCACGCTCCTCGCCCGCCAGCGTCAGGCGCGGCAGCCGCACGCGTTCGTGGCCGTAGCCGCACTCCTGCGACATCAGCTTCATGTACTGGACGAGCTTCGGATGGTCGTCCAGGTGCAGGAGCGGCATCATCCAGCGGTAGATTTCCACCGCCTTCTCCCACTCGCCCTGCATGGCGAGGTCCCACATGTAGAGGGTCTCGGCCGGGAACGCGTTCACCACGCCGAACACCGTGCCGACGGCGCCGAGCATCACGCTCTCGAGCACCACGTTGTCCAGCCCGGCGAAGAGGATGTAGCGATCGCCGACGGCGTTCACGATGTCCGTGAGGCGACGCGGATCACCCGACGCCTCCTTGACCGCGACGATCGTCTCCACGTCCGCGAGCTCGACGAAGACGTCCGGCGTCAGGTCCACACCGTAGACCTTCGGGTTGTTGTAGCACAGGATCGGCAGCGGGCCCGCCGCCGCGACCGCGCGGAAGTGCGCGACCGCTTCCCGACGGTCCGCACGGTACGCCATCGCCGGGAGCACCATCAGCCCGTCGATGCCGATCTCCGCCGCATCCGCCGCGTACCGGCACGCCGCGGCCGTCGTCAGCTCGGACACGCCAGAAAGGACCGGGATGCGCCCCCGCGCAACCTCCACTCCCGCGCGCAGCACTTCACGCTTCTCTTCCGCGGTGAGCGAGTTGTTCTCCCCGATCGTCCCCAAAAGCACCATTCCGTGAACGCCCGCGTCGATGAGCGCCTCGAAATGACGCATCGTTCCATCGATGTCGACGGATAGATCTTCGTGGAACTGGGTGGGTAGGGCTGGATATACGCCCTGCCAGTTCGGAGTCATGGATCCTCCTCGTCTCCCGTGTTGTGGTCCATCCGAGGGCGGCGCCCTCGACTACAGGCTCCGCGATACCAGTTCCGCGGCAGCGAGGTCCGCGAGCGCGGTGCCCACGGACTTGAACATCGTGATCTCGTCGTCCGAGCCCCGCCCCTTCACCGCGCCGGAGCACAGGTCCGCCAACTCGCCCAACACATCGTCCGCGGAGAATCGGCCCTCCGAAATCGGAATCAACAGCTCACCCGCCTCGGCCAGCACGTTCACCCGGCTGTCCACGTAGACCCGGGACTTCACCACCATCTCGGTGTCGCACTCACGCCCGTCCCGCTCGTGGTTGCCGAAGAAATCCGTGTGCGTGCCCGGCCGGACCCAGCGGCCCAGAATGATCGGATCCGGCGACGCCGTCACGCAACTGATCACGTCCGCCGCACCCGCCTCCTCCTCCAGGTTCCCCGCCACGCGGCAGCGCAGGTCCGAGCGGCGCTCGCCGATCTGCTCGATCACCCGCTCGGCCTTCTCCGGGTTCCGCCCCCAGATCACCACCTCCTCGATCGGACGCACCGACGCGTGCGCGAGCGCCATGTACGGCGCCAGATGACCCGTCCCGCAGACCAGCAGCCGACGCGCATCCTTCCGCGCCAGATAGTCCGCCGCAAGACCCGCCATCGCCGCAGTACGCCAGTACGTCACCGTCGTCCCGTCCACCAGATCCATCGGCTCACCCGTCCGACGATCGAACAGCAGGATCTTCGAGTGCAGGATCGGACGACCCTCGGCCGCGTTCCCGGGCAGGTACGTGAACGCCTTCACCCCGATCACGTCCGCGTTCCACGACGGCAGCAACGCGAACACGTCCCTCGAACCTCCATCCGGGTCCAACGGAAACATCAGCCGCTGCGGCATCCCCGCCGGCGATCCGAAGGCCCGGCGCAACGCCTCGATCAGCGCCGGAAACTCCAGAACCCGATGTACGTCGTTCGCTTCGATCACTCTCATGGAACTCTCCCTCGAACGGCGGGCCGCATCCCCGTCCCCGTACCCACTCGCCCCGGCCCGATCCTACCCAACTCCGCGCCCCCGGCGCGTTTCCATTGGATACATTATAAGGTTAATCGCCGCCGCGCGCACCCCCGGCGAAAAGTGGCCGCGAAGGACGCGGCACACCTCCTCGCGGAAGTGCACGGGATGCGCCGCTCCGCGACTGCCTCGAACGCGAAATCATGCACATCGACGAACACCGCGGAGACCTCGACTCGGGGAGCGTTACGCCAACGAGCACGGCCTCGTTGGGGAGCGTGACGTAGCGGATCACCGAGTGTGCGATCATACGGGGCGGATCGGCCAGGGGCTCGCCCACCCTGAGGCGCAGGGTTTCGGAGTCGGCCGGGACGAAGAATGTCGCAAGACTGCTGTCCAGCCCCAGTGCCGGGATCGCCAGGGCGCCCTGCGGGTCGATGGCCGCGGGGAGGTAGATGACCGCCGGAACCCGCGTCGTCCCCACGGGCGCGCCATCGGCGCCGAGGCGCTGGACGCGGCGGTTGCCGAAATCGAGGACGAGGACCGCGGTATCCGAGATGGCGATCGCTTCCGGTCTCCTGAACTCTCCCGGCCCCGCTCCTTCTCGACTGATCGGCAGGACCGTGCCGTCGCCCGGATCGACGACCAGCACGCGGTGCAGGATCGGGTCGGTGGCGTCGCCGGCGCCGCAGGCTGAGAGCATGGCGCCCGGGATGAGCGTGGCGAGCAGGCGCACCCGAAGCGTCACGGTGTCGAGCGCGCGTGCGATCGGCACATGCATCGTCGCACCTCTCGATGTGAAGGATCGTGGCGTGGCGCCGGGGCCCGGACCCGGCTTGCCCCGGATTTTCGGCAATCCTCAACCTAAACCCCGGAGCGCCCGGCCACAACGCCGTGCCATTACCGAAGCCCCGGTGTATCGACTGGCCCGACGATCGATTCCGTTCGGCCAGGGCACGTCGCGTTCTGGCCGGAGCAAGCCCGGAGCCTCGTCCGCACGCCACCCGTTGACACGGCCGGGCGCGGGCCGCACGTTCAGGATCTCGGTCTACTGGACGGAGATACGAGAACCCAGGGGCGGCCGAGGGAGTCCGCCCCTCCCACCTGGAGGATGCGTTTTGAGGATGTTGGTACTGGGCGCCGGGCTACAGGGCTCGGCCTGTGCTTACGACCTGCTCCAGAACGCCGCGGTCGAGAAAGTGACGGTGGCGGATCAGAACATCGACGCTCTGCCGCCGTTCCTCGAGAAGTATCGCGGCGATCCGCGTCTCGAGCTGGTCCTCTTCGACGCCCGCGACGAAGCGGCGGTGCTGCAGGTCATGGACGGGAAGCAGGCGTGCATGAACGCGCTCCCCTACTACTTCAACCAGGACATGGCGCGGCTCGCGGTCCAGTCGGGCCTTCACTACTGCGACCTGGGCGGGAACACGGAGATCGTCTTCAACCAGCTCGAGCTGGACGCTGCGGCGCGTGAACGGGGCGTGAGCGTGATCCCGGACTGCGGCCTCGCGCCCGGGATGGTCAACATCCTGGCGGCGGCCGGGATCGAGGAGCTGGACGAGCCGGAGACGGTGAAGATCCGCGTGGGCGGGCTGCCGCAGCAGCCGGAGCCGCCGCTGAACTACCAGATCGTCTACTCGATCGAGGGCGTGCTCGACTACTATACGACGCTCTCGTGGGTGCTGCGCGACGGCAAGCCGAAGCAGGTCGAGGCGCTCACCGAGATCGAGCCCGTTGCGTTCCCCGAGCCGGTCGGCACGCTCGAGGCGTTCCACACCGCCGGCGGGCTGTCGACGATGCCGTGGACGTACGAGGGCCGGCTGCGCACCATGGAGTACAAGACGCTGCGCTACCCGGGCCACGCCAACATCATGAAGGCGATCCGCGACCTCGGGCTCCTCGACCTCGAGCCGATCCGCGTCGGCGAGCAGGAGGTCGTGCCCAGGCAGGCGTTCATCGCGGCCGTCGAGCCGAAGCTGCGCAAGCCCGAGGGCCGCGACCTGGTCGCACTGCGCGTCGAGGCCGAAGGGCGCAAGGACGGACAGCCGCACCGCATCGTCTACGACCTGCTCGACTACTACGACGAGGAGACCGGGATCAGCGCCATGGAGCGCACCACCGGGTTCTCCCTCTCGATCACCGGCCAGATGCAGGCGCGCGATCAGGTCACGCGTACGGGCGCGTGCACCCCGGACCAGTGCGTGCCCGCGGAGCTCTACATCGAGGAGCTCGCCAGGCGCGGCGTCCGGATCCGCAAGACGACGTCGGAGGCGACCGCGTCGCACGGCTGAGCGCCCGCCGCGCCCGTTGCTCCGCGCCCGCTGGGCGGCACGTCGGAGCCGGCGGCGCCGGATGGCTCGTGTGCCCGGCGGCGCGCGGGTGCGACGTCGCCGGGGGCCCGGGGGTCGGGAGACACCCGGGCCCCATCTTTTCCCCTCCGAATCCGCATGACAGCACGGTTTCTTTGCAGGGAACGCTATTTGCGACGATCTCACCGTGGCGGGGTCGCCGGGATCCCGGCGAGTAGGAGCCAACGCGGAAGGAGGTACGCTGTCATGGCGGACATCAACGTCGAACGCAAAGGGCCGTCGATCTGGCCGTGGATCATCGGCTTGCTGGTCCTCGCTCTCCTGATCTGGGCCATCGCCGAGATGGTCGACACCGACGAGGAGCAGATCGCCGGGACGGAAACGGTCGAGCAGGTCCAGGAACCCGCCGCGGCCGTCCCCGCGCCGACACCCATCACACCCGAGGGCGCGCCGGCCGAACTGAGCATGCTGCTCCCGCTCGGCGCGGATGACATCGGCCGAACCGTCCTGATCGACGGGGAGATCGTCGGCCAGCCGACCAACGAGGGCTTCTGGATCGCCACCCAGGTGAACGGCGAGGCGCACGCACTCTTCATCCAGATGCCGGCCACGACCCGCGACGGCCAGACCCTGCAGATGTCCGAGATCCAGACCGGACGCGACGTCCATATCATGGGCACGATCCAGCAGGCGCCGTCCGGCCAGGCCTCGAACTGGCTCCAGCAGTCGCAGCTCCAACAGGAGCCCGACTACCAGCGCTGGAACGTCCACCAGGACCTGGTCGTCACCGCGCCTCAGACGGGGATGCAGCCCGGGATGCAGCCGGGTATGGAGCCGGGTATGGAGCCGGGGACGCAGCCGGGCACGCAGCCGGGCACGCAGCCGGGGCAGCAGCCGTTGGACACGGCACCGGGCACCACCGGCTCCGGCACGAACTACTGATCGGCCTTCGCATTGGAGATCCGCAGGAGCGCTCCACCCCCGGTGGAGCGCTCCGCGCCCTGGCAGCGGGACCCAGACCGGACGGAGCGCTACGTTGACCCGAATTTCGCACGCGTTCCTCATCGTCGCGGCCGCACTCATGCTCCCCGCGCTCGCCGCCGCCCAGGACCGGGGCGATGACACCGTACGCCGGGTCTTCACCTTCCTCGGCAATCGCCTTTCGATCCACATCGACGCCGAGGTGCCCGGAACGCTCCGTCTGATCCGCGGCGAGGTCGGCCGTATCGAGGTGACGGGGAGCGTGCCCCGTGGCGTTCCCGGCTTCGGTCTCTCCGGTCGCGGCAGGGATGAGCTCCGGATGACGGTGGTCGGCGGCGAGCGCGCCGACTACATCGTCGTCGTCCCCGAAGCCGTACGGGTCGAGGTCCGGCTCCCGGATCGACCCGTCGCCGAAGTGCTCGGCGCCCATCAGGACGCCGCCGCGTTTCGGTGGGGACCGCGCCGGAACTGAGCCGGGGCGCCCCCCGTGCAGGGCATGGCTCTTGCGCGCTCCGCGGCGGCGTGACCGTCCAAGACCAGGAGCCGATCCGCATGGCCGACGAGATCCTTCCCCCGGAGAACCTGCTCGACCAGCTCTATCAGACCGGCCGCGACTGGATGCGCGCCCGCGCGCGCGAGCGCGCCCACGGTCCGCCCTCCGACTGGGGCCGCGGCGACAACCCGCCCGCCTGGGAAAAGCCGCGACTCGCCCATCGCGCCGCCGAGGACGAGGAAGCGCTCCGCCAGCAGTTCCGCGCGCTCGTCGACGAGTTCATTCAGCGCGTCGAAGAGCAGTAGCCGATGGCCGACGGCGCCATGGCGCGCGCCGGTCCTCCTGCCTACATTGGGCTCGTCCCGCACCCTCCCCCGAACGCGGAGCCCCGCCATGCGACGACCGTGGACGCGCACCGCCGACCGCGGCGATTTCGGCGCCGGCACACCCCGGCCACCCCGCGTCCCGGCGCGGTCCGGGCTAACTTCAACCACCATTGGAAAATACAAACTTCGCCCCACGGAACCCTTGAGTTCGGGGGCGAGTTTTTGTAAGTTAATGCATTGATTTCACGCGAAAATGACGAGCTGGGGAACCGTTCCCGATTCTCGTTGATTTGGATGGCGATCGCGGCCGGCGGGAGTACGAGCGTGCCCTCGTCGCCCTGGGGAAAGGAGACCTATGGCCACGATGACCGTGAAGCCGAAGCCGGGGCTGCGAGCTCCGCTGCACGAGCTGGATGACGGCGAGCTGGTGGCGGCACACCTGGAGGGCCATGCCGGCGCGTTCTCGGAGCTGTACGATCGCTACCGGGACAAGCTGGTGCATTTCATTGCGCGGAAGACGGGAGACCGGGACCGTGCGGAGGACCTGGTCCAGGAGGCGTTCATCCGCGTCACGCGACACCTTCACCGGTTCGACCAGTCGAAGAAGTTTTCGACGTGGATCTACACGATCTGCTCGAACCTGGCGAAGAACGAGCTGCGAAACCGTTCGCGCAGCCCGCTGGTCCTCTTCCAGAAGCTGACGACGCACTGGGAGCCGGAGCACCGTCCGCTCCAGTTCGAGGATTCGTCGATGCGTCCGGACGACATGTACCGCAAGCGGTACCTCCAGGACCTCGTCGAGCGCATGGTCGACGAGCTTCCGGAGCATCACCGTCTGGTATTCAAGCTGCGCGAGCTGGAGGGGAAGAGCTACGAGGAGATCGCCGAGATCACCGGCGTGAACCTCGGTACGGTGAAGTCGCGGCTGCACCGGGCGCGCACGAGCTTCGCCGAGCGGATCGAGCCATACCTCAACTAGGGCGGAGCGCCCATCGTCTCAGGCTCGGGCCTGGCGCTCGGTCCGGAACCGACAGAAGAAGGGCCGGTGGTCTTGGACCGCCGGCCCTTCCTGCATCCGCGGCGACGGATTGTCTGTGGGCCAACCGTCGCCGCGGCACGTTTTTCTGCCGGACTATTCCAGCGACGCCTCGAGGGAGATGTCGACGTTCCCCTTGAGCGCCTGGGAGATGGGGCAGCCGTCCTTGGCGGCGTTGGCGGCCTGCATGAATGCAGCCTCGTCGGCGCCGGGGACGCGGCCCCGGACGTGGAGGCGCACCCCCGTGACCTTGAACCCGTCGCCGACCTTGTCGAAGGTGGCGGTGGCCCGAACGTCGAGGCGCTCGGGCGTATGCCCCGCGCCGGCGAGCTGGTGCGAGAGCGCCATGGCGAAGCACGACGCGTGCGCCGCCGCGAGCAGCTCCTCGGGGCTGGTCTTTCCACCGGGCTCTTCGGTTCGCGACGCCCACGTGACGGGCATCTGACTGGCGAGCCCGCTGCTCTTCAGGTCGATCCTCCCCTGACCCTGCGCCAGGTTCCCCTCCCACGTCGCTTCGGCGATCCGATCCGCGGCCATGTTCCACCTCCTCGTCAGGGAAAACGCTGTGAATGGCGGGGGAAGATCGTGGGGCGCGCGAGTCGGGGCAAGGGTGGGGAGGTGTGCGGTTCCCGACTTCACCCACCCCCACCTCCCATCCTCGGCCGCTCCTGGGCGTTTGCGACCTCCACCCCGAGCAGCAGCGCGATTTCCGCGTATCGTCGCAGTCCGGAGAAGGGAAAGTCCGGATGCCATTCGTCTCCGGGCTGGTGGTACCGGTCCCAGCGGGCGTGGAGCGCCTCCCGCTCGGCGCGTGTGACGCCTTCCCACTCGGTGCCCGGGATGATGAAAACCGCGGGCACGCCGGCGTGGAGGAAGGGCCAGTAGTCGGAGTTCGGGCGCGGCGCGGACGGCTCAGCCCTCCACCCCTGCTCTGCGGCGACGCGGCGCGCCAACTCGCCGAGCGTCGATGCGGTCCCGCCGGCGATGCGCCAGCTCCGGGGCGGCGCGGGCGGCGCGCCGGCGTCCAGGTTGATCACGGCGATGGTGCGCTCCAGCGGGACCAGCGGCTCGGCCGCGTAGTACGCCGAGCCGAGCAGCCCCAGCTCCTCGCCGGTGAAGAAGAGGAGCAGGACGGAGCGCGCGGGCGGCTCTCGCACGAGCGCCTCGGCGATCGCCAGCACCATCGCGACGCCCGCGGCGTTGTCGGAAAATCCGTTGTAGATCGAGTCGCCCGTCGCATCGGGCGCGCCGATCCCGAGGTGGTCGTAGTGGGCGGTGTAGGCGACGACCTCGTCCCGCAGCGCCGGGTCGCTGCCGGGGATCAGCGCGGCCACGTTCGCGGCGCGGACCGGGCGCTCGGCGATGCGGATCGTCGCCTCGACCTCTCGATCGAGGGGGAGCGCGGCGAACGGCTTCCTGCCGTCGAGCGCGTCGGGCGCGAGCGGCGCGTCCGCGAGGAGCGCGGCGGCGAGGCGCGGCCCGGCGACGATCGTGGGGAGCGGCGACTGCCACGCCGGCTCGTCGACGTCGGCGTCGACGAAGTAGCGCTCGCCGCCTCGGGCGCGCACGAAGGAGTGGAAACGGTCCCGCTCCGGGATGAGGTAGACGACGCCTTCGGCGCCGCGTCGTGTCCAGTCGGTGATGAGCTCGGCGCCGCGGTCGCCGAGGGTGCCGATCACGACGACGATCCGGCCGTCGAGGCGGTCGTACCCGGCCAGTGCGTCGCGGGCGAGTGCAGCGGTGCCGGCAAAGAGCGCTGCGCCCGAGAAGTCGCGGAACGCATCACGGCCGCCGCGCTCGACGATGAAGTCGGTGCCGCTCCTGTATTCGGTCCGCGCGCCGTCGCGCTCGACGACGACACGCGTCGCAGCGTCGTCGATCGTGGCCACCCGCAGCGGGACCGGCTGGAAGTAGCCGCCGTCCGCGGCGGCGCCTCGGGCGCCGATCCGCTCGAGCTGGCTGCGGATGTAGTCGGCGGCCATTCGCTCGCCGCGGGTGCCGGTGCCACGCCCCTCGAGGCGATCATCGGCGAGGTAGCGGGTGTGCTCGCGCAGCGCGAGCGTGTCGATCCGTGCCCGGAGGACGGCGGGGTCGGTCTGCTGCGCCGCCGCAGGCGAAGCCCCGACCACGACGAGCACCGACAGCGCGGCGGCGGCCGTCCGGAGTGGCGCGCCGAGCGCTCTCGAGACAGCGTCCGCTGCAGCGGCGCAAGCGCTCGTCGCTGCGCCGGTGCGCCCGGCGGAGCGATGGGTACGGGGATCGGGACGTCGCACCATGCGTGAGAAATCCAGGTCGAGTTCACGAATGCCTGCCCTCGGGCCTGCGGCCGCCTCCGATTCGCACGAAACGTGCGGCGGCGCGAGGCTTCGGCCGGCCACGCGCGTCCCCGTGTCGGCACCGCTGCGGGCAACCCCGGCGGCGCCACGGACACGTCGTCACACGCGGTGACCGTGCTCTCGGGCCTACCCCGGGCGCGCGCCGAAGGTGCCCACGGCCCGGCGCTTGTCGGCGAGGGGGTGCGCTCTCATATTTCCGCGCCTTTTTCCCCCCAACCTGGACGAACCGTGCGAATCAGTCAGAACATCGCAGAGTTGACGCCATCGGCGACGATGGCCGTCGCGGCGCTGGCCAGGGAGCTGCGCGCCCAGGGCCGCGACATCATCGACCTGAGTGCGGGCGAGCCGGATTTTCGCACTCCCGACTTCATCGGCCAGGCCGGGATCGCGGCGATCACGAACGGCGAGACGCGCTACACGCCGCCCGCGGGGCTGCCGGCGCTGCGGCAGGCGATCGCCTCGAGCCTCGAGCGCCGCTACGGCCGACCGTTCGACCCCAAAGGCGTGGTGGTTACGGCGGGCGCGAAGCAGGCGATCTTCAACGCGTGCTTCGTCCTCTTCGGCCCCGGCGACAAGGTGCTGCTCCCGGCGCCGTACTGGACGAGCTATCCGGAGCTGGTCAAGCTCTCGCGCGCGGAGCCGGTGATCGTGCCGGGCCGGGAGGATCGCGGCTTCAAGATCGGCCCTGACGAGCTCGACGCCGTCTGGGACGAGCGCGTGCGCGGGCTCATCCTGAACTCGCCGTCCAACCCCGCGGGCACCGTCTACACGCGCCAGGAGCTGGAAGCCATTGCGCGCTGGGCCGCCGAGCGCGAGGTCTGGATCCTGAGCGACGAGATCTACTCGCGCATCCACTTCGCCGGCGAGGGGCCCGCGGCCGGGCTGCTCGACCTGGACCCGGCGATCGCCGCGCGCGGCGTCGTCATCGACGGCGCGTCCAAGGCGTTCGCCATGACCGGCTGGCGCATCGGCTTTTCCTACTCCGACCCGGTGCTGGCCGGACACATGGCGGCGCTGCAGAGCCACACCACGTCGAACGCGGCCGCGCCCTCGCAGCATGCGGCGATCGCGGCGTACAGCGCCGAGCCGCTCGAGGAGGAGGCGATCGCGAAAATGGTGGAGGTCTTCCGCCAGCGCCGCGATCTCCTGGTCGAACTGTTCCGCGAGCGTCTGCCGGACGTCCCCTACGTCCATCCGGACGGCGCGTTCTACCTCTTCTTCCGCGCCGACGCCTTCTACTCCGGCGACGCGACGAACTCCGTCACGTTCTGCAGCGACCTGCTCGACCGTGCGGGCGTCGCGCTCGTTCCCGGCGCGGCGTTCGGCGACGACCGCTACGTCCGGCTGTCCTTCGCCGCGTCGGAGGAGGCGCTGGATCAAGCCGTCGCACGGATGGCGAAGGTCCTCGCCCGGTAGCGAGGGCGCGCCCGGCCGCGCGCTGAACAACCCATCGGCGCATGCCACGGGACGCCCGGCGCGAGCTTCAACGCGCCGGGCGCCCGGTGTCGGCCCGGGAAATGCAACCGCCGCCCCCGAACGGTGGCAGCGGAGCGGTCAGGGGGCCGAGCGGAATGAGCCATCCAGTGCGGCGGGACGATGCCGACGACGCCCTCGTGGAGAACGGTGCATCCCGGCGGCTCGCCAGGGGGAGCGGCCCGCTTTGGCGGCCGTACCCGTTCATGCTCGCCGTTCGACGCGCCCGCACGAGCCGGCCCGATCGCTGGCTCCTCGGCCTGTGGGCGGTCGCGTGCCTCGTGATCATCGTGATCGGCGTGATCCAGGCCCGCGAGGGGTGGAACGCGTTCCCGCTCACCCTCGGACGTACCCGCATCTTCTTCACCGTCTATCCGCCGCTGTCGCTTTCGGTCCTGCTCCTCTTCTGGCTCGGCCTGCCGTGGGCCGCGGTGCCGGCATACCTGGCCACGCTGATCCTCTCCCTCGATGCCGGAATGGCGCCCGGGTGGGCCGTCCTCTTCGCCCTTGCCGATCCCCTCGCGCTCTACGTCTACGCGATCATCTATCGCGCCGCGCCGATCCGCATCGACCTGCGCACCTTCGAGAGCTACTTCTGGTTCGGGGCCGCATCGCTCGTCGGGGCGCTGTGCGGCTCGGCGGCCTCGTTCATCTGGAGCTGGTCGCATGGGCTGGACGCGGACCGGACCTTCGCGATCTGGCAGGGATGGTGGCTCGGCGCGTTCGCCATGGCCCTTGCCCTCGTCGCGCCCACACTCGCGCTGTTCACGCGGCGCGTCGAGAGGACGAAACGTGCATACTTCAAGCTGCCGAAGCGGCGAGTGACCACCGCGCGGTGGATCGTCACGGCGATCATCGTATGCGGCGCGATCCTCGCCTCGTTCGTCCTGGTCATGACGGAGCAGGCGCGCTACCGCACGGCGGCGGCGCTGGCGAGCCAGATGCCTGCCGCCACGCTCGAAGCGATGCGCACCGCCGCCGAAAGCTGGCGCCTCCTTGCCTGGACCGCGCTGGTACTGGTCACCGCGACGGCCGTGAGCGGCGTGCTCCTGGCCCGTCGCTGGAACGAGGCACTGGTCCGAGAAGTCCGCATACGGACTGCGGCGCTGAAAGAAAGTCGAGAAAAGCTGGGCCAGATCTTCGAGATCGCGCCCGCCGGCATGCTGCTCCTCGACAGCAAGGGGCGGATCGTCGAGTCCAACGCGGCGGCTCAGAACATCCTGCGGCGCAGCCGAGAGGAGCTGCGCGGCCGACGCCTCGGCGCACCGACCTGGACCGTCATGACGCCGGACGGGCGTGAAGTCGTCACCGGTCCCGTCGCCCAGGTGATGCGCACGGGCGAGCCGGCCCCCGAAAGGGAGGTCCGGATCGAGGGGGACCAGGGTCCGCCGCTGGTCCTCTCGCTCGCGGCGGCGCCGCTCCGCGGCGGGGACGGCACGCCGACGGGGATCGTCGTTTCCTTCACCGACGTGACGGAGACGCGCCGCGCCGCACGGCAGATCCGGGAAAGTGAACAGATCCTGCGCCAGATGGCCGAGACACTGCACGGCATCTTCTGGGTCGCGCAGGTGGAGCCGCGGCAGGTCCTGTACGTCAGCCCCGCGTACGAAACGATCTGGGCACGCCCCGTCACGGACCTCGTCCGGGATCCGTGGTCGTGGCTGGAAGCAGTCGATCCCGAAGACCGGGACCAGGCAGCGGAGAGCTTGAAGGCCAGCTGCCGCGGCGACGAGACGCACGCCGAGTTCCGGGTCATCCGGCCCGACCGCTCGATCCGTTGGGTCCGTGCGCACACGATCCCCCTCGCGCGCGAGGACGGCACCGTCTACCGCCTGGTCGGGATCGTCGAGGACATCACGGCGCTGCGCGCCGAGGAAGAGTCCGAGCGCTTCCTCTCGGACGCGAGCCGCGCACTGGCCGGCTCCCTTTCCTTCGATGCGACGCTCGACAGCCTCGCCCGTCTGGCCGTGCCGCGCCTTGCCGACTGGATGGTGATCCACGGACCGGTCGCCGCGGGGCGCCGACCCATCGCCGCCGCTCACGCCGACCCGGACCGCCGAAAGACGCTCAGCCGCCTCGCCGAGATCGACCTCGATCCCGACCTGCCTCACCCCGTGCTCCAGGCGATGCAATCCGGCGAGCCAGTCCTCGTGAGCGACTTCACCGATGAGCGACTCCGCGAGATCTCGCCGAACGACGAGTACCTGCGTGCGCTCCGGGAGCTGGAGCCCGGGTCCGGGATCGCGCTCCCGCTCATTGCGCGCGGCCACACGCTCGGCGCGATCGAGCTGGTCCGGGATCGCGGCACGCCGCCGTACGAGCCCGTCGACGTCGAATACCTCCGGGAGTTCGCCTACCGAGCCGCGCTCTCGCTCGACAACGCGCGCCTCTACGAGGAGGCACAGGCGGCCAACCGCGCCAAGGCCGACTTCCTCGCCGTCATGAGCCACGAACTACGGACTCCGCTCAACGCGATCATCGGCTTCGCCGACCTGCTCCAGGCCGAGGTCGCCGGGCCGGTCAACGAGAAGCAGCGCGTCCAGCTCGATCGCATCGTCGCCAGCGCCCAGCACCAGCTCTCGCTGATCGACGAGATCCTGACGTACGCACGCACGGAGACGGGGTGGGAGGTGATCTCGCCCACGATGACCGACGCGCGCGACATCGCAACGACTGCGGCGGATGTGATCCGCCCGATCGCCGAGGGAAAGGGGCTCGCCTTCGACGTCGAGCTCCCCGACTCGCCCATCACGATCCGGACCGACGCGAACAAGGTGAGGCAGATCCTGGTCAACCTCCTCTCGAACGCCGTCAAGTTCACGGAGCAGGGCGGCGTCGACCTGCGGGTGTGGGAGAAGGAGGGCGATGCAGTCTTCGAGGTGCGCGACACGGGGATCGGGATCGCGCCCGATCAACTGCCGCGGATCTTCGAGCCGTTCATGCAAGCCGAGGAAGCGCTCACGCGCGAGAAGGGTGGGACCGGCCTCGGACTCGCCGTCGCCTACCGCCTCGCGCGCATGCTCGGCGGTACGATCTCGGTGGAGACCCAGCAGGGCGCGGGCTCGACCTTCACCGTGCGGCTGCCGTCGCTGCCGGCCGGGGAGCAGCAGCCCCGAACGGAAAACGGCCGACAGGCGGCGTAACGGAGCGCCGAGGCGGCCGCCGGCCGGCGACGCCTGCTATCCGCCCAGCGCCTCTTCGAGTGCGCGCAACGCGCCGCCCACGTACCCGGCGCCGAAGAGGTTGACGTGGACGAGAAGGTAGTAGAGCTGGTACGCCGCACGACGCCGTGGACGGTAGCCGGGCTCGAGCGGCCACGCCTCGGCGTACGCGGCGAAGAACGCAGGCTCGAATCCGCCGAACAGCTCGGCCATGGCCAGGTCGACCTCGCGGTGGCCGTGGTAGGCGGCGGGGTCCAGCAGCGTCGGCTCGCCGCCGACCACGACGTGCACGTTCCCGCTCCAGAGGTCGCCGTGGAGCAGTGATGCACCATCGGCGTCCGCGCCGGCCAGCACATCGTCGAGCGTGTCGAGGAGCAGGTCGAAGCGACGGCGCTCGGACGGTCCGAAATGGCCCGCGTCGTACGCGAGGCGGAGCTGAGGCGCTAGACGCCGCTCGCGCCAGAACGTCGCCCAGTCGTCGAACCAGCCGTTGGGCTGCGGGAGCGGACCGATGAAGTTGCCGAGCTCCGCGCCCCAACTCTCGGCGCGGGCCCGGTGCAGCGCCGCGAGCCCGCGGCCCAGCCGCTCCCACGTTTCCGCGCCCGCGCGCCCGGGCTCCAGCCACTCGAGGAGGAGCCAGGCCGTCGGATGCCCCTCCGCGTCGGACGCGTCCGCGGGATCGAAGACATCGATCACCGCCGGAACTCGCAGCGCGCCCGTCGCGGCGAGCGCCCGCAGCCCCTCGACCTCGGCGCGGAACACGCCGGGCGGCACGGCCCCGCGTGGGCTCCACTTCAGGAAGGCGACGTCGCCTGCCTCCGTCTCGAGCCGGTACGCGTTGTGGATGCACCCGCCGCCGACGGGCGAGACGTGGCTGAGCGGCGAGTGCCTCCCCGCCCGCGCGTCCAGCGCCGCCTGGACGCCGGCGGCCAGGTCCGTCGGGAGCTCGCGCCTCACCACGCGCGGTCGGTGCGGATGTGCTCGAGCAGGCCGCCGCACGCGCGCTCGAGCATCTCCTGCACGCGCTCGAACCCTTCGCGGCCGCCGTAGTACGGGTCCGGCACGTCGAGCTCGCCGCCCGCCTCGGGGTCGAACTCCCGCAGCCGACGGACCTTGTCCGCGTGCCCCGCCCGCTCCGCGAGCCGGCCGACGTCGCGAAGGTTCTCACCGTCCATGACGAGGACGTAGTCGAAGCGGTGCAGGTCCCCCTCACGGATCGGCCGCGAGCGGCCGGTCAGGGTGATCCCGCGCGCGCTCGCCACTTCCCGCGCCCGCGCGTCCGGCGGCTCGCCCTCGTGGTAGTCGGAGGTGCCTGCCGAATCGATCTCGAATCGATGCTCGAGGCCTTCGTCGCGGACCAGGGAGCGGAAGACCGCCTCCGCCATCGGGGAGCGGCAAATGTTGCCCAGGCAGACGAAGAGGACGCGGACCGGTTCTGCTTGCATGGTCTTCGTATTCACGTTCGTTGGAAGAATCGAGTCTTGCGTCGGACCCTAGCCGGAAGCCCCATGCCGGTCAAGGTCGGGGCGGGAGCGAATTGCTCGGCAACTCAGCTGCGTGCGTCCGCTTGACGCCGCTCCCGCGCACCGGGCATCCTTACGACGATGGGAAGCACTGCGCGCAACGGGGGAGGAGGGCCGGTCGGGCCCGATCGTGGCCCGGCCAGGGGTGGATGGGGTGGGCGGAGTGCAGGCGTCATCCGGCGCCGGCTCCACGGCTGGGCCGGCTGGGCCGGCGGCGTCGATCGCCACGCGCCGCCCCGGGCCGCCAACCTCGCCCGGTGCACCGCCGCACTGCTGCTCCTGGCCTGCACCGCCCCGGCGACCGAATCCTCGATCTGCGATGCGCCGCGCCGCACCGGCACGCTCCCGGACGCCGTCGATGAATCGAGCGGCGTAGCCGCCAGCCGGCGCCACCCCGGTGTCTTCTGGACGCACAACGACTCGGGCGACGGAGCGTTCGTCTTCGCGATCGACTCGGCAGGCCGGCTCCTCGGGCGCGTCCGCGTCACCGGCGCGGAGAACCACGACTGGGAGGACATCTCCGTCGCCCCGTGCGGCAACGGCAGCGGCGACTGCCTCTACATCGCCGACACGGGCGACAACCAGGGCGTGCGCGAGGAGATCGCGGTCTACCGCGTCCCCGAGCCGGCGCCCGACGACTCGGCAACCGCACCCGCGGTGCGCCTCGCGATGAGCTACCCCGATGGAGGCGTCGACACCGAGGCGATCTACATCCTCCCCGATGGCGCCATCCACCTGATCAGCAAGGGCCGCCACGCGCCGCCCACGATATACCGCTACCCCGGCCCGCCGCGCACGGACGAGGTCGTCGAGCTGCGCGAGGTCGGGCGTCTCGCCCCTGCGACGGTGGCGCTTCCGTACCAGATCACCGGCGCCGACGCATCGCGCGACGGCCGCTGGGTCGCCGTGCGGACGTACACGGCCGTCCAGCTCTACCGCATCGCCTGGCGCGGCCGTCTGCGGCCCGTCCTCCCCGGCGATGGGATCGACCTCCAGACGCTGGCCGAGCCGCAGGGCGAGGCCGTCGCATTCGCGCCGGACGGTTCGCTCTTCCTGACCAGCGAGGCCGGGCCGAACGGCGTGCCGGGCACGATCGCGCGCGTCGACTGCCGGCTGGACTGACTCATCGACTGTCGGCTGCACTGACTCCCGGATCGCGTTGTGCGGCAACGCCCAAGGCCGATCGAGGGCACGGATGCTGCACCCTCTGGCCTGCGGCCTGCCGCGGCCGGGCGGCCGGCCACGGCGCGTGCGAACGACGGGCCCGGGGAGGGCGCATGGACGGTCGATTCCGCGACCGGCGAGGCGAGCGGCCTCGCCGATACTTCCTGCCCCACGACTTCTACGGCGAGTACGACCCGGAGTACAGGCGACGTCATCGGCCACACCGTCCCCCGCGGCCTCGGTACCCGTACACCGCCTACGATGGGCCGCCGCCCGAGCGCCGGCAGGGCGAACGCAGACGAGGCGAGCGCCGCAGGGAGTGGCGTGAACGCTGGGAGCGGCTGAAGGAACGCGATGAGGAGCGCGGCTGGCGCGGCCGCGCGCGCGAAGTGCTGCGCCGCTACCGCGAGCCGATCATCGGCCTGACCATGGCCGGCGCCGCCGCGCCGATCGCCGAGGCCGCAAAGGCGCCGGTCGGTGCGCCGCCGGAGCCGACCGAGCGCGAGGCACGCATGGCCGCCGCCGCCCGGCCCGGTCGCATCGAGGAGGCGGTCAGCCGCGAATGGGCGCGCAGCGAGGCCGAGCAGATCCGCGAGGACACCATCGAAGGCGCAATCATCCGCTACGGCATCTCGCGTGACCTGGCCGAAGACATCTACGACGCCGCAGTCCGCAACGACATCGACCCCGACGTCGCATTCGGGCTCGTCAACACCGAGAGCACGTTCGACCAGCGCGCCGTGAGCCACGTCGGCGCCCGGGGCCTGACCCAGGTGATGCCCCGGACCGCGGCCTGGCTCCGCCCCGGCACGACCGCGGAGGATCTCTTCGACCGCGCCCTCAACCTCGAACTCGGATTCCGCTATCTCCGCGACCTGATCGACAAGTACGACGGCAACCTGCGCCTCGCGCTCCTGGCCTACAACCGCGGGCCGGGCACCGTCGACCGCATCCTCGCCCGGGGCGGCGACCCGGACAACGGCTACGCGGACCGCGTGCTCTCCGGCTGAGCCGCGCCTTGCCCCGGCGGCGAACGCCATTCAGATTGTCGGCCGTTGCATTCGAACCCTTGCCGTACGCGAGGACCATGGCCGACTACGAACGGATCACCGCGGCGACGATCCGCGAGGTGCTGCGGACCGCCGAAGAAGTGCTCACGGCTCGCCTCCCCATCGAGAAGGTGAGCGAAGACCGCTACTCGATCACCCTGCGGGGCGGCGACGGCACCGTCACGATCGAGGCGCACCGCCACGGGCCGGACACCGTCGTCCACGCCAGGACCGACCAGCTCCGGACCTCGCGCCTCGACATCGAGACGCAGCACTTCCTGAACAAGCTCCCGTACCAGCCTGGGGACCCCGCTCGCGGGTAGTGGGGCGGCGCCGCGGCCGGAGCCACGGCGCCTCCTCCACCCCGGTCACTCCTCCGACCCGGCCTCCTCGCGCCTCGCGAGGAAGGTCCGTGTCTCCCGCGCGACGACGCCTGATAGGAGCAGCAGTCCGATCAGGTTTGGGATCGCCATCGCGCCGTTCATGACATCGCTGAAATCCCAGACGAGCTGGAAGCCGATGGCCTGGGTCTGGCCAAGGTCGAGGGAAGCGGCCCCGAAGAAGGCGGCGACCACGAAGAGGAGACGGTAGGGCGCGATGGCGCGGGCGCCGATCAGGAATTCGATCGAACGCTCGCCGTAGTAGGCCCAGCCGAGGAGCGTGGAGAAGGCGAAGAAGGCAAGGCCGAGCGAAACGATGGCGCCGCCCCACTCGCCGGGGAGCCCGGTCTGGAAAGCGGCCGCAGTGAGCGGCGCGCCGGTCAACCCTGCCCCGGTCAGCGGGTCGACGCGCGTCCACGCGCCCGTCGCGATGATCGTGAAGCCGGTGATCGAGCAGACGACGATCGTGTCGATGAAGGTCTGCGTCATCGACACCATTGCCTGGGTCACGGGCGAGCGGGTCTGCGCGGCGGCGGCCGCGATCGCGCCGGTGCCGAGGCCGGACTCGTTGGAGAAGATCCCGCGCGCGAAGCCCCAGCGCATCGCGTCCCGGACCGTCGCGCCGAGGAATCCGCCCACGGCGGCGGTCGGGCGGAACGCCTCGCTGAAGACCAGCACCACCATGTCCGGGATTCCGCGCCAGTTCAGCGCAAGCACGATGAGCCCGCCGAGCAGGTAGAAGGCGATCATGAACGGGACGAAGAAGCCGGTCACTCGCCCGATGCTGCGGATCCCGCCCAGGATGACGAGCCCGGCCAGTACGGCGATGGTGATGCCCGTCCACATCGGCGGAACTCCAAATGATGAGCGGAGCGCATCGGCCACCGAGTTGGACTGGACCATGTTCCCGATGCCGAATGCCGCGATCGCGGCGAAGAGCGCGAAGGCGCCGCCGAGCAGCTTGCCGAAGCCGCCACCCACCCCGCGCGAGAGGTAGTACATCGGGCCGCCGGCCATGTCGCCGCGCGCGTCGACCTCGCGGTAGCGCACGCCGAGCACCGCCTCGGCGTACTTGGTCGCCATCCCGAAGAGGCCGGTGATCCACATCCAGAAGAGCGCGCCCGGTCCACCGGCCGCGATCGCCGTCGCCACGCCGGCGATGTTGCCTACGCCGACCGTCGCGGCGAGCGCGGTCATGAGCGCCTGAAAGTGAGAGATGTCGCCCTCTGCGCCCTCCTCCCGGCGCTTGACCAGCGCCAGCCACAGCGCATGCTTGAGCCACCGGAACTGGAGCCCCCGGAGCAGCAGCGTCAGGTAGACGCCCGTGCCGAGCAGCAGCACGATCATCGGCCAGCCCCAGAGGAAGTCGCTCGCAGCGCCGAGCCACACGTGTACGTTTACCATGGTCCTCCGCTCGGGTCCGAAGGAGAGCGCCGAAGGTATGCGCCTGGGCAGAACACTTGCAAGGCCGTATATTGCCGCCGCCGTATCCTTTGACAACACGAGTGAAGAGGGTGGGAATGCCAGACGGATTCGGGGATCTCGGGCTCAGGCCCGAGTTGGTCGAGGGGGTGGAGTTGCTCGGTTACGATGCGCCGACGCCGCTCCAGCGTGCCGCGGTGCCGGTGCTGCGCCGCGGCGGCAACGTCGTGCTGAACGCGTCCGCCGGCGCCGGCGTGGTCGGCGCCTACGGGCTCGCACTGGTCGATCGACTCCTCGGCGAGGAGCCGATGGTGGAGGAGGAGGCGGGCGCGCTGCGCGCCCTGGTGCTGGTCCCCACCCCGGAGGTCGCGGTGCGGACCGCGGCCTCTCTCGCCCGCTACGCGCGCGGCACGCCGCTCGCCGTCGCCGCGCTCGCGCCCGGATGGGCCACGCCCGTCCGTGACGCCGCCGTCGTCGTCGCGACGCCCGCGGCCGCACTCGACGCCGTGCACGCCTCGGCGCTCAAGCTCGGCGGCGTCGCAGCCCTCGTCATCGACGACCTCGCCGCGATCTTCGCACTGGACGCCCACGAGGCCGTCGAAGCGCTCACCAACTCGACGCCGCGCGAGGCGCAGCGCGTCGTCGCCACTTCGGAGCGCACCGACGCCGTAGACGACTACGTCGAGCGCCACGTCCGCCGCGCGCTCCAGATCCCGCCGATCCCGACCGAGGTCGAAGAGGAGCCGACGCCGCCCGTCGAGACGCGGCCGCTCGACTACGCCATCGTCGTCGGCGGGGACAAGACCGCGGCGCTGGCCGGCTTCCTGGCCGGCCGCGAAGCGCCAGGCGAGGTCGCCGTTTACTGCCGCACCGGCGCGCGCGCCCAGATGCTCGCCGACGAGCTCATCCTGCGCGGCTTCCGCGCCGCACGCGGCACCGGCGACGACGTCCGCATCGTCGTCCTCGCGCCCGACGAGGCCGCGCCCGAAGGCGCGTTCGTCCTCAGCTACGACGTTCCCTTCGATGCCGATGATCTTTCCCTCCGCCACGGCGGAGGCGGGCTCGTCCTGATCGAGCCGCGGGAGCGGCCGCACCTGCGCCAGATCGCAGCGCGTGCGAACTTCGAGCCACGTGCCCGGCGCCTGCCGGTCGGTGCTCCGGCCGCCGCCGAGCTCGAGAGCTTCCGTGCCATGCTCGAGCGCGCCCTGTACGAAGAGGACATCGCCGCCCAGCTCCTCGTGCTCCAGCCGCTATTCGAGCGGTATGCGCCCGCCGAGGTCGCCGCCGCGGCCAGCGCGCTCCTGCGGCGTCGCCCGCCGGCCCCGGCCGAGGCGCTCCCCGAAGCGGTCGAGGCGCCCGAGGCACCGCGCGCCCGGGCGGCCGTGCCCGCGCCGCCCGCCTACGTCCGCCTCTTCTTCGGCGTCGGCGCCCGCGACGGCGTTCGACCCGGCGACCTCGTCGGCGCGATCACGGGCGAGGCGAACATTTCGGGTGAGAAGGTCGGCAAGATCGACATCCGGGACAACCTGTCGATCGTCGAGGTCGACAGCGCCGTCGCCGACCGTGTGATCCGGGCGGTCAACGGAACCACGCTCAAGGGGCGCAGCGTGCGCGTCGACTATGACCGACGCCCTCCCATGGGCGAGCGCCCGCGCCGCCGGCTACGCGAACCCGGCCGCTGAGCGGCCCGGACGGTCCATGAACGAAGCAGGGCCGCGCTCCTGAACCGGAGCGCGGCCCTGCTTCGCATTCACGAGGACGGCGTGCTTACTTGATCGCGTCCTTGAGGCCCTTGCCCGCACGGAACGACGGGCTGGTCGTGGGGCCGATGCGGATCTCCTTGCCCGTACGCGGGTTGCGGCCCGTGCGCGCCTTCCGCTGCCGCGTCTCGAACGTGCCAAAGCCGGTGATCTGCACCTTGTCGCCCTTCTTCAGCGCCGACGCGATCACGCCGCCGCTCGGATTGAACAGGGCGTCGATGGCGCGCTGTGCGTCTGCCTTCGACAGCTTCGCCATGCTCGCCAGGTTCTGGACCAGCTCGGACTTGTTCATGGACTCGCTCCTCTCGAAGTGAATCTGGTGACGAGATGCGCCGACCCGCACCATCGCGGGGTGGCGAACTTCGGACCCACTGGCCCGGTGCCACGCGGCCCCGAACCGAGAGCGCACACTTGCGCGGCTCCCCCAACAACTGCCAACTTGAGTCGCGTCAGCGCCGCCTCGGACAGAATTCTTGCCATTCAGCGGCTAGCGGCGCCCGGGAAAGTCTCGGGTACAGTAGAGCGGGACCGGGGGCGCGTCAAGAGATTCGATCGCGCCGGGACGCGAAAGCCGGCCGCCCATTCCGACCACGCACGCCGACCATCGAACGAAACGTGAGCTCCGAACGAACGGCCCATCTCACCCGACCCGCGGCGGAGGAATCGCCGGAGTCGTTGCAGCAGCGTGAGTTGGAGGTCGTCCGCGAAATCGCTCACGCGTTCCTGACCGCCACACGGCCGCTGGAAGTCTACCGCCTCGCCCTGGCCCGGGTCACGCCGCTCGTCGGAGCCAGTTTCAGCTCCATCTTCCTCCGTGATGCACCGGATCCGGACCTCCTCAAGCTCGTCTGTGCGCAGAACTGGCCTCAGTCGTCGGCCCGGTTCCTGAGCCAGCTCCGGATCCGGGTCGGCCGTGGGCCGACCGGGCGAGCCGTCGCCGAGCGCACGCCGGTCGCGGTCGAGGACATCTTCGCCGACCCGTCGCAGCGGGAATGGTGGGACCCGGCGCGAGAGCTGGGCTTCCGCGCGCAGATCGTGCTCCCGCTCGAAGTCCGAGACGAGGTCGCCGGCGCGCTCAGCTTCTACTTCGACGCGCCTCGCGTCTTCACCACGGAGGAGCTGCGGCTCCTCGGGATGGTCGCCGACCAGCTCGCCGCTACGGCGGAGAAGGCGCACCTGATCGAGCATCTCCAGGCGGTGAACGAGACGCTGCGCGCCCAGAACGAGGAGCTGCTGACGCGGATCCAGGAGGCGGAGGACGCGCGCCGGCTGAAGAACGAGTTCCTGGCCAACGTCGGCCACGAGCTGCGCACCCCGCTCACCGCGATCCTCGGCTACGCCTACCTGATCGCCCACGGCCACACGGGCCCGGTCACGGACGAGCAGACCGATGCGCTGCGCAAGATCGAGCGCGCCGGGACCGCACTGCTTCGGCTGATCACGGACATCCTCGAGCTCGCCGACGTCAAACTCGGGCGGACGGCGGTGCAGGAGGCGCGAGAGGAGGCGACGGCGCTCGCCCGGATCGCCGCCGCCGAGGCCGGCGACCCGCCCGACGGCGTCGCCTTCGACCTCCACGCGCCCGATGGCGAGATCACCATCCGCACCGACCGGGCGAAGGTCGTCAAGATCCTCGAGAACCTGATCTCGAACGCCTTCAAGTTCACCCGACAGGGGCGCGTCGACGTGACGGTGCGGCGCCAGCCGGGCGGCGCGCCGACGCGGTGGAACGCCGGGTGGATCGAATGGGTCGTCGAAGACACAGGGATCGGGATACCCGCCGAGCAGCTTGCCTCGATCTTCGACGAGTTCCGCCAGGTCGACGGATCGTCGACCCGGCTCTACGGCGGGACCGGTCTCGGACTCGCCCTCTCTCGCCGCCTGGCTCATCTGCTCGGCGGCGAGATCCGCGTCGAGAGCCGGCCCGGCGCCGGCTCGACCTTCGTGCTCAGCCTGCCGAACAACGTGCCGACCGCGATCCGGCCGCTGGCTTGAGGCGACGGCCTCTGGCCCGGGGCGGCGCGGCACTCAGTTCGCGCGCACCTCTTCCTGTGCGTCGAAGCGGCCACGCAGCACCGGCATCGCGCGCGGCCGGGTCATCGCGTCCGGCGAGAGGATCTCGTCGAGCTGCTCCTGGCTAAGCCAGCCGTGTTCGAGGACCAGCTCGTAGACGCCGCGGTCGGTCTCCAACGCCTGCCGTGCCACGGCACTCGCCCGCTCGTAGCCGATGTAGGGGACCAGCGCGGTCACGATCCCGATGCTGCGCTCCATCAGGTGCCGGATCCGGTCGCGGTTCGCCGTGATCCCGATCACGCACCTCTCGCGCAGCACCACGCACGCCTGACGCAGCGTGTCGATCGACTGGAAGATGTTGAACGCGATGACCGGCTCGAAGACGTTGAGCTGGAGCTGCCCCGCCTCAGCCGCCATCGTGACCGTCAGGTCGTTGCCGACCACCTGGAAGCAGACCTGGTTGACGACCTCGGGGATCACCGGGTTCACCTTGCCGGGCATGATGCTCGAGCCCGGCTGCATCGGCGGCAGGTTGATCTCCGCGAGCCCGGCGCGCGGCCCGCTCGAGAGGAGGCGCAGGTCGTTGCAGATCTTCGAGAGCTTGACGGCGATGCGCTTCAGCACGCCCGAGAGCTGGACGAACGCGCCGGTGTCCGGCGTCGCTTCGACCAGGTCGGGGCTCGTGAAAAGGGCGAGCCCGGCGATGTGCGAGAGGTGCTCGCGGACCAGCGGCGCGTAGCGAGGATCGGTGTTGATCCCCGTGCCGATCGCGGTCGCTCCCATGTTGATCTCGCGCGTGAGCGCCGCCACCTCGCGCAGCCGCTCCACGTCCTCGCCGATCGTCACGCCGTAGGCGTGGAATTCCTGGCCGAGCGTCATCGGGACCGCGTCCTGGAGCTGCGTGCGGCCCATCTTCACGATGTCCGAGAACTCGGCCGCCTTCCCCAGGAACGCGTCCCGCAACTCGGCCAGCGCCTGCTCCAGCCCCTTCAGCGCCCAGTTCGCCGCGATCTTGACCGCCGTCGGGTAGACGTCGTTCGTCGACTGTGAGAGGTTGACGTGGTTGTTCGGGTGGACGACGTCGTACTCGCCGCGACGCCGGCCGAGCAGCTCCAGCGCGCGGTTCGCGATCACCTCGTTCGCGTTCATGTTCGTCGACGTCCCGGCGCCACCCTGGATCACGTCGACGACGAACTGGTCGTGCATCATGCCCGAGCGGATCTCCTGGCACGCCCGCACGATCGCCTGTCCGATCTCCTCGTCGAGCAGCCCCAGCTCCATGTTCGCACGCGCCGCCGCTTCCTTCACCGCAGCCAGCGCGTTGACCAGCTCCGGATACTGGCCGATCGCGATCCCCGTGATCGGAAAATTCTCGACCGCGCGCAGCGTCTGGATCCCGTAGTAGTTCCGGTCCGGCACGTCGCGCTCGCCGAGCAGGTCCTTCTCTCGACGCAGCTCGCCCGACAGGTACATGTGCCCGCGGTCGACCAGGCGCGCGTTGGCGGCGCGCAGCCGGCTCGCGATCACTTGCGCCGCACCAACGACCAGCCGCGCGTACGTGGTGGGCCGCTCCGCCGCGATCCGCTCGATCGCCTCTCGCGGGATCTCCACCACCTCCGCCGGCTCGGCCACGTACGCCGACGTCGAGTGCGGATAGTCGTCCAGCAGGCTCCCCTCGCCGTACGACTCACCCGGCGAAAGCACGTAGAGCACCTCCGGCCGGCCGCGCGCTCCCTTTCGGATTTCGATCGCGCCGCGGCGCAGGATGCCAAACTCCCGCCGCGGCTGACTCTCGTGGAAGATGAACGTCCCCGGCAGGTAGCAGACTTCGCGGCCGAACGCCGCCACATACTCGATCTCCTCCGCATCCAGCCCGCGCGTGATCACGTGCTTGCGGAGCGTCTCCAGGATGCTCGCTTCCATGTGTCGCCCTGACCCTTGCAGAAACGGAGAACCCACCGACCCGATGGCGCCGGCAATCTAATACATTCCCCCATTCCCCGCGCCTTCCGCGAACCACCCACCACCCGACGCCCGATACCTGACCCCTGACCCCTGA